>JASHRN010000147.1 GCA_030037335.1 Candidatus Acidiferrales bacterium | reverse complement strand
TGGCAAGACCGCGAGCATCGACGAATTCGAAACGGCAGCACAGGCGAAACTGCCCGCGGCAAAACCCGGCCAGCCTCGCCTGAATTTGACCGCGTTTTTTTCCCAGTGGCTCAACTCTACGGGCATACCGGAATTCAAGCTGAATTACATCGTTTACCGCACGCCGAAGGGATTCAAGGTGGTCGGTAAAGTAACGCAGCCGATTGAAACCTTCAACATGCCCGTCGAAATTCGCGTCGACACGGACGGCAACGCGGTGACAAAAACGGTTCAGGTGATCGGAACGAGCAGTGAATTTACGATTGACACGTTCGGCCAACCTAAGCCAGACGGCATAATTATCGACCCGGATAACGATCTCTTGAAAACAAGCCCGCAATTGCAAGTGCGCGCGCTGATCACCCGGGGCGAAGGCCTAGCGGAGCAAGGCAAATTTGCCGATGCCATTCAGGAATATCAGCAAGCGCTGAACCTGCAGGCAAATAACTCATTGGCGGATTTTCGGATTGGAGAAGCGTACTTCTACGAAAAGAATTATTCCGCTGCGGCGGATAGTTTTCGAAATTCACTGGACGGGGATTTGGACCCAAGCTATCGATGGGTGGAAGTCTGGAGTCACATTTATCTCGGGAAAATTTTTGATTTGACCGGCTCACGCGAGCGCGCCATCAACGAATATGAGAAAGCGGAGGAGTTGAAGGACAACACGGGCGGCGCGCAAGCGGAGGCCGAGAAATACCTAAAGGCGCCGTACGGCCAAACGCAAACGACCGCTGCGGCTCCGCCGCCGAAACCAGCCAAGCCTTAGCCGGCTGGCGTTATCCATCCGGGCCTTCTTCCTTTTTCTTGATCTCCTTCCAAGCCTGCTCGAAGACCGCAAGCGAAGGCGAATCGAAAAGCACAAAATATATCTTCTCGAGCGATGTGCGGCTCTGGAGATGTTTCAAAGTTTCTGCGAGCATAATTTCAGCACATTCGCCCATGGGGAAACCAGCGATGCCTGTTCCGACGGCCGGAAAAGCAATCGTCTTGAGATGATTTTGGGCGGCAATGCGGAGCGAATGAGCCGTCGAAGAGCGTAATGCGCTCGCGGTCGTTCTCCCTCCAAGCTGCATGCTCGCGGCGTGAATCACATGCCGCGCTTTGAGCTGCCCGCCTGAGGTGATCGCCGCGCCGCCGACCGGAATGGCGCCGATCGCGTCGCACTCACGTTGAATTTCAGGTCCGCCCTTGCGGCGAATCGCTCCGGCGACGCCACCGCCAAGTTGCAGGTCATTGTTCGCCGCGTTGACAATGGCGTCCACCTCCATTTCCGTGAGGTCGCCTTTCATAAGGATGATTTTCGCGGATATGTCGGGCACTCTCTTTGCCTCTTCGCGCAGAATCAAATCAGTGCGGCAGGCCTCAGGCCTTTGCGCCGCCAAAGGCTTGCGCTTCCTTGTAGTCGTATACGCCACGGCCGGATTTCCGCCCCAAACGCCCCGCTTTGACATACTGTTCGAGCAGCGGGCACGGACGATATTTTTCTCCCAGCGTGCGATGCAGGTGTTGCAGGATGCTCAGGCGTACGTCAAGCCCGACCAAGTCGACCAGCTCGAACGGCCCCATTGGATGATTCAAACCGAGCTTCAGTGCTTTATCGATATCGGCCGCGCTCGCAACTCCCTCCTGAAGCATATAAAAAGCTTCGTTTCCGATCATGGCGTTGATGCGGCTGGTGACAAAACCCGGAGACTCGCGAACCACAACGACTTCTTTTCCCATCCGGCGGCCAGCCTCAATGCACGCGGAGAGCGCCGGTTCGGAAGTTTCCAGACCGCGAACGATCTCAAGCAGCTTCATCTTCTGCACCGGATTGAAAAAGTGCATGCCGATGCAATTCTGTGGACGAAAAGTGATCGCCGCCATTTCCGTGATGGAGAGGGACGAAGTATTGCTGGCGAAGATCGCGCTCGGCTTGGCGAACTTATCGAGAATAGTGAAAATTTCGAGCTTGGTTTCCATCTCTTCAGGGACTGCTTCGATAATCAGGTCAGCTTCGCGAGCCGCGTCCTGCACGGAGCGAGAAGTGACGATGCCAGCCAGCGATTTGGTTTTCTGCTCTTCGGTCACTTTGCCGCGCGAAATTCCTTCCTCAAGCGCACGGCGAATGTAGTCAAGCCCCTGCTCGAGCACCGAGTCAGAAACGTCTTCCAGAATCGTGCGATAGCCGGCGAGAGCCGCGCAGTAAGCAATGCCCCGGCCCATTGTCCCTGCGCCAATTACTGCAACTGTCTTTATTCCCATTGATTTCTCCGGTCATAGAATGAATTAGAAATGCTCGCGATTTCCGCGCAGCATCTGAACTTATCTTACGCGCGGACGGGGAAAAGGCGCGCAGCATTATCATAAAGAATCTTGCGCTGCGCGGCTGCCGAGATCGGCAGTGCGCGAAACTTCTCCATATTGCCGCGAATGCCGGGCACTCCGGGGCCGGGCCAATCCGTGCCCCACAGGACTTTATCGGCAATTTCCTCGATGCGCGGGAAATATTCCATCAAGCGCTGCGGTGGGATTCCAGAAACGTCCATGTACATATTGGGATGACGGCGAACGAGAAAAAAAGCCTCATCCATCCAGAGCGGCCGCCCTCCATGCGCGAGAATAATCACGAGCTTCGGAAAATCGATGGCGACGTCGTCGGCAAGCATGGGCTGCGCGTAAACGTTGCGAGCGCCAGGGAAAATCGAAGTTCCGGTGTGAATCATCACAGGCATTCCGTGGGCCTGTGCGCGGTCGTACATGGCTGCAAGTAGACCCAGACCATCGCGATAGGCATTGGGCGCAAAGAGCTGATGCGATGGATGAACTTTAAGCCCGCGTATGCCCAGTTTCGCCAGACGGTCCACTTCCGCGCCCGCGTCAGGAACATATTTCGGATGAACGGAGCCGAAGGCAAGAAGACGCGAGCGATTTTCGGAGCAATAATCCGCAATCCAATCGTTCACTTCCGGAGGAAAACCGATCACGTCCGGACTGACATAGTTGATAAGGCCGGCGCGCTCAATTCCAGCTTCATCCAGAAAATTCAAGAAAGACTTTGCGTCGGTAGAATAGCGCTGAACCTCCGGATAATCCCTGCGGCCTTTTTGAATCAGCGCCAGAGCGTCCGGCTTGAACATGTGAAGCGGCTGGATGTGAATGTGAATGTCGATGACCGGGCTTGCCTCTGGCGTCACACTTACCTCCAGCATTCAGTGCAGATATGGCACAAAGAACTTACGAGCTCTGCTGCGCGGAATTCCAAACTTCTTCCAGGGCTCGGCGAGTGAACACGCGGACCATGTCGCGCCGATAGACCGGCGTTGAACCTGACGTGGTCAGCGGCTTTCCTGTGCGAATGGCAACGTGAGCGATTTCCTCGGCCAATTCTCGCGACCATTTCTTGCCAATCAGAGATTCCGCGGCTGCGCGGACGAGCATCGGCGCCGGATTCACAGCGGATAGCGCCACGCGCGCATCGCGGCAAACACCGGTGCTATCGACATCCATCGCGACGGCGACTCCAGCCAACGGATAGTCAATCGAATCGCGGACGCGAAGCTTATGGTAAACGCCGCGGCGGCCAGACATAGATGCAGTCACGTGAACCGCGGTAAGAATCTCGTTGCGTGCGAGAGCGATGCGGTCCTTTCCGTCATTTTTGTAAAACTTCTCCAGCGGAATGCGGCGCGTGCCGGCGGCGCTCGCGATTTCGACTTCAGCACCAAGCGCAAGAAATGCGGGCGCGGAATCACCCGACCACGCGGCCCAGCAAAATTTCCCACCGGGAGCAACATGGCAAATGTCGCCATCTTTCTTGAGACAGCCGCCGAGCGATTGCCGCCAGAATTTTGACTGGTTGTACCAGCGGCAGCGCGTTTCGAGGCACAAATTGCCGCCGATGGTTCCCATATTGCGCTGCAAAGGCCCTGCAATGGTGGAAATGGCGCTCGATAGCACCGGGAATTTTTCACCCAGCCAGGGCGTTTCGAGAGCGTGCGTGAGAGTTGCGGCTGCTCCGATGCGCAGACCGTCGCGCGACAATTCGATCTTCGCCAATTCGCGAAGAGGCTTGATATCGATAAGGACGCGCGGCGCGAAGAGCCTCATCTGCAAGTTGGGAATCACGTCCGTGCCGCCCGCAATAATCATCGATTCCGAGCCGTGCTCGTCCAGCATGCGGCAGGCTTCGTCGAGAGTAAGCGGCTGAAGAATCCTGAATTGCGGCAGACTCATGGGCGGGCTTCCGGCGTAAGTGAATTCGTTTCTGCGCGCTGCCCGGCCTTTTCGCGAGCGCGCAAAGCCTCCAGAATTTTGTCTGGTGTGATTGGCACGGAATTGATACGCACTCCAACAGCATCGTAAATCGCATTCGCAATCGCGGGAATCGTTGCCGCGAGCGACCCTTCTCCGGCTTCCTTCGCGCCGAACGGCCCCTCGGGATCGATGCTCTCCACGACAATCGAATCAATTTGAGGATTTTCCTTCGTCGCCGGAATGCGATATTCGAGCAGCGAAGGATTCATCAGGCGGCCATCTTGCCAGACCATATCCTCCTGAAGAGCCTGCCCAAATCCCATGTAAACGGAGCCTTCGATCTGCCCCTCGACGGTCAGCGGATTGAGGGCCTTGCCGCAATCGTGCGCCGCGATGATTTTATCCACGTGGACATGGCCCGTTTCCGGATCGACAGTCACTTCGGCGACCTGCGCGCTGTAACTGTACGCGGGAGAAGGCCCCACGCCGGCGCCGCGGAAATTACCGCCTCGCGCAGATTCCGGTGGAGCGTAGGTGCCGCGAGCAACGAGGGCGCCGTGAAATTCGAGTGCAATGGCAACGGCCTCGTCGAATGACACACCCTTGGCGGAATCGGTTGAATGAGCAATGCGATCATTTTTGGCGACAAGATCGGCAGGAGGGCACCCCAGCTTTTTCGCGACGGCCGCAAAAATCTGATCGCGCATATCTTTGGCAGCGTTCAGACAGGCGTTTCCGGCCATAAATGTGACGCGGCTGGAATAACTTCCCAAGTCGATCGGCGTCAATTCCGTGTCGGCGGCGACAAGTTTGATGCGATTGACGCCGACGCCGAGAACTTCGGCGGCAATTTGAATCTGCATCGTGTCGGAACCCTGGCCGATTTCCGACGCGCCCGTATAAACAGTTACTGCTGCATCGCGGTCGATTTTGATGTGGACAGTCGTGTGCGGCATGTTGGAACGGACAATCGGATTGGCAGCTCCGCTGACGTAATGGCTGCACGCAACGCCGACGCCCTTGCCATACGGCAACTTTCCCTTCTTTTCTTTCCAGTTCGACCGTTCGAAAACCTTCTCGATGCATTCGGGCAGACCGTAGCTCGTGACGCGCAGCGAATTGGCCGTGATGCAAGGCGCTTTCAGCAAATTTATGCGGCGAACTTCGAGCGGGTCGAGCCCTGCCTGATGCGCGAGCTGATCCAGCATGGATTCAAATGCAAAACGAACGTTGACCGTGCCGTGACCGCGCATCGCGCCGCAGGCGGGCTTATTCGTCAGAACGCGAAAACCGTCGTAGCGCACATTGGCAATGTCGTAGATGGCGCCAAGCAACGCGCCGGAATAGAGAACCGTTACCGGCCCATATCCGCAATACGCGCCGCCATCCTGGATCACGCGAGCCTGGACAGCGGTGATTTTTCCAGCGCGAGTGATGCCCACTTTCAAATAAACAATAGTGATTGGGCGCCCGCGATGCGCCAAGAAAACTTCCTCGCGGGTGTACGTTATCTTCACAGGCTTATGCGATTTCTTCGCGAGCACGCATGCCGCGACTTCGAGCGGAATGATCTCGCTCTTGCCGCCAAATCCGCCGCCAATGAGCGGCTTGATCACGCGAATCTGGCTCATCGGCATTTCACAAACTTCAGAAATCGTGCGGTGCAGATAAAAAGGAACTTGCGTGGAGGAGTGTACGGTCAAACGGTCGTGCGGCTCCCAAATGGCCAGAGTGGAATGCGGCTCCATCGCCGCTTGATTGACTTCGCCAGCGTAGTAACGCTCCTCCGCAACGAAATCAGCTTCGGCGAAGCCCTTTTCCGGATCGCCGAATACATGGTGATATTCCTTTTCAATATTGTGAGGTCGCTGCTCGTGAATCCAACCGGATTCCGCCTTCATGGACTCTTCGGGGTCGAACCATGCAGGCAAGCGTTCGTAATCCACGCGCAGCAAATCGAGAGCCTGCTCGGCGATTTCAGCGCTCGTGGCAGCAACGGCAGCAACGTTATCTCCAATGTAGCGCGCCTTATCCAGCGCGAGGGCGCGTTCGTCGTGGCCAATGGGAAGAATTCCGTACGGATTGCGCGCGTCGTTCCCCGTCGCGACGGCTTTCACGCCGGCGAGGGCCTCGGCGCGCGAAGTGTCGATCGAGCGGATGCGCGCATGGGGATGAGGCGAGTGAAGGATTTTCCCGATCAGCATTCCGGGAACATAAAGATCGTCGGCATACTTCCCTATGCCGGTGACTTTCGCAACCGCATCCGCCATCGCGAGCGGCTTTCCAATGATGCTGAAGCCGTTTTGGCTCACTCCATCTGCCATATCAGCGCACCGCCGGAGCTTGCGTTGACGGAGTCTCGCGAACTGATGATGAAATGGAGCCGTGCCTCTCGAGAGCGTATTTCACTGATTCGTAGATCTGCATGTAACCGGTGCAACGGCAAAGATTTCCTGAGAGCGCTTCGCGAATTTCATCCAGCGTGGGATTCGGATTGCGATCGAGGAGCGCCTTGGTCGCAATCATAAAGCCGGGCGTGCAGTAACCGCACTGCGCTCCGCCCATTTCAGCAAATCCTTCCTGCACCGAATCAAGATTCCCGGGCCCGCCTAAACCTTCAACGGTAGTTATCTTGCAATTTTCGTAGCTGGCCGCGAGCGCGACGCAGGAAAGCATTGGCGTGCCGTCCACCAGTACGGCGCAGCAGCCGCAGCTGGAATCATCGCAGCCGCGCTTGGAACCTGTGAACCCAAGGTCTTCCCGCAGCGCATCGAGCAGCAGCCGATTGGGCGAGAGCGCAATTTCATGCACTTCGCCGTTAATTCGCAAACGAATAAGCTGCTTATCCACGAGCCACTCGCATTGCTCGCAACGCGCTCATGGAAAATACATTTTCCCTAGTCGGCAGTTTGTACTCCCCATGAGGGCTGGCGCTTTTCCAGAAAGGCGCGGATGCCCTCCTTCGCGTCGTGTGTCTTCATCAACGTATGCAGATAAAAATCCTCGACAGACTGAAGAGCGCGTTCAAAATCGAAGCCGTCGGAATTCCAGAGAGCGCGGCGCGCCATGCCGAGAACCGTGGGGCTTAACGCGCGCAAATGGTTCGCCAATGATGCAACCGCCTGATCGAGATCGCTATCAGGCACGACCCGCGTTACCAAACCAATCTGTTTCGCTTCAGCCGCGGAGATGGTTCTTCCACTGAGAATCAAATCCAGGGCGGAGCGCATACCAACAAGCCGCGGAAAAGTAACCATCGCGACCGGAGGAAAACATCCCAGCTTGATTTCCGGCTGTCCAAGAGTCGCAGATTCCGAAGCGATCACGAAATCGCAGAATGTCGCCAGCTCGCAGCCCCCGCCAAGGCAGTGGCCATGGACAGCCGCGACCATCACCACATTGCTACGCGCCAGCTCGCGAAAAATACCATGAAACGCGGTAAGCATCGCGGCAACGCGTTCCGGTACGTGATCCGCGATATCCACGCCAGCGGAAAAACCTTTTTCACCGGCTCCACGAAAAATCAAGACATCGGCACACCCGGCAACCCTCATGATCAGCTTGTGAAGGGAATCCATCATCACAATGTTCATCACGTTAAGCGGAGGGCGATCGAGCGTCACCGACGCAACACGATCCTTGATCGCGGCGCCAACGCAACAACTGTCGACATCTACCATCTGCTCCGAGGGATTCATCGAGACCGGCTCCAGCCGCTCCACCGAATGGCCTACTCCATCGACGCTTTCGCCGCAACCCACTTCGGCTCGGTGCTCTGAATGTCCATCACCAGCTTCACGTCTTCTTCCTGCGGCAGCATTTCCTTCAAGTGTTCGGCATGCTTCTCAGGTGAAAGTAGTTCGCCCGTGACGCTGTATGGCTGATTCGCAAACTCGCCGATATGCCGATTGAATTTGAGGTCCGGAACATAAAGCGGCGTCTGACCGGCAGGCACATGCTTATTGATTTGCTCGATCAATTTCAGGCATTCGGCATGATAGAGATTTCGGTTGTGCTCGTTCATGTGCCCCAAATCCGCGGTTTGCTGATTCTGAGCTTCGTCGTAACGTCCCTTTAATCCCCAGACGTAAAACCAGTGCGCGGAGCTCGATTGATCGACGCCAAACAGGTCATAGCTCACCGGAATCCATTTATTTATATATTTCTGCACCACATTGAGCGGCACGACTCCGGCCTTCACGATGCGCTTGATGCCGTCGTGTCCAGTGCCGAGATGAAATGACTCCTCGCGCAGCATAGGAATCATGGACTGCGCGAGGGGCGCGAAACCTGAATAGCTCAGCATGGTGAGTTGAAATTTGCCGTCGCGATCCACGAAATCCGTGTAGGTGAAAAAATCCAGCCAGTTGCGGACATCCTGATTAAATGCACCGAGCAAGCGTTTCTGCTCAAACGCGCGCCGTTCAAGCATTTTCTGCGCCTCGACGCGGCCCCCATAACCAAAATGCGAAATCAGCAGCGTGCACATCTGCCAGCCGTGGCGCATCTCTTCGGTCACCACACGGCACAGGGATTTGCGGTCGTGCTCGCTGGGCGATGTTTGAAACAGGTGACGCTGCTGCTCGACGGAAGCGAATTCCGTATCGCCTTGAAAAATAATCAAGTTCATCAAGCCATCGCGGATTCGCTGATCGGGAATGTCGAGGACCTTTCCCCATTTCGTGCGCCCTTTGAATGCGCCGAACTCGATTTCACTCGAGCGAATTGGCCCGAACTTCGCCTCGAATTTATAGTCCTCAATTTCCGGGTAGTTCACTCCGATGTCTTTGCGCCATGAGCCGAATAAATCGACCCAGTCGTCGAAAGTAGTTATGCGCGCTGCTGGCATGTTGATTTCTCCTTCCCTTATAATTTCGCGAGTCGCGACTTCATCGCGCTCTCAATTCTCAATCCGTCTCAGAACGGCTGCGAGTTTCTTGAAATACCGCATTTTTACGCCGCTGCCCTTCGCGTTCAGGCCGCTCGTCGAAGGCAGCACAAAAACGTCCGCGTCGTACAGTTTTTCCTTCTGCAAGCCGAGCATGCAGGGACGTCCCGAAAACCGCTCATAAACCATTTTCCCGTTGAACGCGACCACGCGCGGACGGTACTCCTCAAGCTTCTGCGCGAGCAGGACGCGCCCCTCGGCGAAGTCCTCACGATCGAGTTCGTCGATTCCCTTGGACGGCCGCTTCACCAAATCCGTCAGGCCAACTCCAAATTCCACGATGCGCCGGTCATCGTTGTAGGTAAGCGGTTCGGGAATCACGCCGGACTCGTACAGCAGCGGCCAGAATTCGTTCCCACGGCCAGCGTAATAATGCCCTACCCGCGCGGAACGCTCTCCGGGATTGCAACCCACTACCACGAGCTTCATTCCTTTGCGAAGATGATCAGGCAGCGTGCGCATCGCTTCCAGAAATCTCCGTTGCCTTACTTTCCTTTGAACTCCGGCTGTCGCTTATCGACGTAGGCCTTCAACCCTTCCTTAGCATCTTCACTTGTGAACAGCAACTGCTGCAATTCGCGTTCAATCCCCAGAGCCTCGCCAAATCCCACTTCCGCTCCTGTCACAACCGCGCGCTTAATGCGGCCAACCGCGCGAGAAGCCTTATTCGGGGGACAGAATTGGCGAGCGTAAGACATCACTTCATCCCAGAACGAATCACGCTCGTAGATATAGTGGATAAGCCCAAATTCCAGCGCTTCCTCAAAGCTGAATGTGCGGCCCGTGGTCATCAGTTCCATTGCGCGAGCGCGGCCGATGACGCGCAGCAGACGCTGAGTCCCGCCAGTGCCGGGCAAAACACCCAGGTTCACCTCTGGCAAGCCGATTTTTCCGCCTTCCTTACGAGCAATACGAATGTCGCAAGCAAGGGCGATTTCCAGCCCGCCTCCGACTGTATGGCCATTCAATGCGGCGATAACGAGTTTGGGCGTTTGCTCGAGGCGAGAGAGAGTTTCGTTCGCGTGGAGACAGAAATAGTATTTGAACTGCGGGTCCACCTTCGCAAGCATCGGGATGCTCGCGCCCGCGGAGAAAAATTTCTCTCCCGCTCCGCGCAACAGCAAAACGTGCACGCTCTCGTCCATTCGCGCCTGCAAGATTGCATCGTCAAGCTGGCGCATCATTTCATAGGTGTAAGTATTTGCCGGCGGATCATCCAATTCGATCACTGCAATTCCCTGCTCCACTCGATATCGCACCAGTTGCTTTTGATCGACTGCTTGAGTGGTTGCCATTAAAATGCCTCCTGTCGTGAATATCTTCGCAACTACACCGCAATTCGTGCGGCACGGGTCTCACGTGCTCTAGTGTTAGGCAGAGGCCTGCGCGCGACCGGCGAACGCTCGTTCATTACTCCATGCAAAAACATCCGTGACATCGCTTCCGAAAGAGCCTCGGCCTGCGGATCGCGCTGTGGCCGATGCCATGTATGAATCCAGTTCATCATTCCAAAGAGAGAAAGAACTGCCACGCGCGAATTCAGACCGCGCGCCTGTCCTGCAGGCTGCAAAGCCTCAAAGATTTCCACGGCGATACCGTAATACTTGCGCTTGATTTCAGCAACTTCCTGACGGTAAGCGCCTTCGAGCGCATCGTCCTCATGCGCTAGGACTTTCATCTCCGTGGGATGCTCCAGGAAATACGCAAGATGGTTATGGACCAGAATGCGCAGACGCTCCGATGGGTCGCGAACACCCCGGAGAGCCGCTTGAAGTCTCGCAAGGATCGTTCGAAACGTGCTCAGTTGAATCAGGTACAAGATTTCCTGTTTGCTTTTGACGTAGTAGTAGAGACCGGAAAGGGAAACACGGCTCGAACGGCTGATATCTCGGATCGACGCGCCCTCGTAACCTTTATCAGCAAAGACTTGCGCGGCATGCCGGAGGATTATCTCCAGCTTCTGCGAAGATTGCTCAGACTCAACCGCGCGCGGCATTGGCATGGAATTGGTCGAACGTTCGTTCGAAAGATCAGAATAATGCCGGCCCGCCACGCTGTCAAGAACCCGCCTGCTTCCCTTTGCCAAAGTAAGCGCGAGCGCGCCATTCGCCGCTGATCTGAATCTTATGAGCACGCAATGGCGTCAAATGTACTGCGAGTCGCGCTTGTGCTAGTCTCGTATTCCCAAATGAATGCTAAACCCAAACCTCAGCCGGAGAACCAGGCCGACCGGATCATAGCGCCGCCCGATAACGAGGCTACCCTCGTCGCCGCAGCCAAAGCCGGAGACATTTCGGCCTTTGAAGCGCTCGTCAGCCGATACGAACGAAAGATTTTTCGTCTCGCGCAGCACATCACTCAGAATACCGAAGATGCCGAGGATGTCTCGCAGGAAGCATTCCTGAAAGCCTACGAGCATTTGGGCGAATTTCAGGGCAATTCGCGTTTTTACACGTGGCTCGTGCGCATCGCCGTGAATCAGGCGTTGATGAAACTGCGCAAGCGGCGGAACAAAGACGTATCGCTCGACGATGAAATTGAAACGGAAGAAAATTTTATACCCCGCGACGTCGAAGATTGGGGACCTTCGCCGGAGGAGCGCTATTCTCAGGAAGAGCTTGCTCGAATTCTCTCTCAGGTAATCGGCGAACTCGATCCATCCTTTCGCACCGTGTTCCAGTTGCGCGATATTGACGAACTTTCGACGGAAGAAACCGCGGACGCGCTCGGCATTTCCGTTCCAGCAGTAAAATCGCGGCTTTTGAGAGCGAGGTTGAAATTGCGAGACAAATTAAACCGATACTTTTTGCGAGGCGTTGCGCAATGAACTGCAGAGGCGTAGTGAAAGAGCTTTCGAACTATTTAGACGAAGCAATGGACAGCGGCTTGCGGCAGTCGCTCGAGGTTCATCTGGAACACTGCGAGGATTGCCATCTCCTGGTGGACACGACCAAAAAAACCATTCAGATTTTCTGCAATTCCGAACCGCTGCCACTCTCCGAAGACGTCCGCAGCCGGCTGCACGACGCACTCGTCAAGAAACTTTGCCGCGCAAAAACTTAAGAAGCCGTGCGCTCCCTTTTCTCGGTCTCTTCCCACAGGTTGATTTGCTCCCCTATCTTTCGCTCGATCGCCAATTCGTAAATGCGGCCCGCGGTGACAATGTCCTCGATAGCGATCCCGTTCGACTTGAATAGTGTGATTTGATCGCGTGCGGTGCGGCCTTCCACACGTCCCGCCAGCAGTTCCGCGAACTCCTTCACGCTATCCCAGCGATCTGGCGCGCTCTCAAATGTTTGAATCAGGTCGCCGGCTTCCATTTTTGCCTGCTCGCAGGAATCGACGAAGATCGCACTCGCACGATTCACCGCTTCCGAATCCAATTCACGCTTCTGCGGGAAATTTGCGCCGACGGCGTTGATATGCGTTCCCTTCGCGAGCCAGGCGCCACTGACAACAGGATTCACCGCAGTCGTCGCTGTCACAAGAATTTCGGACTGGCGGACCACGTCTTCGGCTGTTGACGCAGCTTCCACCGGCACACCTAACTTGGCGGTCATTTCTTGAACAAACTTCTCGCGCCTCTCGGCGTTGCGCCCGAAAACGAGGATTCGTTCAATTTTGCGAACCGTCACGATAGCTTCGAGCTGTGTCTTTGCCTGCACCCCAGTGCCGATAATACCCACGACGTGAGCGTCCTCACGCGCAAGAAGCCGCGTCGCCAGTCCAGTTGCGGCGCCCGTGCGCATCTGCCCGAGGTAATCACCTTCGAGGATGGCCAGCAGCTCCCCCGTTTTCGCTCGGAAGAGCGGAATCATAAATCGCAATCCTTCTCGCGAACTTGTGTAAATCTTCAGGCCCTCGTATCCGTCCGCGCCATCCGCGGCAGCCATGTAATGCAAGTAGGAAAATCCCTCCAGATGCAAGCGTCGGCGCGGATGGACTCGCGCTGCGCCCGCGGCCAGATGACGAAACGCAGCTTCCACTGACTCCATAGCGAGCGGCATTGTCAGAAGTTTGCGGACATCAGCTTCAGTCAGCAATAGAGCCACGAATGCGCCTCCGTTGATTCAGCTTTTCGTCGATGAACTTACGATCCGATATTAACCTTAAACCGAAGCACGCGGGAATCAGGGCGGTCGAGAACGAATAGATCGCCTTTTGGCGAGAACGCAATGTCGGTCGGAGAGACCTGCTCTCCCCATTCAGGATGCTGCGAAAAATCAACCGTTAGCTTCGATTGCCCATCGAGTGTCCAAATTTCCAGAAGCCGCTTCTTTGCATCGGACGCAACAACGAAGTTGGAAGACACCGCGAGGCCGTCGAGCCTGGGCGCAGCACTGGATGGTTCGTCAGACGTAAATGAGAACTGCCATGAAGTTACATATTGTCCAACGCTCGTGAGCCTGATAATACTGCCGCTCGCAGGGTCATCAGCGTACAAATTTCCATCGGGAGCCAGGCGAATCGGATACGGCATCCATCGCCCTTCGGGAAGTCCGGCAGGTCTTCCCCACCCTTCGAGCGCGCGCCCGCGAGGGCTTATGCGCATGATGCGACCGGATGCGGAATCTGCGATAAAAAAGTTGCCGTCCAGCCCAATTGCCAAACTCGAAGGATCGTGGAAATCACGCCGATAGCGGAAGAAGAGATTCCGAAACGGTTCCCCTTCCGGAGAAAATATCTGCAGCTGCGCATGACGCCGGTCGAGCAGAAAAATCGCTCCTCCGGGATCGACGGCAATGTCCCAGTCGTTCTGTGCGCCCAAAGCGGCAAAGTCCAAAAGCGGATGCCCCTGCTCGTCGAATTTCTCAACCTGTGTCGACGTGCCATCATCTGCAATGAAAACATTGCCCACGTCATCGCATGCAATCGCTTGGGGATTCTGGAACTGCCCTGGCTGAGTCCCTGACTGGCCCCATTGCGCAATAAGCTGCAAGGGCGGCGGGGCAGCGGTTTGTGCCGCCTGCGGAGAACGGCCGCAGGAACAGAGAACGCATAGCATGGGAAAAAGCACGAAGGAGAAACGAGGCCATCTTGGTAAGTTCCACAAAAAAAATGAGGAGCGAAACCTGTCCGGTTTATGTATGGCTCCTCCTTTCAGAAGTATTTCCAGCGCGATGGATTCTGCGTTGCGCCTTATCCGCAGTGGCATCGATTCGCCAAACGGTCGTAAGCTTCATATGATACGCGCGACTTTCAATGCTATTTGCGGTTACGTTTGAGAATGAAAAGTATGCGTCACCCCCCGCTGTTTTTGCGGGAGTTACACTCAACGGCAGTCTTCCGCAGAATCCTCCATCGAGAAACGCGGTTTCGTATTGATGGCGTTTGGAGCTCCACGTGTAGACACGAATCACGTTGAAATCGCATTTTGCGGCGTTCGCTTGCGTTTGCGACCGCGGCTGCGAATTCGCATCTCGCACTCCTGCGACAAGATACTCCGGACGTTCCCGGCCGGAAGAACTGTCCAAACCATGATTAATTTCAAACCACGCAACGATCGCCATCGCCTCAGAACTTTGGTATTCCGGCAGTGGCTCAGGTAAATCCAATGCGACGAGTCTCCCCAGCATCCAGCCGGAGATGTCGCCGACTCCGTTCACGCGCGCACGAACCAGCCAGTAATCCTTCGACGTCGCGTCAGGAATAGCCTCCACCGAATCGACGCTCGATTGACTGTTATCGTTCCCGTGTCGCAGCACAACGAGCGGCGAACCACCCGGAGCCTGAAAAATGACGGGCTCGCCAACTCCCGGGCGGGTGTGGATGTTCGCGCGAGCGCGCGTGTGCCCAACGGCCTGAACCTGCATCGATTTCGTGGTTTCGGATAGGAGGGCGACTCGACGCCAGATATCTGGGTCCATCAAGGAATCCGATGAAACCCAGCCTCGAACACCCGCGGACGTCCCAACCAGCACATAGTCAGCGTCGCGTCGATAAACTTGAACCGGTTGGCCGTACGTTAAGTTCGCGATCGCTGAGCGAATCTGGGCGGTGCTGTTCCAAACGGTCGCGCCATCGCTTACAACGTACGCTTCTCCCAGCGGCACTTTCCTGTGCAGCCGGTATTCTCGAATGGAAAAGGCGACAACCACACCGGCTATAAGTGAGATGAGAAACGCCCGGCGCATTTAGGCGAGCCTCACGAAAAAAAATACGATGGGAATCAAAGACGGCACCGCTGACAGAATAATATTGACAGCACAGCCGTCAAGGCGAACTTCCATAGCGCCGGGCACCATTGAATCGTTCTGGCTTAATTGCTCGATTTACATTCAATACGATGCGAGCATCGCACGGCGCGTTTGCGTCGAACATCTTTCTGTTACAATCATGGTTCCTGAACCGCAATCAACGGAAAGAGAATTCCGGATTGGGGAGAGATCATGCACCTGCTGGAGAAGCTCAAACCGATAGCGCTGTTGCTGCTCCGATTGGGCTTGGGATTCATTTTCATCTATCACGGTTATCCTAAGCTGGTGCATATCCACCAGACGGTCAGAGAGTTCCCACACATGGGATTCCCTCCATACTTCGCCTATATCGCTGGAATCCTTGAGTTTTTCGGTGGTTGGCTGTTGATCGTAGGACTTTTTACGAGGGTCACTGCCTTGCTGCTCGCCGGAGAAATGGCCATCGCAATTATTCGCGTACACCTGCCACAAGGCGGCATTCTCGCGATGAGCAATTATCAGCTTCCTCTCACCCTCGCGGTGGCCGCATTTGCTCTCGTCGCCGTGGGAGCAGGCGCGATTTCGCTCGACCGCGCGATATTCAAAGGCAAGGCGTAATCAAATTCCCCGCGTTTGCTGCCAGTTCACGCGCGCGGAGCCTCCGGCGTGCTCTGCGCTGGCGCCGCAGCCGGCATCACCACTGGCATTTCAGGCATAAGAATCCACGCCAGAATGTAGACAGCGATCCCAGGAACGATCGCGGTGAAAAATGTCACAAACGCCCATACCAGGCGGACGATTGTGGGATCAATTTGAAAATATTCTGCGATCCCGCCGCACACACCCGCGATCTTGCTGTCCGTTATAGACCGGTGCAAGCGCTGCGTCGGAGATCCCGCAAACCCAGTCGCCTGATGCTTGCCGCAGAAATAGCAGTATCGTGAATAATCCGCGATTTCCCGCTGGCAGTTTCCGCAAATCATACGGCACCTCCTGTTACTGCTTTACTGCGCTTCTACCCCTACTTACAAGTACGCCCGACATCCCCAAATGGTTGCAAGGCGCGCCTTAGAACGCCACAATTTCGCGAACCGCGCGCACAATATCCTCCGTCTGCGGCAGGATTTCATCTTCCAGCTTGGGCTGGTACGCGCAGAATGTATCCGTCGCCGCTACGCGCCGGACCGGCGCATCCAACTCCTCAAATAGCTCGTCCGCAATGCGAGCGGCAATTTCGGCGCCGTATCCCCACGAGAGCGAATCCTCATACGCAACGATTACTCGATTGATCTTACGCACCGACGCGACAATCGATTCCCAGTCGTACGGATTGAGCGTCCGCAAATCGAGAATTTCCGCTTCAATTCCCTGCCGGGCGAGTTCTGCCGCTGCAACTTCCGCGCGATGAACCACGGCGCCATACGTCACGACGGAAACATCGCTTCCTTCTCGCACTACGCGAGCTTTGCCAAATGGGACCGTGTAATCCGCACCGGGATATGGGCTGCGATTATATGGCTGGCGGTAAAGATGCTTGTGTTCGAGGAACATCACCGGATCGTCACATCGAATCGCCGTGCGAAGCAGTCCGCAAAGATCCAACGCTGTCGAAGGCATCACCACGCGCAAGCCCGGCTGATGAGTGAATAAACTCTCGCCGCACTGACTGTGATAGATCGCGCCGCCTGTTAAATATCCTCCGATGGCCACGCGAATTACGGCCGGGCATTTGAATTTCCCCGCTGAGCGCCAGCGCATCGTCGCCAGCTCGTTTCGAATTTGCATCATCGCCGGCCAGATGTAGTCAAAAAACTGGATTTCCGTCACAGGCTTCATGCCCCGCGTAGCCATGCCGATGGCACGGCCCACGATGTTTGCTTCCGCCAGCGGCGAATTGAAGACTCGCTCTCCTCCATACTTGCGTTGCAATCCAGAAGTCGCCTTGAAAACACCGCCTTTCCCTTTCACTTGAGAAAGGTTTTCTTCACGGCTGCAATCCGCGATGTCTTCGCCAAA
>JASHRN010000146.1 GCA_030037335.1 Candidatus Acidiferrales bacterium | reverse complement strand
GTCCCATTCCGCGAGGAACTCAGCGAAGCGTTCGAGGTGCAGGCGGTCAGCATCCGAAGGAAGCGGTGAGAGGCCCAATTCGGCGACGAGAGAATCGAAAACTGTCCGTGCCGGCGCGCGCGATGCCAGTTGCCGCAATCGCTTGAGAAAACCGAGCAGTTCCTCAGCTTTCGCCTGCGAGGCAAACGCGAATTCCTGCTGCGGATGCTCGAGCGCGCTCATCAGCGATTGATTTTTCTTTGCGCGCTCTGCCAGCCGCACCAGATCGCGCGGCTCGAAACGCCAGTACGGAGCCGCAACCACGCGGGCGCAGGCCACGTTGTCCGAAGGCACCGTGACCAGGCGCAAATAGGCGATCAAATCGCGCACTAAAGTGCTCGACAGCACCGAGAGACCGCGAATCACAAAGGGAATATTTTTTCGCCGCAGCACTTCGACCATCGCTGAGCGGTTCGCGTGCTTGCGATAGAGCACCGCGCAGCTCCGCCATTCACGCCCGGCCGCATGCAGCCGCTCGATTTCGCCCGTTACCCAGTGCGCTTCTTCTTGCGGGCTCGCAAATTCAACGATGCGGATTTTTTCGCCTGCGGGATTCTCGGTAACCAGCGGCTTGTGCGGCAAAAACGACGGGCGCTCGTTATGCTGAATCACCTCGCTGGCCACGTCGAGGATGCGCTTCGTGGAGCGGTAATTTTGCGTGAGCGAGCGCAGCGGCAGCCTCGCATCCGGAGCTGCGTTTTTTGATACGCCGCAGAATCTTTCCAGAAAAATCGTGAAGCTGCCGAACGACGCGCCGCGAAAGCGGTAAATCGCCTGGCTGTCGTCGCCGACAGAGACAATGTTGCGCCGATTGCCGGAGAGCAGCCAGAGCAATTCGAGCTGAGCGATATTCGTGTCCTGGAATTCGTCCACCAAAATGTAGCGGTAACGCTCGCGCAAATTCGCGAGGCGGTTTTCATCCGCGCGCAGCAGCTCGACCGAACGCAGCAGTTGCCCGCCAAACGTAATCAAATTGCGTTCGCGCTGCAGCCGCTCGCTCGTGCGATATGCCCGCGAGACTTCTTCATGTCGCGCCAGATTTTCTTCCTCCGCGGCGCGCGCCTCTTCATCGAGCGCGCCTTTCTGCGTTTCATAGGTGCGCCGCAATCCGTCCGCGTAGCGCTGGTAATCTTCGGGAGTGACCAGTTCGTCCTGGCAACGCGAGAAGAATTTCGCGAAATCACTCAGGAATTCGCCCGGCTCGGCCAGCCGCGTATAGTGCTTCAGCGCCAGCTCGCGAATGTTCTTGCGCAGCAGGATCCAGTGCTCAACGTCGTTGATTCCTTGCAGGCCGGGATTCGCCTCCGCCAGCACTTTGTCGAGGCAAAATTTGTGAAACGTGCTCAGCCAGATGCCTTCCGCGCGTGCGCCCGCGAACTTCTTCACGCGCGATTCCATTTCCGCCGCGGCTTTGTCCGTGAAGGTCAGCCCGAGAATATTTTCGCCGAAGAGTTGCGGATTATTTTCGAGCAAATGGCAAATGCGCCGCGTGATAACGCGCGTTTTGCCCGTGCCCGCGCCCGCCACCACGAGCAGCGGCCCTTCGCCGTGCTCCACCACGGCCGCCTGCTCCGCATTCAAATCCGAGAGTGCGCCTGAAGGTTTACCGGTCATCTTGTCGAGATTCGAATTCTAGCGCGCTTCGCTATGCGTGCCAAATTGACCGCTTTCTCCCCGCCGCCTATAATTGACTGTTCATTCGACGCAACGCAATCGATAAGGAGCCCGCATCATGCCGCAGTCTTCGCAATCCGGATCGCAACACGCATCACGACAGGCAGACGACCAGCCAGTCATCCTGAGCGCCGTCCGCACGCCGATGGGAAAATTCATGGGAGGACTTTCTTCGCTCACCGCGCCTGAATTGGGCGCGAAAGTGGTTGCCGAAGCCGTCCGCCGCGCCGGAATCGATCCGAAATCCGTCGACGAATGCATCATGGGCAACGTTGTTCAAGCCGGCATCGGCCAAAATCCCGCGCGCCAGGCCGCGCTCAAAGGCGGCCTCGATTATTCCGTTGCCGCGATGACCATCAACAAAGTTTGTGGCTCGGGACTCAAATCCGTCGGCCTTGCCGCGCAAGCGGTCATCACTGGCGAATCGGAGACGCTCGTTGCTGGCGGCATGGAATCCATGTCCAACTGCCCCTACCTGCTCATGCAGGCGCGCACCGGCTATCGCCTTGGCAACGGCCAGCTCATCGACTCGATGGTTCATGACGGCCTCTGGGAAGTTTACGAGGACTACCACATGGGCATCACCGCTGAGCTCGTCGCCGAGAAATACAAGATCTCTCGCGCAGAGCAGGATCAGTACGCACTCGAAAGCCATCAGAAAGCCGTGCGCGCGATGAAGTCGTGCTTCTTCGAACCGCAAATCGTGCCCATCGAAATTCCGCAGAAAAAGGGCGAGCCCATCGTCATCAGCAAAGACGAAACTCCGCGCGCCGACACTTCGCTCGAAGCCCTCGGCAAGCTCAAGCCCGCGTTCAAAAAAGATGGAACCGTCACCGCTGGCAACGCGCCCGGCACAAACGACGGCGCCGCGGCAGTCGTCGTCACCAGCGAACGCAACGCGCAGCGCCTCGGCAAACAACCTATGGCGCGCATCGTCGCCCAATCCGTCGGCGGCGTCGAACCAAAATGGGTGATGATGGCGCCCGTCGAAGCCGTCAATAAACTCCTCAAGAAAACCGGTTGGGACCGCGACAAGGACATCGACCTGATCGAACTGAACGAAGCCTTCGCCGTGCAAGCCATGGCAGTCGCCCGCGAACTGAAGCTCAATCCTGAGAAAATCAACGTGAACGGTGGCGCGGTCGCGCTCGGCCATCCTATCGGCGCAAGCGGCGCGCGCGTTCTCGTCACTCTGCTATACGAATTGCAGCGCCGCAATTTGAAACGCGGCATCGCTGCGCTCTGCCTCGGCGGCGGCAACGCCGTCGCCATGGCCGTCGAACGCGTGTAGTCTACCGTCGTAAATGAAACGTTCGATATCCCTGACGCGCGAATTCGTGAAAAAGGCCCTCTCGATTAAGGATTGGGATTTCGCGAATGATGTCCTATACCGCTTATGTGCCGACAATTCAGGACACACACAAGATGACATTATTATCGCTAAAATTTGGATCATCGGCCGTACTTACGCGGCTGCTATCGAACGCCGATCCAATGCGGCTAAGGGGTCCCTTGGAGACGTGTTTTACGTAAAGAATGTCGCGCCGAAGATCCATGCCTCTTCTATAGACACTTGGTTCAACAAGCTCCGCAGAAAGTCGAGCGATGACTTAGCTCTTACCCTTGAAACACACAAGAAAGTCATGGATCTTTTCTGCAAGATCTCCGGATTGGAGAAACGATCTCTCGCGTCGAAGTATTTGCATTTTCATTTCCCCGAGCGATTCTATATCTACGATTCACGCGCTTATAAGGCAATCTGTGGACTCACCCGAGGCGTGGGCAGGGATCTTCGGCAGCTCCCGGATCACGATAACGTATATGCACGTTTTTTCATTCGTTGTGAGGCGCTGCGCCAAGAGCTTATTCCTATCGCAGGAAGACAACTTTCGCCTCGGGACATAGACAAGATTTTACTGTACAGCGTTAAGTGATCTTCATGATCACCACTAGGCGTGCCTCCTGAAACTACTCGCACGCCGACGCGTCTCATAAACAGTAAGCATTGGTAGTCCATTTCGTACATGGGAGGCCAAAAATGACCCCAGCCCGCGTAATTCTGATTGCTTCGCTTTTAATGGTGTGCCCCTCGCAAGCCCGCGCGCAAGCGGGTCCCGGCTGCGGTCCGGCAAACGTCACATTCGACGTCAGCACTTCGAAAAAATACTCCTTGCCGGCAATGCAGCCTGGGAAAGCTCTCGTATATCTTTTCCAGGATGACGTGAAGTACGGCGCGAGGCCGCGTCCCACTACGCGCTTTGCCATTGACGGAACATGGATCGGTGCGACCCACGCCAATTCGTTCATCTACGCTTTTGTGGATGCCGGCGACCACGACGTTTGCGCCAACTGGCAATCGCATGTTACCGGCCTGGGTTACATTGGGCCTAAGCGCTCCACGGCCGCCACTCACTTCACTGCCGAAGCTGGCAAATCCTACTATTTCCGCGCGCGGGATATTGCCTACACAAATGGTCGGGAAATTGTGTCCGAGCCCGAAGTGGTATTAGCACGGCTCAACAGCGACGAAGCGCAAGTCATCATGGGCTCATTCTCGTTGAGTTCCTCGCATCCGAAGAAATAGCTGCGAACCTCAATTTTTGTAGGGCAGAGCTTCGCGCTTTCTGCCAAATTCTGCGGTTTTGGTTTTTGTTTCGATGTCATTCCGAACCCGTTCACGCGCCTTCTGTGAACGGTGTGAGGAATCTGCTGTTCGCCTTTGTCTCTTGTAGGGGCGCTGCTTGCTGCGCCCGCGCGACTCGGCGAGTCGCGCCTTCCTCATGCGCACGAAAATGAAGGGTCTCGCGCCTGATTTGCATTCTCCCGTCCGCATTGTAAAATTCATTCGTCAATGTTTTGTCCCGTCTGCAAATACGAATTTCGCCGCGGCTTCACGCGCTGCAATACCTGCGACGTCGATTTAGTCGAGACTCTTCCTGCCGAAGAGGAAATCGACCACTCAGCGCCCGCGACGGCCGCGCAAATGGATCATCCGACACTTCTCTGGAGCGGCGCCAGCGGCGGCATTTTCTCCGCGCTTACCACTGCCCTCGACGAGGCCAACATCCCGTACAACAAAGAAGAGCTCGACGCGCGCCTCGTCTTCAGCTCGCAACACGCCGACTTAGAAGTTTGGGTTCCGGCTGCAAACTTTCCGCAGGCCAAGCCCATTCTCGATTCCATTCTCGCCAACCCCTTGAATTCCGACCCTGCCACACCCAACGCTTCGGAGTTCGGAGGGGAATCCGCAACGCTCGAGGAAGAAGGTGGTGAGGACTACGAGTCCGACGATGACTTTCGCCATAACCACATCGCCCGCGAACTATTTCCCGATGAGGCCACTGCGGAAGTCTGGAGCGGCAAAGACGAAAATATGGCCGACATGCTGAAGTCCTGCCTCACGGAAATCGGCATCAACTGCTACCTGCGCACGCCGGACTCAGAGGAGTTTTTAGAAGACGCCGGCGATGAAGCGCAAGAGTCCTATTCTGACGCGCCTTTCGCCATCCGCGTCCTCCCCGAAGACGAAACCCGCGCCCGCCAAATCGTTCGCTCCATCACCGACGGCCTCCCGCCACAGTAAAAACCCATGAGCGCGGCGTCGGAATATTTTCTCCGCTCTGCCCTGTCCCTGCGCAGGACTGAAAGTACCCGGGCTCACCTGAGAGCAGCTTTGTCATTCCGAGTGAGTCCCGATTGCCTTCGTCTGGACGACGAGCCTGTCCTGACGCAGGCAGGGAATCTGCCGTTCACCTTTGCTCTTTGTCTTCAACTCGCTATTTTTTCCTTGACTCTTAGTTAACTGTATGGTACACATATGTTCGCAGTAGTAGGTTGCATACGACAAAGGAGAGAGGTTCTAAGCCGCGGAAACGCGGCTTTTCGCTTTTTATGCGCTTTCAAAATTCTAATCGCGGAAATATGAAAAATAAGAAATTCGCGCAACTCGCACAAAACAAACGATCGAACCCATTTCTAATCGCGGAAATTTCCGCTTTTAGAATTTTTACCGTTCATTTCCGGACGCCAGCTTTTTCGCGTCCTTTCTTTTCAACTCTCAACTGTCGACTATCAACTATTCGTGGGATATGCTTTCCCCGTACTCAAATCCTGCTTCATTTTCTCTGAGGTCTGAATGTCAATCGACGCCATCAAAACTGTCGCCGTGCTGGGCGCGGGAACCATGGGCAACGGCATCGCGCACGTTTTTGCAAAATCCGGCTACAAAGTCATTCTTCGTGATGTTGACCAGAAGCATCTCGATCGTGCGCTCGACACCGTCGGCAAAAATCTCGACCGCGAAATCAAGAAAGCGAAAATCACCGAGGCCGATAAGCCGCTCATCTTGCAGCGGATTTTCTGCACGACTGATATTAATGATCTCGCCGCCGCGGACATCGCCATCGAAGCCGTTCCCGAGCAGCGCGAGTTGAAAGAGCGCGTCCTGAAGGAAGCCGACGCTGTCCTGCGCCCGGGAGTGATTCTGGCCAGCAACACTTCCTCGATTTCCATCACTGCGCTCGCCGCAAAAACAACCCGCGCTGAAAATTTCATCGGCATGCACTTCATGAACCCTGTCCCGATGATGGTTCTCGTCGAAGTGATTCGCGGCCTGCAAACCAGCGAAGAAACATTCAGCACTACGATGGAACTTTGTAAAAAGCTCGGGAAAAATCCTGTTGCCGTCAATGACGCGCCAGGATTTGTTTCCAATCGCGTCCTCATGCCGCTGATTAACGAGGCCGCGTATGCCGTGATGGAAGGCGTGGCCACGCCGGAATCCGTCGATGCGGTAATGAAAATGGGAATGAATCATCCCATGGGCCCGCTCGAACTCGCCGATTTTATCGGCCTCGACGTTTGCGTGGATATTTTGAACGTGCTGCAGAACGGCTTGGGCGATCCGAAATATCGCGCCTGCCCGCTGCTGAAAAAATACGTCGCCGCCGGCTGGCTCGGACGCAAATCCGGCCGCGGCTTTTACAAGTACTAAGGGCGCAAGCGGAGAGGAGTGACCAGTGCGAATGCTTGCAAGGAAGCGCTTCTGGCTTGCGGGAACCGCCATTGTCTTCATGGCTTTTGGTGCGCAATTAGGCGTGTTTGCGAAAGCGCAGTCGAAAACCTACCCCGAACGAGGCGTGGTCATGGATAGTTACGCACATCCGCGCGACGTTTACGTTGGGAGCTCTACGAGAAAAGTAACACCGATCTTCCGCGTTGCGACTGACACAAAGGTCTATGAAATCGAAAATAAGAAAAAGACTCTGACTGAGGGCGACACGATCGAATTCCGCATTGACAACGGCTGGGTATATGTGAAAAACGGGGACAAAGAGGAGAAGTTTC
>JASHRN010000145.1 GCA_030037335.1 Candidatus Acidiferrales bacterium | reverse complement strand
CATCGCCTATCGTTTACGGTAGTCGGGGATTGGATCTTCGCACACCGCGTACGTAGTGAAGGTCTGCACAACGACGGGCTCACTCGGATAATCCAAGTAGCGTTCGGGAAGAGTGGTCACGTCCGCGCCTTTATCAAACGAGAAGAATTTCTCGGCTTTTTGCTGCAATTGGCTTTTCTTTGTTTTTTTCATCGCGTTGCTCCGTCTTTTGCTATGTTGTCGGAGTTTAGGTAGGCTCTGCGCATCATCCTTGTAAAGTAGCTCTTGAGTTTGCTTAAGTCACGCAAAATAAGCATGTGAATGCGTTTTGTCAACATATGCGTTTATGACGCATCTTGCCCATGGCGGATTTTTCGGCTAACATCACACTCCTCACGACGCGCCTTCCCGCCCGGGCAGCCGAGATGACGCATGGTCCATCCGGAGAAAAACCGTCCAACGCAAATAGCGCAGAGTCTCGTGCGTTTACCATTTTTCGTCTCTATATCTGCGGAGCAGGTGGCACCCGCAAATGAATAACGGTCGAAACAACGGTTCTCGGCGGAAGAAGAAGGTGCGCCAAGGCACGCGCACTGCGCTTCGCCATGGTGTGACTGAGCTTGATCAGGTTCTTAGCACTGTTCATCGCGGCGAAGCCGACGCGGCGCGGATGTCCCCAGTGAGCGAAGCCTTGCTTCCTGATGCGACCGAGCATGCCTGCCGCGTGTTCGTGGAAAACATGAATGAAGGTGCAGCCATTCTCAGCTCACAAGGCGCGATCCTCTATGCGAATACGCGTTTTGCTGCGTTCGTAGATCAGCCGCTGGAACAGTTCCTTGGTTCGCGTTTGCAGGATTATGTATCTCCTGCCGGTTTGCCTCGAATGGAGGCTCTCCTCGAGGGTGGCACGAGAGGAAGCGTCAAAGGAGAAGTTGAGCTTAAGGGCGCCGGTGGGCGAAAGATATTGATTCGCCTTTCTCTCAGTCCCATGAAGGGGGTCCGCGAAACCATCTGTGCTGTGGCCACGGATCTCACTGGTATTTCGGACAACAGTGAGGCGCTGCGCGCCAGCGAAAAAGAGTTAAGGCTGCTCTCTACGCGGCTTCTTGAAATTCAGGACGAGGAACGACGGCGAATTGCCCGCGATCTGCACGACATTACCGGCCAAAAGCTCGCGCTACAGTGCATCGCGCTTTCGCGAATGACGCGCCTCCTCTCTCCAACTGCGAATGACGAGACGCGGGAGTCGATTGCGCAATGCCTGGACCTCACCAATCAGATCGTCGAAGAGATCCGCACTCTCTCCTATCTCATGCACCCTCCTCTGCTCGATGAGCTTGGTCTGCCCGCAGCCGTGAAATGGTATGCGGAGGGCTTCCAGAAACGCACTGGTATTCGCACCGATGTGGATGTTGCCCGCGGCCTGCCTCGCTTGCGGCCGGATGCGGAAGTCGCCTTGTTTCGCGTGGTCCAGGAGAGTTTGACCAACGTTCATCGCTATTCCGGCAGTCCGAATGCCTATGTCCGAATTACCGGCGACGAAAACGAGTACAAAGTGGAAGTGGGCGATTTCGGCAAAGGAATGAAAGTCGAACAGAGCACTTCACCCAGCACGGAGGCCGCTCCGCTCGGAGTTGGGATTCAGGGCATGCGCCAGCGCATCCGCCAGCTCTCGGGAGTTCTCGACATCTTTTCGAAATTAGGCAAAGGCACGGCTGTTATGGCTTCCCTTCCGATCTTGAAACTCTCGCTTCCTGCCGAAAAGGAGTCGGCTGGAAAAGCTGAAGACACTTCTGCAGAGACCGACAAAGCGAAAGCCCGCCTCCTTCTGGCTGACGATCACGAAATGCTCCGGCGCGGCTTGCACTCGATGCTTGAGAAAGAAGCTGACTTGTCCATTTGTGGAGAAGCAAAGGACGGCATTGATGCCGTCGAAAAGGCGGTAGCCCTTAAACCCGATTTGGTAATTCTGGACGTCAATATGCCTGGGCTCAATGGACTCGCTGTCGTGCGCCAGATTTTACTTTCTTGTCCCGAAACGCGGATTTTGGTGTTTACGGTCCATGACTCGGAGCAAACCCTTCAGGAGAGCTTCAACGCGGGCGCTCATGGCTTCCTGTCAAAAGGAAAGGCTGGCCGCGATCTGATCGACGCGGTACGGGCCGTGCTCGCCGGAAAGCAGTTCTACCCCTCTTTGAAACTCGAATCCTCGGTGGCCGCCGGACATCGGTAGAGCCACTATTTCTACAGCAATCTATGTAAGGTGAATACTCGGCAAATACAAGGTAGTTTCCTGATTTGCCTCAACTTGCGCTTAGGTGAGAATTCCATCCGCCTGACAGCATAGTCGAACGCTTTCTGGATGTGCCTACATTGGCCGTGCTGGCAAAAACAGGAGGAAACCGGATGGCGCAGGACATACGCGAAACGCGAGATACACGAACCACCTTTGGCCCCGCTCATCAGATGACAGCTCCCACGGCGGAGCTGCTGCGGCAATTAGTTGCGCACTTGCGGCAGAATCGCACCCAATTGCGGGAGGAATGGGCGCGGCGCATCACCGAAGCCAAGTTACTGACCGCGATGACCAAGGAAGAAATCTTTGCCGAGGCGACTTCGGTTTACGACAACTACGTTGAAGCTCTCGAAACCGGGACTTTTGAAGCACTGCAAGCCTACGCGCGCAACCTCTCGGAACGCATCATTCCGCGCGGCGTCGAAACGCACGAAGTGGTCGGCATTGTGCTTCTGTTGCGCGACGTTCTGGCCCGTTCGCTTTTTGCCAAATATCAGAACGACTTCGCGTTGCTCAATCGCATTCTGGACGCTTACGAGCCTGCGGCGAACCGCATTGCCAACACCGTGGCTGTCGGTTTCGTGCAAGAGCGCGAACGCGTCATACGCGAGCAGCAGGAAGCGATTCGGGTGCTGTCGACGCCGGTGTTGCAGGTGCGCGAAAGGCTCTTAATTCTTCCGATCATCGGAGTGATCGATCCGCAGCGCGCGCGCCAGTTGACCGAACAATTGTTGCGCGGCATTCGCACCAATCGCGCCAAGGTGGTGGTGATTGACATCACCGGCGTGCCCGTCATGGACGCAAACGTTGCGAATAACTTGGTGCAGACGGTGGAAGCTACGCGGCTGTTGGGCGCAACCGTCATCATTACGGGATTGTCGCCGGAAATCGCGCAGACCCTCGTCACCATTGGCGTCGATTTGGGGAAAATGAATACGGTCGGAGACCTGCAAGGCGGCATCGAAGAAGCCGAACGCCTCCTCGGCTACAAAGTTGTCACATTCGCTGAATCATCGCCAGACCACGCCCGACAATAGAGGATAAGAGGATAAAACGTGGAAGTTCCCATCCTCAAACAAGGGCCGTATCTCATCGCGTCCATCCAATCGGCGCTGTCTGACGCAGATCTGGTACAACTGCGCGATAAGCTCGTCGAGCAGGTGGGGCGGCTGCGGTCGCGCGGTGTGATCGTTGATGTGACCGCTCTCGACGTGATGGATTCCTTCGCCACGCGAACGCTGCGTGACATCACCTTCATGATCCGACTGCGCGGAGCGGAAACCGTCATCGTCGGAATCCAGCCCGATGTGGCTTTCACCATGGTGCAGCTGGGATTGAAGCTCGAAGGAGTCCCTACCGCTCTTGATTTGGAAGAAGGCATTGCTTTTCTCAGTAAGAAGGATTCCAGTCCAGCCAAGGAAGCGAGCCCGAGTGGACGCTGAGCGCAACCCGTTTGGCGCAGCCGCCTCTGCCGACCCCGCTGCGGGCAACGGCCGTGACCGCGTCCTCGAAGAAATCGCGGTGCGGATCGACGGCGATACGGACATCGTCTCCGCGCGGCAAAAAGGGCGAGTCCTTGCCGCGACGCTGGGTTTTTCTTCAAGCGAGCTGACTCTGATTGCCACGGCTATCTCCGAGCTGGCGCGAAATATCGTTCTTTACGCCAAACAGGGTGAGATTGTGCTGCGCGTTCTGGAGCGCGGAGATCAGCGCGGCGTTATGGTTCGCGCTCACGACCAAGGGCCTGGGATCCCCGATATCCGGCGGGCGCTGCAGGGCGGCTTTTCCACTTCGCGAAGCCTGGGTTTGGGTCTGCCGGGGGTTCGCCGGCTGATGGACGAATTTGAGATTGAGTCGAGGATCGGGCAGGGCACGACGGTCACCGCGCGCAAATGGAAACGGTAAAGTCATTCATTGAATGCGGCGTGGCGGCCCGCGCATTGTCCGGGCAGGACGAAATCGGAGATTTGCATACCGTTGTCCATTTTGATGGGGGCGCGATGGTTGCCGTGATTGATGGCCTCGGGCACGGGTCGGAGGCAGCCAGTGCTGCACGAATCGCCAACACGGTGCTGGAAAAAAACGCGCAGGAGTCGGTGATAACTTTGGTCCGCCTGTGTCATGAAAAATTGAAGTCGACGCGGGGTGTGGTGATGAGCGTTGCATCTTTTAACGCAAACGACAGCACGGTCACATGGCTTGGCGTGGGGAATGTGGAAGGAGTGCTGCTGCACCGCGATTCCTACGGTAGTTTAACGCAGGAAGTGCTTCCTCTGCGCGGCGGAGTCATTGGAGATCAACTACCTTCCTTGATTGCTTCCATTGTGCCAGTGGTCAAGGGAGATACGCTGGTTTTTACGACGGACGGCATTCGGCCAGGCTTTGCCGAAAGCTTAAGGGCGGACACGACCCAGGCGACCGCCGAAGCCATCATGGCTCGTTTTGCCCGAGCGACAGACGACGCATTGGTTCTCGTTGCCCGTTACACCGGGCCTCAGAAGGAGGTGCCCAGTGGAAGGGCTGCAGGGCGAGTATGAACGCGCGCTGAGATCTTATCTTCGCCAAGGCGGAGAAAGTTCTCTGAAACAGGCCTATGAACTGGGCCGCCGCGCGCTGAGCGGAGGGCAGGGCATCCTGGATATGATTGCGCTTCATCAGCAGTCCGTGGAAAAAATACTAGGGGATACGCAGCAGATCGGCGTGCTTCATCAGGCCGGCGATTTTTTTGTTGAGCTGATGTCTCCCTTTGAAATGACTCACCGGGCATTTGGCGAAGCGAATGACACTTTGCGTCGCCTGAATGAATCATTAGAGAGTGAAACCCGCCGGATTGCGCGCGCTCTTCATGACGAATCCGGCCAGCTTCTGGCTGCCGTTCACATCCAGCTCCGTCAGATGGCGCGTGGATTATCGCCTGGCGCACAGTTCAATCTCACGGAAATCGAGACCCTTCTTGAACAGGTCGAGCAACAGTTGCGCAACTTTTCTCACGAGCTCCGGCCGACGGTTTTGGATGATTACGGACTGGTCCCCGCGCTGCAAACGCTCGCAGAGAAATTTTCCAAGCGGTTCGACCTGCCCGTGAACGTGGATGGCAAGGTGAACCCGCGCCTGACGAGGAGCGTCGAGGCGGCAATGTACCGAGTCACGCAGGAAGCACTCAACAACGTCGCCAGACACGCCAAAGCCTCTCGTGTGAGCATTCGGCTTTGGAGAATTCCAGGTGAATTTCATTGTTGTATCCGCGACGACGGAGTCGGCTTCGATCCCGCCGCCGTGGCTAAGGGGAGCCGGAATACATTGGGCCTCCTGGGAATACGGGAAAGGCTGACCGTCCTGGGAGGAACGCTAGAAATCGAATCCGCACCACAACAGGGAACGGAGCTTCGCATATTCGTTCCCGTGGAGGCTTAAGCCATGCCAATACAAGTGTTGCTCGCTGACGATCATCAGATCGTCCGCCAGTCGTTAAAAGTGCTGCTGGAAAAAGAGGGACTCAAGATTGTTGGCGAAGCTGCCAATGGTCAGGAGGCCGTGAAGATCGCGGAATCACTCCATCCGGACGTGGCTGTGCTGGATGTCAGCATGGCCGTACTGAATGGCATTGATGCCGCGAAGGAAATTCAAAAAGTTTCACCGCAGACAAAGACCATTTTTCTCACCGTTCACGACGAAGACCCGTATCTTCTCGACGCCTTGCGTGTTGGCGCCAAGGGTTACGTGGTGAAGACGCATGCCGCGGAAAACCTGGTGCAGGCTATCCGCGAAGCGTCGCGCGGTGGCGTTTACCTGAGTCCCGAAGTGTCTCGCGCCGTGGTTCAGGCGTATCAAAACAAGACGGAGCTTTCCTCGGAGCCTCTCAGCCCGCGCGAACGCCAGGTTTTGCAACTCATCGCCGAGGGCAAGACAACCAAGGAAGTGGCAGGAGTACTCAATATCAGTGTGAAGACGGCGGAGACGCATCGCACCCGAATCATGGAGAAGCTCGATATTCACGAAACAGCCGGGCTGGTGCGCTACGCGATTCGTCGCGGGTTGGTTCAGGCCTAGCAGTAGAGTGCGGAGCGGAGGCCGTACATGACCTTACGTATTTCTCCCGCTCGGAATTCAGTACTGCACCTATGGCGGCGGGGCGCTTCTCTCACTACTATGAGCAACGTCCTCAGCGACTTTTTGCTGAAACAGGGGTTCAGAGGTTATTACATTCTTCCCGTGAGTGTTTTGGAACCGCGCGGGCCGGAATTTTGGGAGTCCTGATGAATGCCTCAGCTCGTGTGATTGATTTTGACCGACCAGCCTCCGGCAGGGAAATTCGCCGCGAACCAAGCGTAGAGAACGACAATCCTGTCGCATCCGTGCCCGGTCCTCCGGAGCTTTCGCCATCTTTCAGCCCGGCGATGATTGAGCTGCAACATCAGATTGAATGTGTGGCAAGCGTGGATGTTCCTGTTCTTCTTCTCGGCGAGTCGGGAGTTGGAAAAGAGTTTGCGGCGCGCAAGCTGCATGCGCTTTCGCCGCGCGCCAGCCGAGCATTCCTGAAAATAAACTGCGCCGCGCTGCCTGCAGAGTTGTTGGAAAGCGAACTTTTCGGCTATGAGCCGGGCGCATTTACGGGTGCTATCAGGTCCAAGCCCGGGCTCTTTGAGCTGTGCGACCACGGCACGATTCTGCTGGATGAGATTGGAGAGATGCCTTTCGGTCTGCAAGCCAAATTGCTCCACGTTCTTCAGGACAAGCAATTCTCACGTTTAGGCGGCCGCAAACTATTGACCGTTGATGTCCGAGTGATTGCCGCCACGAACATCGACATCGAAAAGGCGCTCGAACAAAAGGCATTTCGGACGGACCTGTACTATCGATTGAATACCATCACTCTGCATGTGCCTCCCCTCCGTGAGCGGCGCCCGGATATTCCGCTCTTTGTAAACTATTTTCTCAAGTTGCTCGCCGTAGAACTGGGCTGCCTGCCGCGGCCGTTATCGAAGCGCGCGTTCGACGCTTGCATGCAGCACTCCTGGCCCGGAAACATCAGAGAGCTGAAGAGCTTCATTTGTCGACATCTGATTTTGCAGGATGATGAGGCGTTAGTTTCCGAACTGGTGGCGGGCTCGCAACTGCCGTTCGACGAAGATGGGGCGGCCTACCCGAGCGGTTTAAAGTCGCGCATCGCGTCCATGCGAGCTGAGGCCGAGCGTCAGATGATCGAGGAATGCCTGAAAAAGAGCCAATGGAACCGCACCGAAACAGCACGGGCTCTCCACATCAGCACCAAAACGCTCTGGAACAAGATGCGACAATACGGAATTAGTGATCCTTCCCGGCGAGGTGGCAGATATGGCGAGCCAAAGCGAAGCTATTCAAAAGTGGATGCAGGTACAACGGGAGCGAGTGGCACACATCGAAAGCCACTGCCGCCAGACGCTCTCGAATCTTTGGAAACAGCGATGCCAGCCGGCCTGGCACAGCCTGCTAAGTGGCCTCCGAGCGCTGGCGCGCGTTAGCGGCGGCTTCTTTATGGCTTCGTGGGACGGCAGGCATAAACTGCTCACTTCCCGAATCGCGCGTGGAAGTGGAAGTCGTGCCACGTCCGCTCCGATCGCACCCCAGCAACTTCATGCTTCCGCTTCGTTGGCCATTTCAGCGAGCAGTTCTCGACAGCATGTTTCCCCTCCTCCCATTGCGTTCATGCGGCCGGAGCGGTTTTCCTCATCTGTTGCGCCTCCGATGCAGAGAATGCCGGAATTTGATGCGGAAGCGCGTGAGCAGTCCAGAAAAAACAGCGAAGCAGATCTCATTCCGGATAGGGCCGCTCCGTTTTTCGCAGATTTGAAGGCTCTCGCGGAACAGAAATTTTCATCGCAAATCGAGGCGCTGCTTGCCAAGAAGTGCCAGGAATTCTCGGGCCGCCTGGAAGGCCGCCTGGAGTCATTTTATGAGCAGACTGCGTCGCGACTGGACGTGCTTTCGGAGGAGATTGTTCGCCAGTTTTGCGAAACTCTAAATCGACAGATGACCGAAGCTCTCAATGCGCTCATGGCGGACCGCGCGGAACAGAATCGGGCTCTCGTCGATGCCGAGTGTCACGCTGCGCTGGATCGCTTCGCGGCGCGGCTGGAGAAAATTTCCTCTTCCCATCTTGAGGGCCATCGCAAGGAGATCCAAGTCCTTTCGCTCACTCTGAAGACGCGGTTGCGCGGCGTAGCCCACGCGCTGGAAGAACTGGGGCCTTACTACCGGGCGTAGACGGTCGTGCCAATCCGTCCGCGAATGTTACCAGCACGGGCAAGCTCTTCCCTAAGCATTGAATTCCGCACGGGATCGATTAAATCAGAGCGGATTTACTGTGCATGAGGAGATGGGAATCCCGCACAGGAGAATTCCGTGGGGAACTGGTAAGGGAGTGAGTTCCAACGGAGCCCAGCGGTGGTGGCAGGGCATCCTCCCAGGTTTTCGTCCTTCGTCAGTGCGTGCGAAATTCCCATCAATTTGTCGGCTAGTGTAGCGACCGCTTCCGTAGGGGCAATACTGTACTTCCTGCATGCCGAGCAGGAAGAAAACCCTAGGTTTATCTTTGGGGGTGGCGGCAGAGCGCGAGGGTCGATCTCGGCGATTCGAAGCAGTCAGGTGGAGACCTGTTGACACCTCGGTCGATGTCCGTATTGCTCAGGAAATGGTGGGTCTCTTAAGGTCAGTACTAG
>JASHRN010000144.1 GCA_030037335.1 Candidatus Acidiferrales bacterium | reverse complement strand
TGAAAGCAAACGCCTACGGGCTGGGCGCGGTTCCGATCAGCAAGGCTTTTTCGCGGCTGGGCATTGATATGTTTGGCGTTACTTGCTCGCAGGAAGGCATCGAGCTGCGCGAGGCGGAGATTCGCAAACCGATCCTGTTGCTTGGCGGATTTTGGAAAGGCGAAGAGCAGCGCATTTTTAAGTACAAGCTGACGCCTGCTGTGACGCGGCTCGAACAACTGAAGCTTTTGGAACGCGCGGCGGCCAAGCGCAATGGCAGAAAAGCGCGAAAGCGGGTTCCATTCCATTTGAAGATCGATAGCGGAATGAACCGGCTCGGAATATCGCCGGAAGAGATTGGCGAGTTTGTCCGCGCTTATAAGAATTGTTCGCGCATCGAATTGGTCGGCACGTTCACGCATTTTGCGTCCTCGGATGATTTTCGAACGAAGCAAAATGAGCAGCAGGAGCGTGTGTTCGAGGCGGCCCTTGCGGAATTGCGGGCCGCTGGCGTCTCGCCAGGAATCGTCCATGAGGCCAACAGCGGAGCGATTTGCGGACGGCCGGAAACTTGGGCTGACATGGTGCGTCCCGGGGCCGTGCTCTACGGATACCATCAAGGCTTCCAGCCACCGGAAGCTGCCGCCGAAATACATAAGAAATTTCCACTGAAGCCGTGCTTGAGTTTTCGGTCGCGAATTATCTCTTTGCGTGAAATTAGCATCGGAGAAAGCGTGGGCTATAGCGCGCGATTCGTGGCCGCGAGGCCCTCGCGGATCGGCGTGATCGCCGGGGGATATGCGGATGGCATAGTTCGCCAGCGCACAAACCGCGGATGCGTGATTGTCCGAGGGCGGCTGGTGCCGCTGATCGGCGCCATTTCGATGGATCTGTCGGCTGTGGATGTGACGGATATTGCGGACGCAAAGATCGGCGACGTGGTGACCATCTATGGGCGAGACGGAGATGCATGCATTCAAGTGGACCAGGTTGCGCGGGAAATTGGAACAGTAACTTCCGACCTGCTCTGTGCGCTGGGGCGGCGAATTCCACGATTCTACGTCACGTGATTTCGCATCGCCGTGGAAGAGGTGTATACTCCCGAGAGTTCTTTCATATTCTTATAAAGTCAAATTGATTCCGGTTGGTCGTCCATACGAATTCGCTCATAAGGCCGGGCTGCATAGCATTTAGGAAGCTTTACTGAATTCATAATTTCATAACGATTTTTCATAAAAAGGGGCCATCTATGAACCGCATTTCCAATCCAATCGGCCGGACATCTGTTTCCACAAATTCAGAAAATCAACCAGTCAAATCTGTGTTGCTGTCGAAAGCGGAGACCGGCGGCGTTGGCGGATTTTGGGACATGCTGGCGATCCGGTTGATCTTTACTGTGGTTTGCGTGGCCGCGGGGTATCACTTCCGGCCATTCAGCCTGTCGCATTTGCTCGGTTCTCTGACGGGCCTGGGTTTTGCGATTGCGGTGATTTTGTTTGAAATTCGGCTGCGGCGAGCGAGTCTGCGCAGGCTGATTGGGGCGGTGATCGGCTCGATTCTCGGCATTCTGGGGGCATATCTCACCACGCTCGTTCTGGTGCACACAACGATGCCGGAGAGCACGCGCTCGTTTGTGAGCCTGGCGGTGTTTTTGATTATGGCGTACATCGGCTTGATCGTTGGCGCGAACAAGGGCGACATGCTGAATTTGCAGGCGCTCGGAGGATTATTTGGAACGGAGCGCAGCACGCGGCAAGTTTATAAGGTGCTCGACACAAGCGTCATCATCGACGGGCGCGTCGGCGACATTGCAGAAGCGCATTTCATTGATGGAATGGTGGTGATTCCGCAATTTGTGCTGCGGGAACTGCAGATGGTGGCTGATTCCGCAGACCCGCTGCGGCGGCAACGGGGCCGGCGCGGATTGGAAGTGCTGCAGCGTTTACAGAAAATGCCGCATCTGGATGTGCAGATCGCAGAGGACGATTTTCAGAACATTGCGGAAGTGGATCTGAAGCTAATTGAGTTGGCCAAGCGCTACGACGCGAAGATTATCACCAACGATTTCAATCTGAATAAGGTGGCGACGCTACAGGGAATCGAGATTCTCAACGTGAACCAACTGGCGAACGCACTGAAGCCAGTGGTGCTTCCGGGCGAGATCATGCGCGTTTTCATTTTGCGCGAGGGCAAGGAATACAATCAGGGAATTGCTTATCTGGACGACGGCACGATGGTGGTGGTGGACGGCGCGCGCAAGATGATCAACAAGACGATCGATATTTCTGTGACCTCCGTGCATCAAACGACGGCGGGGAAGATGATCTTCGGGCGATTCGATGATCGCGGCGAGCAGCCCGCGCATCGCACGGCGCCATCGGCTGCTAGTCCAGCAGATCCCTCGCAGAGTCGCACACCTGCGGTCGAAGGCAAGGCCAATGATGTAGTTGCTCCGAGTGCGCCAAGTGGAGGAGGCGAACGGCCTCCGCGTTCCTACGCGCCGGAAACAGGCCAGTCGTAAATGCTTCGCTGCAATTTGTCGTTCTGTCAGCAGCAGGTTTAACTGCTCTCGCGAATGCGCTAGACTCTTCACTCTCGAATGCCTCGAATCGCTGCAATCCTGCCGGCTGCCGGACTCGGAACTCGCATGGGCTCCGAGGTGCCCAAGCAATTTCTGGAATTGGACGGCGTGCCCATTGTGCTGCTGACGTTGCGGCGGCTGATGGAATGCCGGGATATTTCGGAATTCCTGATTGCTACTCGCGGTGAGGAGACGGATTCGCTCGAACAGCGGTTTGCGAAAGAGAAATTTGCAAGCGCGGTGCACATGGTGAAGGGCGGAGAAACGCGACAGCAATCGGTGGGAAATGCGCTGGCGCAGGTTTCTCTGGATGCGGAGCTGGTGCTGGTTCATGATGCGGTGCGTCCATTTGTGACCAATGAGCAGGTGCAGCGGGTAATTGCGGAGGCTCGGACACGTGGCGCCGCAATTTTGGGTATTCCCGCGATCGACACAATCAAGGAAGTCCGGCGCTCGAGCCTGCCGCAGGACGTGGCGCTGATTTCGGCAACGATTCCGCGTGAGAAAATTGTTCTCGCACAGACACCGCAGGTTTTCCGGGCCATGCTCCTCAAGGAAGCTTTTACACGGGCCGAACAGGATGGGGTGACCGCTTCGGACGAAGCGGCGCTCGTCGAGCGGCTCGGACATGATGTGTACGTGGTGCAAGGTTCTGAGCGCAACATCAAAATCACCAAGCCGGCGGACATGGAGCTGGCGCGCTTCTATCGCGAGCAGGAGCGGCGAGGCAAATAACGATGTTTGAGAGCTTCGACGAAGAGGCGCGGCGGTGCATTTTCATGGCGCGTCTGGCGGCGATCACGGATAAAACCAAAACGATCGGTTTGCCGCAGCTTGTAGCCGGGATTCGGAAAGAAAGGCCGGAATTGTTTCGAGGAGTTGACTGGCAAAAGAGCGCGGTGAAATTCGCGCGGCTTTCGCCGGAGAATCTTCGCGCAGCGAGTCAGGCGCAAACAGAAGTTCCTCTGGATGCGAAATCGCGCCGCGCGCTGGCTGCCGCCCCGGAACTGGCAAAAAAGAGCGGAGCGGGACAAGTCACATCCGCGCATCTGCTCGCGGCAATTCTTTCGGCTGATGCCAAGCTCCGCAAGCAATTGAAGAAGGCAGGACTGAGCAAAGAGAGCAAGGAAGTGAAATCCGCTGGCCGGCAGGCGAGGAACGGCCCAAGGACGATGATTTCGCGGTCGGGCATCGGCTATGACCTGCATCGGCTGGTGGAAAAACGGAAGCTCATGATTGGCGGCATCGAAGTGCCGTTTGAAAAAGGAAGCATGGGCCATTCCGATGGAGACGTGCTATGCCATGCGATTTGCGACGCGCTCTTGGGGGCGGCGTCAATGGGAGACATCGGCACGCATTTTCCGGATACCGATGAAAAGTGGCGGGGCGTGTCGAGCCTCGTTTTTCTGCGCCAGGTGCGGCAGTATCTCGAACGGAAGAATTGGAGAATCGCCCACATTGACGCCGTGGTGATTGCGGAAAGGCCGAAGCTGGGGCCGCATTTTCCCAATATGCGCGCGGCGCTGGCAAAATCGCTGAGCATTTCGACAGAGCAGATCAATTTGAAAGCGAAGACCCAAGAGGGGATTGGCGAAATTGGAAGAGGTGAAGCCGTCGCGGCGCACGTGATTGCGACGATTGAGAGTTGAAGCAACCGGTGTTCACAGGTGAAACCTGCTCTCGCGCTATACCATTTAGATGGGAATGATTCAGGCGTGAACGATTCAGACGTGAATGCCGAGCCTTCCCCGGAACCAAGCAGCGCCATCGTAAGTCCTTTTTCTGCGGCTGACGTCGAAGCGATTTTGCGCGAAGAGGGGTGGCTTTCAGAGCCCGCGACAGCCGAAACCGAGCAATGGATACGCGACGCGGCGGAGTCTTTAGGGTTGCAGGTTGCGCTCCATCCGACGGGAGAAGAAAAGACGCGTTTACGGGAGCTTTTGGCACTGATTTTCTCGTATGACGCAGGGAAAGTGCTGGAATTGAAAGACAATCAAGCAGTGATGGCGCGGGAGGGAGCGCGCGACGTGATTCGGGAGCTGGCCAGCCGAGTGCTCGCGGGAGGGGAAATCGATTCGGAGCGGCTACGCGAAATCATCGCTGAGCTGAAGGTGATTTTCGGATCGGGTGGCCGCAAGATTTTTTATCCTCTTCGGCTGGCCCTTGCCGGGCGAACCGGTGAGGGCGAACTGGATCGCGTCATCCTGCTGATTGATAGAGCGGCGCAGCTTTCTTTCAGCATCCCGGTGAAGAGCGCGCGCGCACGCATGCTCGAATTTTGCGCGGCGCTTTGCTGACGAACAGACAAAAACAATGGACCAGCTTGCAGGAATCCATGCGGTTGAAGAGGCGCTGGCTGCTGGGCGGCCGATTCGGCGGATTGTGATCGCGCGCGGGCAGCACGGCAGTCGTGTCCAGAAAATTTTGGACTTAGCGCGTTCGCGCGGCGTCACTGTGAGGTTCGAAGACCGAACGCAACTGGACCGGGCCAGCGGGTCGCAACATCATCAGGGGGTGATCGCGTTTGCGGCGTCTAAAGCGGCCGTTGAAATCGAGGACCTGCTGAAAACGGAAAGTGCGAGTCAGTTGCTCGTTTTGCTGGATGGCATCGAGGGTCCACACAATTTGGGCGCGATTGTGCGTACGGCGTTAGCAGCAGGCGCAAACGGGATCGTCATTCCCGAGCGGCGATCCGCTGGATTAACGGAAACGGTTGCGCGCGTCTCCGCCGGTGCCCTGGCGCATTTGCCCGTAGCGCAGGTAAAAAATCTGGCGAGGGCGATTGAGCAACTGAAGGAAACGAACTTCTGGGTGATCGGGCTCGAGGAAAACGCGCAGAAAAACTATACTGAAGTGGATTACAAAGGGCGCGTAGCGATTGTCATGGGAAGCGAAGGTACGGGATTGCACGAGCTGGTGCGGAAACGGTGCGACTTTGTGGTTTCCATTCCGACGAGCGGGCCGGTAGGCTCACTCAATGTTTCGGTAGCTGCCGGAATTGTGTTGTTCGAAATTGTGCGCCAGCGAAGAAGTAATACGTAAGCGGAAATTTATTTATCGTATTGGATCAGCGAGAAGACTTCGGTGCCGTTGAGCTTCTCGCGGCCTTTCAGAAAACTCAACTCGACGGCGAATGCAGCGCCGGCAACCTCAGCTCCCAGGCCGCTTATTAATTTCACGGCTGCTGCAGCGGTTCCTCCGGTGGCCAGCAAGTCGTCGCATACCAGCACGTGCTCGCCGCGCTTTACGGCGTCCTGATGGATTTCCAGCTTGTCCGTCCCGTACTCCAGTTGATAGGTGATCTGCTGCGTTTTCCAGGGCAGCTTGTTGGCTTTGCGGACGGGAACAAATCCGGCACCGAGGCGATAGGCAAGCGCGGGCGCGAAAATGAATCCGCGAGCCTCAATTCCGGCGACGATATCGATACGCTTGCCAGCAAATTTCTGGCACAAGCTGTCAATGAGCGCGTGGAAGCCCTTTTTGTCCTGCAGAAGCGTAGTTAAATCATAGAAGAGGATGCCGGGCTTGGGGTAATCGGGCACTTCGCGAATCAGCTTCTTGAGTTCGTTCATTCCAGCTTCCTTCCGGTCAAAAATCGCGCTCGATGGAAAAATTGGACGAATATCTCTCTTCCACGCCGGCGTTTTCGTCAGTCACTTCGGCAACCGAAGCGCCGTGCGGCCCGCGCTCCAATTCCCGCCGCAGACGGGAGAGTTGGGACGAGGAGCCGATGGCGTAGACTTCCACGCGGCCGTCGCGAAGATTCTTCACGTATCCGGTAATGCCTATGCGCGCGGCCACGCGTTGCGTGAAGTAGCGGTAGCCGACCCCCTGCACCATACCGGCAACGCTGAAAAGCTTCGCGACCCGTGCCTCTGCCAATTCCCCGTCCACCTGACAGGGGAGGATTTTACCAGAGCTGTTCTGATGCGCCAGAGCGTTCTACGTAGGATAGCTTTCACATAAGGCGAAAAGATTTGCATTGCAGGCGAAGCTTATGAAATGGGCCTCTACAAGTGAGCGCAAGTTGCTGATGGCGTGGCCCTTAGGGCTGCAAAGTGGTGAATGAATTGGACTGCCACGTGCTGGTAGGTCCTTCTCGTCCCACATCGAAGGAGTGTGTCATGAAACTGCGCTACGCTTTGTTGATTGCTCTTGCCTGCCTCGTTGCTGCCCCGTTCGCGCAGGCGTCCCCTGTGGACCCTTCGATAATTCTTAATAAGAAGGGGGGAGACGCGACCGTTTTTTCAAAGAATTCGGTGACGGACCCGTTGGTGATAACGTTGAACAGCCAAGGATTGTTGCCTACCGAGTATTTAGACTATACAGGTCCGACGCAACAGAATTTGTATATTGCTCTGGCCGGTTCGCTTCCATTCGAACAGTTTGATTGCGTGTCCAACATTTTCACGGGATTTGACGCGGTCAGCACAGTGGGCACGCCGTTCAGCGACGATGTCGAGCTCGAGTTTCTCGGAACGCTTCAGGCAGGAACCTACAGCATTGAGATCGCCTCGACGCCTGAGCCGGCTACAATTTTCCTGCTGCTCACCGGCGGAGCAATGCTTATCGGCTTTGGCCGCAAGTGGTAGGCTGTCGCGCGGACCTCACGGCTTCCTGGCTGAGAATTCTTTGATTAGCGCGGCAAACTTCGGATTGCTGTGCAAGTTTTCCAGTACCTGATCGCCAGAAGCGTAATCCGCCGGGTAGTGCTTCTCCAGCGCCTCACGTAGCACTTTCAATGCTCTCTCCTGCCGATTGAGAATGGCATCGACTTCCGCCTCATAATAGATGTAATCCACGTTATCTCTGCCGAGAGAGCGAGCGCGACCGATGAACGTGTCGGCCTGTTGCGCGTTGCCGATTTTCGCGTAAGAGAGGGCGATTTGCGCCATCGTCGAGGCGCTCTGCGGATTGGTTTGCAGTTCCTTGTATCCTAGCGCGATAGCCTGCTGATAGGTCTGGTTTGCTTTGTTCTGTTGGCCGGACCAGCGATAAGCGTCCGCCAGATTGACAACCACCTCAGAATCATTGGGATTGAGCGCCACGGCCTTTTCGTAAGCAGCAGCGGCCTGTGCATATTGCTTCAAGAAAAAGTAAGCTGTGCCGAGATTGGAATAGGTCGTCCAGTAAGGCTCGATCTGGAGCGCCTTCTGGTAATAGGGGATACATTGTTGATATTGGCCCTCGCGGAGATAAACGTTGCCCATGTTTTCGTATCCGACGTCGATGTCCGGAGCAAGCACGGTGATCTGATGGAAAGCTTCGAGAGCTTTGGCGTAATCGCCCTGCTCAAAGTAGGCATTTCCAATTTCGTTCTGGTTGTTCCAGAAATATGGGTTGAGCTGGATGGCCTTTTCAAACGATTTCATGGCGTCCGGCGCGTCTCCACTCTCCAGGTAAACATCGCCAAGCCGCCGATAGACCTCATCTGATTTAGGGGCGAGCGCAGCGGCGCGCTTCAATTCCGCTACCGCTTCATTGTATTTTCCGGTGGCGCTATAGGCGCCGCCCAAGGCAAAGTGAACCTCCGGCAAATTGGGGTTGAGTTGCTGGGCTTGTTGCGCGGCCGCTAGAGCTTTCTCGGTCCAGAAGCTGTCTTTCTTGATCGTGTTGTACATTGCCAGGCTGGCGTCGGCCACGCCGGTATAGGCGAGCGCGAACGAAGGGTCCTTGGCGGCAGCCTGAGTGAAATAGTCCAGCGCGGATTGAATGTCTTTGGACTGCTGGCCGCGAAGCGCATCGCGACCGCGCAAATAGAGGTCATAGGCAGCCGCGTTGTCGGTGGGGCGAGCGGCAGCGCGGGCCATTTCGTCGCCTGTGGGATTCAGATCAAGCGCGGAAACGAGCTGGTTATAGATTTGATCTTCGATGGTAAAAAGATCGCCGGTGACGCCATTGAATTCCTTACTCCACAGACGTTTGCCGTCGGCGACATCCTCCAGGTTAAGAATGACGCGAATCTGATCTCCGGAGCCTTGCAGCATTCCCTGAACCAGCAAATTTGCACCGAGAGCGCTGCCGAGCTGAGCAGGGGATTCATTCTGATTGATCTTGGTCGCGGCATCAGAGGAGGTCATGCGAACGTCCTTCAGTTGAAAGAGCTTGGCGGAAAGCGCTTCCTGGATGCCTTCGGCAAGATACCCAAGCTGATGGGTGTCGCCCAACACCTGAAGCGGCAGGACGGCGATAAATTTACCGCTGGAGATTGGCGGTACACCGGCAGGCGTTGGAATGGGGGATGAAGCGGTTGACGAGGCGGCCGAGCGAAAAATGCGGCGCACGGACGGGATCGAAATGAGCACGGCCAGGAGAATCGCTGCTCCAGCTGCAATCCACCAGAGCTTCGGAACGGCAGACAGCCGCGTTTGCAAACTCTTCGATGCTGGCGTAACGCGACCGGCGCGCAAATCCGAAAGGACCGCGCGCGCGTCCTGGTAGCGGTTGGCGGGGTCGCGGTCAAGGCAACGAAGAATGATGCGCGAGAAGTAATCGGGCAGTTCGGGATTGAGTTGCTTGGGATTCGGCGGCTTTTCCTTGACGCGGCGGTACATAATCTGCAGCGTCGAATCGCCCTTGAATGCGTCCTCGCCTGTAACCATTTCAAATAAAATCAGCCCGAGGGCATACAGATCCGTGCGCTTATCGACCTGGCCGCCCTCAACTTGCTCCGGCGCCATATATCGCGGCGTGCCCAGGTATTGGCCCGTTCGCGTCATTCCCGCGCTGCTGGATTCGAGCGATTTGGCGAGGCCAAAATCGGAAATGTAAACGTGGTCGCCCGCTCCCATGAGAACATTTTGCGGTTTCAGATCACGGTGGATGATTCCTTCGGAATGCGCGGCATCGAGCGCTTCGCAAAGCTGCTGCGCGATATTTTGCGCGCGATCGATGGAAAGTTTGCCTGAATGCAGCACGTGATGCAGGTCCGGCCCATCCACAAAGGCCATAGAAATGAACTTGACACCATCCGCTTCGCCCAAATCATGAATGCGCAAAATGTTTTTGTGAGAGATACGGCTGGCGAGGAGCAGCTCTTGCTTGAAGCGCTGCATGGCATTGGGATCGCTGCTCAACTCGGGCTGAAGGACTTTGAGGGCGATAGCGCGGTCCAGTTCATTGTCATGGGCTTTGTAGACGCGGCCCATGCCGCCCTGGCCGAGCATTGCTTCGATACGGTAACGATGGCCCAACTCGTCGCCCGGCTCGAGTACGCCGTACATAGCCACGGCTGTACGAGCGCCTGTGCGCGACGCAGAACCGTGCGAGGAAGGTCCCCGTCCCTCGGCAGAGAGCTTTTTAGGAGCGGAAACAGACGTGATAGGCAGCGCGTCCAGCGTTCCATCGGCATCGAACTGCAAGTCAAACGATGAGCCGCACTTCGAACAGGCCGACGATTGGTCGGAGTTCTCGGTTCGACATTGGGGGCAGATCACGCTAGCCTGTTCTTTCCCCGGACGATGAGGTTATGGGATTATCACCCACAGTACGTGCCCCTGCAAGCTTGGCCGTGCGAGAGCAGGTTTTTGTGCATCTAAGTCGGAGTATGGCGTTCAAACTCATCGGTTCGGGGATTTTGGCAACAATCATGGTCCTTTCCGCCGCTCCTGTGCGCGCGCAGAGCGTCGGGCCTATCACTCCACCGCCGAGCTTCGAGGTCAAGAAGATCCCCGCCAAGCCTGAACCGCCGCCCCCACCGCTTCCTGCGGACGAAATTATTCATCGTTTCACACAAAACGAAGACTTGAACAAGAAACTCTACGATGCGGACATGCTGGATCAGACCGTCCGAGTGGAAGAACTGGCTTCGGGAGGAGGTACCTACGAACTAACGAGCCAGGAATACACGAAGTCCGATGGCGAGCGTTATGAAAGTGTGCTGAAGGCACCGGCATCCGATTTGCACTACACGGAGTTCTCGCTCGAAGATGTGAAGTTCCTCGCTGGGCTGCAATTGTTTTTCCTGACCACGGAAAATTTGCCGGAATACAAATTGTCTTACGAAGGCAAAGAGAAGCTCGACCAAATCACCACATATGCTTTCCGGGTGCAGCCGAAGCAGCTTCTGAGCAAACCGCTCTTCGACGGAGTGGTATGGATTGACGATCAGGACTTCTCGATCGTGAAGAGCTACGGACAATTCTTGACCGATACCGGCAACTTCGCCGCCAGTTTTCCTTTTCAGATGTTCGAGGTTTACCGTGAAAATATTCAGGGGCGTCTTTGGTTGCCAACCTACATTCGTTCGGACAGCGAGGTAAAAGCCCAGCAAGGCACGGTTCCCATTCGATTGATTGTGCGCTCGTCGAATTTCAGGCCAAATACAATCCCTGCGAACGCTGCTTCCGCGAAGCCGTCCGCGCATTGAGAGACACCTTCGCTTCACGTGGAACCAGGATCTCAGGCAATTCTGTGATCGAGTGGAGCAGCAAATCGGGACGCGCTGCTTTTAACTTGGCTGAAGTGGGAAACGCTCCAGGCACGCCAATCGAGCGAACCCCAGCGCGACGGGCCATCTCAACGTCTTCGGGTGTATCGCCAACGTAGACACAATCCGCGGCTGTGATTTGCATGCAGCGCAAGGCCTCGCGCAACGGTGCGGGATGCGGCTTGCGCCTCAAGGCGTCTTCGGAGCAGATGCAGGTGCGCAAGAGCGCAGTCAGCCGGAAATGCCGAAGCTGCCGGAGCACGCGCTTGCGGTCGCCGCTTGTGACGAGACCCAGCGCGAAGGAGCGGCTCAGCCGATTGAGCACAGAGCGCGCGGCAGGCAGCAGCCGCGGATTTTCGTCCTTATAAGCGGCAGCCCATAATCGGTCAGCGTGAGTCCATTGGCGCCGCGGAATTCGTGCTGCTCGATAAAGGCGATACCAGTTGGGAGAATAGTAGCGATGGAGCTGCGCCTCGGAGAAATCAATTGCAAGAGCCTGAAACATTGCACGATAGGCGCGAAAGTCCGCGTGAAAAGAGTCGATCAGCGTACCGTCCCAATCGAACAAGACTGCTCGCGCGGCGATACGCGTGGGTTTCACGCAAGCAGATTACAGAATGAGCGGAGAAAATTCTAATGAGACTCGGGCGAAGACGGAACCAAGTCGTCGCGGTCGAAATCAATGTCATCGAAGGAAGCCGCGAAGCCCAACCAGCCCGGTACGCCGCAAGCTTCGGTGCGTACGATGTGAGCCGCGGTTTTCAGGCGCACGCTTCCGCGGCCAAACGGCCGTTCGATCAGCGAAACTTGCAATTCAATGGCGGTTCCCGGCGCAATGTTGCGAGGAGCAAGGAAATAGATGCCAGAGGAGCTTATATTCTTTGTTACGAGCGTGACGGGAGCGGATTCCGCGCATCCCGCAATGCTGATCAACTGCAAAGGCAGGCTCAGATGAGCTCTCGGGCTGCGGCGGCGGTCTTCAGCAACACTGATGGCGTGAGTCGGCACGCGCAGAAAAGTTTTGTGGTGGAGAGCGGGATGGATCTGGTGAACTTCTCGAGCTGGAGCGTTAACGAGCGCGGCGGATAACTGCAATTTCGGAAGTGCCCCCATTGCGAATTCCCCCAAGTCCCGGCGTTGCCCAAGCCGGGATACAAACTATGCATTGCTGACCTACAATGCGTCAATCGTGTCAAGAGAAAAAGTGCCTTGAAATTCAACAGGCGCCAGGGTTGTGGAAAACTCGTTTTCTGCGCGATTTGACTGCAAGAATCGGATAGATACTCCAGCGAGCGTAGAATAGTGTGGATCACGAGAAGAGCGAAATGACACCGGCCCACAAAGCAACGAGTGATTCCGCGCGGAACTGGCGGGCCATCGAACAGCGCCAGCGTGATGCGGATGCAAGCTTTGTTTATGCTGTGCGCAGCACGAGAATTTATTGCCGCCCATCTTGTCCGGCAAGGCGTCCGCGTGTCGACCGAGTGGTTTACTTCAGGAATCGCCGGCAAGCTGAACAGGCGGGTTATCGCGCGTGTCGCCGATGTTGGCCGCAAGAATCCTCGTTACGCGAATCTGCGCAATTGGTTCAGCGGATGTGCCGGAAGATTGAAGAAACGCTCGCGTCGAATCCGGAAACGGCGCTCACGCTGGCCGAACTTAGCCGTACTTCCGGCGTGAAGCCGCACAAACTCGAGCGGCTATTTCAGCGCACTCTCGGCATCACACCGCGTCAGTTCATTGATGCCCGCAGAATGACGCAGTTGAAATCGAATCTTCGAAAAGGAGAACAAGTGACCAGTGCAATGTACGATGCAGGCTTTGGCTCAAGCAGCAGACTTTACGAGCGAGCGCACGCGCAAATGGGCATGACTCCGGCTGTTTACCGCCGAGGAGGCGAGGGCATGTCGATCTCCTATGCGATTGTGCCATGCGCGCTAGGGAGGCTCCTCGTGGCAGCTACGGCGCGGGGGGTGAGCGCTGTTTATCTAGGCAACTCTGACAAGCCGCTCGAGCAAGCCCTCACCAAGGAATATCCTCGCGCGGGAATTCGCCGCGATAACAAGGGAATCGCACCCTGGGTTCGCGGTGTTCTCGCGCACCTGCGCGGCCAGGAGCCTCACGAGGGTCTTCCATTGGACGTACAAGCGACGGCCTTTCAGCGTCGCGTTTGGAAAGAATTGCAGCGCATTCCGTACGGCTCAACAAAGACATACACCGAAGTAGCGCGCGCGATTGGGAAGCCCAGAGCAATCCGCGCCGTCGCGCGAGCTTGTGCCACCAATCCGGTTTCTATCGTGGTGCCATGCCACCGGGTGGTGAGAGCCGATGGAAACCTTGCCGGTTATCGATGGGGCCTTGAGCGCAAGGGAATGTTGCTGGCCGCGGAAAAATCGCGTGCTCACGCGGGAAGCGGCCATTCTGCACGAAAAGGAAACTGACAAACTTGAGCTGGGCGAACGGCCTACGGTGAACTTCGAGGGAAAACTGGATTAGTGTTTTACTTCCACGCGGTAATAGAGCAGCGCACCATCGTCTCCATGAATCGGCTCAATGCTGCGCACTTGGAATTTCTGACCGCGCAGGCTCTCCACTGAATCCGTGAGGATCTGATGTGTTTTCTCTTCCAGCTGAGCATCCGATTTCGCGCTCGGCTGGCTCTTCCCGAATAGTCCGCGATCAAGGCGGTAGATTTCGATGTGAGTGATGGGGTCCTGGGTGAGGAGTTCGACGCCCGCGGGGCTGGAGAAGTTGTTCTGCGGTTGATCGTGAAACCAGTTACGCGGCGTAATCAGGACGAAAATGACGATCAGTACGACCATAACGTCATAGGGCCAGCTACCGCGATCGTAGGACCAGAAAAAAGTGGCGCGTATTCCTTGCAAGAATTTGCTCATTGAATCGGTTGAATCTAGCAGTGCGGTCTCAGGGTGTCAACGTTGAGGCCGAAAAACATCTTGGTTTTCTTCGGTCAATTAGGGGTTTTGGAGGAGAAACTCGGAATGCGTTACGCCGTCAAACGGTCATCGAAACGGACACACGCGGCATGGATGCACCCGCCGCGGAAAGTAGCAAATTTCTCAGCCGAGAGCGATCTTCCAGTTCCATTCCAACTGTTTCGACCCCCGCTTGACTCGATTTTGCAAAGCGCACGAGAACCTGCAGGCGAATCGGTTTTATGCCTGAAGAAATGCGCAAGCTGGCGGAAGTCCCGACCGACATCTGAACGTTTCCGCTGAGCAGACCGCCTTCAAGACTGAGCACTTGGACAGAGGGTTGGTATTTTGCGCGCTGTGATTCAATCACCGCAGCTATCGGACGTGGCATGCGAACTCGCGCATAGCGGCGGTAACGGACAAAATCGCGGTCGCGTTTTGCATCAAGAGGAGCCAGGTCGAAAAGGCGCGCGTCCAATCCGGAGTTCGCAAGTAGCGCAGGCGCGCGTTCCGGATCAAGCTTAGCAAGCGCCTGAGCGGCCGCGACCCTCATCTCGTGCGGATAAGCCCATCGCCAGGTTGCCTTGGCTTCCACAAATTGCAGCAGCGGGCCTTCCATCTCTGGAACGCGGAGACGGCCGAGCGCTTCGATGGCTTTCACACGGAGGAAATCGGAACAGTCCGGCAGCGCTTGTCCCTGAGCGACACGCAGGATCTCTGGCGCGGCGGAAGCATCGCCGCACATTCCGATCTCATCGACGGCCATGGGCAAAATGATGGGATCGAGAGTTCCCAGCATACGCGTCAAAGTACGACCGCGCTCCGGTGCTCCGGCGATCGAAAGCTGGCGAAGCGCTTCGTCGTGCGTTGCCCGCTGGCCTGAGCCTATGCGTTGCGGCAGCAATTCCTCAACAACAATGGGCTCAATGCGGCTCAGCAGTCCCACTGCCCGCACCGCGATGCCGATAGGCGCAAGCTCCAATCTCTGACGCAACTGGGCGCGAATCGGCTCGCCAATCGCACACGCTATTGCCACAAGATTTTCGCGCTCAGAGGCTCGCGTCACGCGCATCAGGCGTTCGGACAACTGAGTGGCTGCCGGTTCTGGAGTCCGCCGCAGAACTTCGATGAGCTCTGGATGGGGTGCGGGATCGCGCAAGCCTTCTTCGATAAATTGCGGAATGCGGTCATTGATGCCGATGCGCGGACGGAGACCTCTTGTCCAGCTCGGCCGCGTCTTTTCCAGCATTCCGAGAGTGTCGAGCGTGCGGCGCACCACGACAAGTTCCCGTTGCTCAGCGGCTCTCTGGCCGAATCGAACGAAGACAGTGCTCAGAAGGCTTTGCAGTTCAGCATCGCGCTCACGCGAGAGCTGCTCGCCGATGGCGCGCACTGCTTCGTCGAGTGCCGCTCCTCCGGCGTTCAAGTAGGTATCCGCGATTTGCATGACCCCATCGGCGGCTTTCCTTCGCACTTCCGGGTCGACATGGCAAATGCTGCGGGCATAGTGCATCAAGATCTGCTCCGCGGATGCGGAATCGCCGCGGTGGTATTGTTCCCTCACTTGCTGCTGAATGTTTTTTGGCGGCACACACCAGCATTGCGGTGAAAGCAGAACGCTTTGCCTGCTCTCCGCTGACACGGAAGCCCAAAACTGCCGTTCGAGCACGTCACTAAGCGAATCAGATGGAATGCCTTGCCCATTTGACGGCATTTTCGCCGCGCTTTGGATTTGCCGCGCCATCTTTTCAACAAGCGGCCGAATGTCGCTGGCGCTGATTGCGCCTGATTCGAAACGCTCCGTGGCGCAGCGAATTGCAACATCGGTGGCCAGCCGAAACCACGTTCCCTCATCCAGCTTCATCAAGCGAAGCTTTGTGTTCGCTCCCGCGAAGACGTCGCGGAAAATGGACTTTGCACTTGCCGGAAGCGCATCGAACCGGCTTTTCCATTCTGCTCCGTCTCCGGACGGCTCCTGCTTGCCCAATCCGGTTTCCACGACGAAGCGCAAGAAGTCGTGCGCTTCATTTTCATCCAGCAATCGATCGGCAGGCTCTTGTCCTTCCCGATGAGCGGTGCCGAGAAGCTCTTCGCCAAATTCGGAATGTCTGGACCGGCGGGCCTGCCGTGAGCCTTCCTCAGCGCCAATTAGCTCGGCAAGTTTGGCCGGATCGCGCAGCCAATTTCGGCTATCGCTTGCGCCATTACCCGCTCCGGCGCGCAGCTCGTTAATTCGAATTCCCGTTCGGGAGTATTCTCCAAACGCATCCCTCAGGAAGCTGTGCAGTTTCGATGGCTTGACGGTAGTCCCCGCGAAAGCCTTCACAAAATCTCTGAACGAGTCTTCGGCGACTTCGGAAGTGAACAAGATGCTCGCAACGCCGGCATTTGCAAAGATTTGAGCAAGGCTGTTTTCCGCGGCGGTGGACTCGAGCACGGCGCCGTCCAGCACGAGCTTGCTGCCGGACGTTCCCACGAGCAGGGAATTTCCGCCGGCTCCGATTCCGGCTTGCAGTGCTTTCCAGGTTTCGCCAAGCTGTCTCTCGGAGCGCGTATGATGCAAGCCATACAATCGCGCGGACTTAAGGGCCGCGTTCAGGCTATGCACAAAGGCGCGCGAGGCGGAGATAAGCGTCTCGTTAGTGCTGGGCATTCCAGGAGACCTCGTTGATTCAGTCTATGGTGACGTGTTTTAGTGCGGCAAGGAATGGTACGGAGGTACCGCCGTGCGCAGAGCGTCAAGGGCTGGTGGTCTTCGCAGGCCAAAACGTATGTCTATGATAATACAACCTTACGCTTATGTAGCCAGCCGCACCTGTACATCGCTTTCAGCGGACAGAGCCGGTTTGACGCGCCGGAGAATTTCACTGGCCCAGAGACTATTGCTTAGCACCACAACTGAGCCGTCCTCGAAATTGCACACGGCGCAGAAGGAGTAAGCCGGGTAGGCCAAGTGGTAGGCATCGACTCCCTTACTCGCGAGATCGTTCTCGAGAGCAGAATCTATGGTTTCGAGCCGGCCTCCCGCGCGCATGCCGAATGTCTCACTCTCGAACCTTTGGAAGAGTTCCTCAAGAGCGTTTTGCTCGATTGAAGGAATTACGATACACCGCTCAGAGGCTTCGGGATATTCCACGTCATGAAATTGACAGAACTCCCGCACACGCTTGAGATGGCTAAAGAAATCAAGCACCCACGGTTCCTTTCCAGCTATGGATGGAAGCGCAAGGCTCCAAACGCGCGCGGCATTTTCGCCACGCACCGGCTCTCGATCCGCTCCTTCGGTCAGATCGAGCCCCACTGCGCGAACGTCCGGGCCAAGGTCCAGCGGCTCTACTTCGAGGAGCATCATTCGGATTCCGGCTCCTGGGGAAAACGCGAACAAAAATCAGGCGATTGTTTGCGAATCTCCAGCCAGTCGAAAAACGCATCCGGCTGTTCGAGCCAGACCGAGAACCATCGCGCCACTTCTTCTTTTTCTGTTCTTTTTGTCGCGTCCACTTTGTGATTTCGCGCGATCATTTCGGCGCGTCTCTTTCCGAGCCGCGCAATTTCGAGCACGCGCGCTTCCCCTGCGCGATCGCCTTCGACTTCGAATTTTCGCCGCAATTCGTCCAGCCTTATGAGGCACATTTCAGCCTCTTCAAGCGTGGCAAAATGCAGCAGGTCCTGAAGTTCATCTTCATATTGGCCCTGTGGGTCAACGTGCACCGAAAGAACTACGCGCATTTTCGCTTCGGCCAGCACGTCAGCAATGTAATCGGTTGAAGTTTTTCCTGCTTCGCCCCATTCAGCAATCAGTTTACGGCGGATTTGCTCGACTTCGGCGGGCGTGTAGACGGATTTGTTCAATTCGCGCGCGGCATCAAGAATCATTTCTTTTTTCGCGGGGGCCTTGCCGCCGCTCATGGGTGGCTCCCATGATTCTGGTTTGCTGCGGCGCGAGTTAGGCTCTTTTTCTTGATCGGCTGTTTTTTTATTGTGGCCTGTTGATGACCGCTCCTGGCCGGCGGTGGCTCCGGAGGCAATCCTGCGAGGATGCGTTTATACTTTTGCACGTTGCGATTGTGCTGGACAAGCGTCGAGCTAAAGAAGTGTCCCCCCGATCCATTGGCCACGAAATAGAGATAATGCGTCTTCGCAGGTTCCAAGGCAGCGCGGAGTGAGGCGTCGCCGGGATTCGCGATCGGGCCCGGTGGCAGTCCGCGATGGAGATACGTGTTGTACGGAGATTGGACGTGCAAATCCTCCGCTCTGACTTTCGGCGTCGGCTTGCCCAACAAATCGAGCGCATACTGCACCGTCGGATCGCACTGCAGCGGCAATCCAAGTTTCAGTCTGTTGTAAAACACGCTGGCAACAACCGGCCGTTCCTGCGGTTGAGGCGTCTCTCGTTCAATCAAGGATGCCAGCGTAACGATTTCGTCCGCCGATAGCGAGGGCATCGTCGATTCCGCCGGTTTCACCGGGTCAGTCTTCGCTGGCGTAGCCGGTGAATCCTGTTGGCTTGAGGCTTCGATTTTGCTCCACTCTTCGCGAAATTCATGCACCATCGTCGCGGCCATTTCCTCGGGCGAAGCGCCTCGCGAAAATTGATACGTCGACGGAAACAGGAATCCTTCCAGGCTCTTTGCGTGAGGAGCAATGTCGCTTACGAGGGATGCATTGTCAGAGACGCTGAGAAACTCAGCCCTGGTGCAAAGATGCTGTTTTTCCAGTTCCGCAGCAATGTCGAACATCGTCCAGCCTTCCGGCACCACGACGACGTGCACAAAAACGTGACCACTGGCAATCTGCGCGAAAACCTCGCGCGGCGTGGATGGCTTATCGAACATGTATTCGCCGGCTTGCAGAACAGAGCGATGATGCCTTTCGCTGATGGCCAGGAACGCCAGGCGGCTATGAATCACGCCGTTGCGTTGAAGAAGCCCGGCGATACTCCAGCGCGATGTGCCGCGTGGAATATCCACGAAGACTTGCGCGGCAGAAAAGCCGCGATAGGGACGCGCGAGCTCCACTCTGAGCCAAAACGCGCCGAGAGCGGCCGCGATTATCACAGCCACGATTACGAGGACGGCTATTTTTCGCATGACTCACGAACCGGAAGCTTCGATTTCCTGAGGGTGCGGACTTCTTCCAGGTATTCTCGAAGCAGAATGGCAGCGGCAACGGAGTCGATTTCTGAATTCTTACCGGTTTTTGACTGCCCAGTCATCTGTTCGGCTTCCCAGCTCGTAAGCCGCTCGTCTCTCAATTCAACCGGCAATCCTAATTCTTTTTCCACGCGCTCCGCGAATTTCGCTGCTTCTTCGGCCATTTCGCTTGTGCGTCCGCTCAAGTGAAGCGGTGAGCCGACAAGAATCAGCTGGATCACTTTTTCTTTCGCCAATTCTCGTAACCGGCGCATATCTGACCGGCGATTTGTTCGCACAATTACCGGAAGAGTATGCGCGGTTAGACCCAATTCATCGGAGACGGCCAATCCGAGGCGCTTGCGGCCATAATCAATGGCTAAGATTCCAGCGCGAAGCGGCAATTCGGCAGGAGCAGCAGCACCGCGGGTGTGTGTTGGGGAAGCCATGCATTCCCATTATAGCCTGTGACCGACGGGGTTCAGGGCGAGACAGCCTGTTAATGTTCCTGCGTTTCAGCGGTTCGTCCACGCTTTCCATCCGCCCACATGTTCCACAAGCCCATGAGCTTCATCTGCTTTTCCATTCCTGTTTCATGCAACAGCCGCTCGATTTGCGCGCGTGTTTGGCGGATTCCAATTCTCTCTTGACGGTCGGCGATGGCATAGGCCGTCACCGCCGCAATCGCCTCATTTGTTTTGAGCTGCGAGAAATCAACTTTGTCGAAAGTGTCGGAGGCTGCGTGATAGTTCATCATGTAATCGTCGGGTTCCTGATTGGCGACGAGCGTGGGAACGCCTTCGAGCAGAAAATCGAAGTTGTCGGTACCGATCTCCGCGTCGGTTGTGTTTTTCAGCGGGCCCAATGCGCCAAGCGGCTTGAGTGTCTGCTCCAGCGCGGGCAAGATCTCCTTGCGGCCGCTGACCGAGTATCCTGTCACTCTGTCGTCGCCGGCATCGAAAACAATCGCCGCATCCATTTTCCCGAGTTCGGCGCGATGCGCGAGCGCATAGGCCCACGAGCCCAGCATTCCTTGTTCCTCTCCGGTGAAGAGCACAAATCGAATCGATCGCTTCGGAAGCGAACCGGATGCGCGAATTGCGCGCGCCGCATCAATCACCATGGCCGCATTGCAGCCATCATCGAGCGCGCCTGTTCCCAACTCCCATGAATCCAGATGCGCCGCAAGGATCACGAATTCGTCCGGCTTTTCGCTTCCTCGAATTTCCGCAACAACGTTTTCCGATCCGGTCTGCCCGCTGATCTTGTTCGGCATTTCCAAATCGACTTTGACGGATTTACCTGCGGCAATGAAGCGCGCGATGCGTTCCGCGTCTTCGCGCGCGACGATGGCTTGCGGCAGACGATCGATGGTGCCATCCACGGAAAAAATATGCCGGTAAAGCAATAGATATGGCCGCGTGGACATCCACAAGATCCCCGCCGCGCCCGCGTCAATCGCGCGCTGTTCAACAGCAGGCTCATATAAATATTCATTGAACAGATCGTCCCAGGTCTTCAGCACATCCGTGCGCACTAACAGTATGGCGCCCTTTACCGAATCTCCTGCGCTCTTGAAGTCCGCCTCTGCGCCGCTTCCAACATCGACAACCGTGGCCGTCAATCCTCCTGCTGGTGTGGCAGGTGACCATCCCATCGACACAAGCCGCACAGGAAACGGCTCAGGAGAAAGCACAGTGAGGCGCGTGCGGCCCTCCGCCCATCCGGCCGGCAAGGTGAAATTTTCAGTCAGCACTTCGTCCACGCCGGCTTGACGGAATGCATCCACAGCCCAATCGACTGCTTTTTCCGCCGCAGCTGATCCGGTCACCCTCCCGCCAATCTCGTCGGTCAGCACTCGAAGATTTTCCTGAAGCGGCGAAGGGCCCATCGCATTCTTTATAATTGTTGGCGCGACGTCCGCGCAGGATTTGTGGATGGAGCAGCCGTACGTCCCTTGCGGAGGCTTCGGTTCGAAAGCTTTGTGAACGGGCGGCAATCCTTGCGCGCTAGCGCCTGCCGCCAGTGCGCCAAAAGCAAAAAGCGCAGCCGCGAAGACGATCTCGTTTTTGCGCAACCTCATCGCTCGGCCTCCTGCGCAGGATTCTATATCCGTTCCAATTGCATCATTCGCAGGGAATTATAGCAATGGCGGAAACTTATTCGGACTGCCGTGCGACGATTCGATCCGCGATACCGGCCACCTGCGCCATCTCTTTTACGTCGTGCACGCGAACAATATGCGCCCCGTTCAAAATACTCGCAGCAACCGTCGCCGCCGTTCCCCACGCGCGCGCGTTCTCAGAAGCACCGCCGAGCGCATCTCCGATGAATGCTTTTCGCGAGGTGCCGACAACGATGGGATAACCGAGTCGCGCAAGCTCGCGAAGTCGAGCCAGAATCTCGAAATTTTGTTTGTAATTCTTCCCGAAACCGATCCCTGGATCGAGAAGAATCTGCGAGCGCACAATGCCAGCCTCCATTGCCCGGCGGAGTGCATCGCATAATCCCGCGATCACGTCGCGCATAACGTCGCGCGCAAACGGCCCTTTCTGCATCGTTCGAGGACGCCCGCGCATGTGCATCAGGATTATTCCTACTTTGTGTTTTGAAACCAACTCGCCCATTCGCCGATCGAATCGCAGTGCGCTGATGTCGTTCACAATTTCCGCGCCGGCCGAAATTGCGGCCTCCGCTACATCCGCTTTCTGCGTATCTGCCGAAATGGGAATTTTCAATTGGCTACGCAGTTTTTCCAGCACTGGTAAAAGGCGGTTGAGCTCTTCGCTTGCCGTCAGGGACTTTGCTCCCGGTCGCGTCGATTCCCCGCCGATATCGATAATGTCCGCACCATCGCGCTCCATCTCCAGCGCGCGTGCGACTGCAGAATCGCGCGTAAAAAATTTACCGCCATCCGAAAAACTGTCGGGAGTCACATTCAGGACACCCATGACCAAAGTTTTCTCGCCCAGCGTGAGAGTGCCAGAGGGCAAGCGAAGTCGGAATTTACGGCGTTGCGTCATTTCACGCTCTCAAGATGCAAGTCAGGAATTTCAGCGACTACTCCGCCGGCTGGTAATACGAAAGCCGGTTCACCACGCGAACCACTCCGTGTCCGCGCACTTCCACGCGAAGCGAATGCCATCCGGCTTTCTGCCGTGATTTGGGATAGTAGCCCAGCGTGTACTGCGCGTTCAGGTTCTGCACGACAGAACGATACGCCCCGGCCACGGAGCCGGTCTCATTCAGAAAATAAAGCTGCCCGCCCACGCGCCGCACCAGTTCGGCCAGAAAATCTGTATACGCCGGAATGCCGAGCTGCAACGCCGCAGGAGTAATCAGTGTCTCGCTTTGATGCGCAGCAAGCCACTCAGCGGTCATCACGCGCGGACGATTCTGCGTGGAAATCACGTAGGCTTCGATTCCATGCGAGCTGAGCGCCTCCACCACGTCCTGGAAAGTCGCGCGATTTTCACCCGGCCGCGGCGCCACTCCTTCGCCGTCCAAGTTCAGTCCGAGGCCGCTGTCCTGCCCATCCGTCAGCAAAACAATCGCCTTGCGCCCGGTATGTCCCGGGAAAATTTCATTTGCTGCGAGATACAACGAGCGATAAATGTTCGATCCAATCGTGTCCGAGAAAAGCGCGCGGACGTCGACTTGATTGATTGCTTTCGCCAGCAGAGTGCGATCCTGCGAAAAGGGAAGCAGCAGAAAAGTATGCTCTGCGAAGTCGATGACTGCCACCTGATCGGCAGGCGAAAGGTCCGCGATCAATTCCTGCGCCGCAGCTTTCATCGCATCCGTATCCGGGAGCACGCTGGGGCTTGCGTCGATAATCAAAGCAATGCTTGCGCCTTCGCTCTGGCCATTGAAATGCTGGATTTGTTGTTCCACGCCATCGTCGAATACGTGAAAATCAGCTTCCGTCAAGCCACGCACAGAGGTGCCGTCGGTAGCGAAAACGGTGCAGGAGACCTCGACCAAATTCACGTTGATCCGAAGCGCCGCTCTGCCGCTTACTTCCAAATCGCTGCCAGCCTGTCCATTACCATTGCGCCGAAACGTCAATTCGCCGTTGGCTGGATTGCGAATCGTTTCCACGCCAGCATCCATTCTTACAGGCTTCGGAGGCTTGACTTTTTTCTGAAGCGGACTCGCCGAAACGCAGTACTCCAAGGTGAGCATCACGAAAACGCAGGCGCAGCACAGCGCTGTCATTCGAAGTTTCACGGCACTTAGTTTATGCGGGGGATGCCGCCAAGCAAAGCGGACACGCCATTGTTCAGTCGAGGTCGAAATCGCGAAGAGGTTTTTCGAGCGGCTGGTCCTTGGCTTTCTTCAGCCCTTCGGTAAATTTTCGCTCCAGAACGTCATCTTTCATTCGCTCGGCTTCCACCGACAGCTTGAATTTTGCTTCCACACGCTCCGCCTGTTCGCGGAGCAGCCGCGCAGTGTCATCGAGGTCAACAGAGGAGGCTGGTTTTGGAGGAGCGGTATGCGACAGCACCACGCCAAGCTCGCGATCTACGGTGAGCTTCGCCTGGCAGCACGGGCATTCGACTTCAAACGAGGATGAGCGTTGTTTCGCCACACGGGTATTTTACTTCAAATAGGACGATGAGGAAAAACAGAAGCTTAGCCGCTCGCGCGAACTACGCCGGCGCAGGCTTTTCACCCTTGGCCATGCCCGGAACGGTACGCGGTTCTGGCCGAAGCGAGAGTTGAGGCTCTTTCGATGGAACCGGCGGTGCGGATGACGGTGGGGGCGGCATTTTGTCCGGAAGAGGTTTGCCGTCGATCAGCAAGCGCATCTCATTGGCGTCAAGCACTTCGCGCTCAAGCAGGCCGTGCGCGATGCGTTCTAATGCATCTCGGTGCGTTTCCAGGATGCTGCGCGCCCGCGTGTAGGCGCTGGTAACAATCCCGCGCACTTCGGCGTCGATTTTAATTGCCGTATCTTCTGAATAGTCGCGATGCTGCGCGATTTCGCGTCCCAGAAAAATCGCCTCTTCCTTCTTGCCAAACGTCAGCGGACCCAGAGTGCTCATGCCCCATTCGCAGACCATCTGCCGGGCGATTTCCGTGGCCCGCTCGATATCATTTCCCGCTCCAGTGGTGATGTGCTGCAGGAAAATTTCTTCCGCTGCGCGTCCGCCCATCAGGACGGAAAGCTGGCTTTCGAGGAACTCGCGCGTGTAGGTGTGCTTGTCGTCGATGGGAAGCTGCATGGTCACACCCAGCGCCATGCCCCGCGGAATGATCGTTACTTTGTGCAGGGGATCTGCGCCCGGAGTCATCGCCGCCACCAGAGCATGTCCTGCTTCGTGGTAAGCCGTATTCTTCTTTTCGTCTTCCGACAGGATCATCGATCGCCGCTCAGCGCCCATGAGGACCTTGTCTTTCGACATCTCGAAGTCATCCATAGTCACGAGCTTGCGGTTTTGGCGCGCTGCCCAGAGTGCTGCTTCGTTTACAAGGTTTGCGAGATCAGCTCCCGAAAATCCCGGCGTACCGCGCGCCAGGATGGACAAATCCACATTGTCCGCAATGGGCACTTTGCGAGTGTGAACGCGCAAAATCTCTTCGCGCCCTTTTACGTCCGGCCGTGGCACCACTACGCGCCGGTCAAATCGCCCCGGCCGCAGCAACGCTGGATCCAACACATCTGGCCGATTCGTCGCGGCAATCAGGATCACGCCTTCGTTGGATTCAAAACCGTCCATTTCAACCAATAGCGCGTTGAGTGTCTGCTCGCGTTCATCGTGGCCTCCGCCCAATCCGGCGCCGCGATGCCGGCCCACCGCGTCAATTTCGTCGATAAAAATAATGCATGGAGCATTCTTCTTGCCCTGTTCAAACAAATCGCGCACTCGGCTTGCGCCCACGCCGACAAACATCTCCACGAAATCGGAACCCGAGATCGAAAAGAACGGCACATTTGCTTCACCGGCAATGGCTCGCGCCAGCAAAGTCTTGCCGGTTCCCGGTGGGCCCACCAGCAACACGCCTTTTGGAATGCGGCCGCCAAGCCGCTGGAATTTCTGAGGATCCTTAAGAAAATCGATGATTTCCTGCAGCTCTTCCTTGGCTTCCTCGATTCCAGCCACGTCTTTGAACGTGGCCTTTTTCTGCTGGGCCGTAAGCAGCCGTGCACGCGATTTTCCGAAACTCAGCGCCTTATTTCCACCGGCCTGCATCTGCCGCATCATGATCAGGAAAATCACAATCAGCAGAATGAACGGCACGCCATCGATGAGGAAAGTCATCCAGGTGTTGTCGCGAACTTCCTTGATGTTCACGTCAACGTTTTTCGATTCGAGCTCTTTGGTGAGATCGCTGAGCGTTTCCTTGGGAACCGTCACGCGGAATTTCGTCTTCGTCGGTTCGCGAAATTCGCCCTCGACCTCCGCGCTTACGGCGTCCAGCGTAATTGTGGCTTCGCTGACGTTCCCTTTTTCCACCTGGTTCTGGAAGTCTGTATAGCTAGGCGTCGACTCTCGCGCATTCTGCCCGCCTGTCGAGGCCATCTTCCAGAGCAGGACGGCCAGCAGAATCATCGCCATCCAAAATAGGATTGTCTTGACCGTAGAATTCACAACTCTATTTTACCTCATTCTGGCCGGCGTTTCCTCTTTTGCCGCCCACTCTTCGTCCCGATTCCAGACTCCCTTGGCACCCCGTTCTCATCTACTGTCGCTACATAGGGAAGATTGCGGTAAAGTCCTTCGCGTCCCGGCAAGCCGTATCCCACCCAATGTTTGGATGCAGCATTAAAGCCGACGTACCTCGCTTTTAACCCTACCTTGTGGTCGCGAGCCTTGTCAAAAAGCACCGCCAGGTTCAAGGAACGCGGCTTATAATCCTCGATTCGCTTCCATAGGAAATCCTGTGGCACTCCCGTGTGCAACATTGCATCCACCAGCAAAACGTCCCGTCCTTCTAGCTGCGGTGGTGTCGAGAAGAAAAGCTCCGCGAATTTCGCCCCGCCCAACTCGACATCCCGCATTTCCGTGCGCACAAAGTGACAAACTACCGGGCACTTAATCTCGCGCACCAAATCTGCCGAGAACAAAAAGGAATTCTCCAGGATCGCGACCACGTCCAGGGTGCGCTCACGGTAATCCCTGGAGATCGTCCGTCCTAGCTCGCCAATTCGCGCAGCCAATTCCTTGCGGGAGTAGGCGACCTTCACGCGAGAATCACCCGCCGTCCTCGAGAATCCATAGGCCCGTACGTGTCGCCTCACTTGCTGAGAATTCTTTTGCGGGAGGCATTCGGTCCGCCCACGCGATCCGGCCTTCGCTTGTTAGAACGGGCCACAGCGACCGCTGCGCCCCTGCGATTCGGCCCGCGATCAGCATCCGCGACAGCTTCCGCTTTTGCCGCCGTCCCGACGGAAGATATGCGTCGCCCGGCCTCCAGCTTCGGAGAATCACCGGCGGTCGCAGGCGTTCCGCGTCCAGGATCACTCCCCAACGGTTAGTTTCGCGCGCCCGCATAGGCCAGTCAATTACTTTCAAACGGAACCTCTTGCCAAGTTCCGCAACCGTAATCGTGGTGGATCCCCGTTTGGGCACGTCCACGGCATAAGCATATGTTGTCATCGACGAACACTGCACCTTCCTTGCCCGTGACGAACCGGCTCCGCTGAAAACCAGGTGGTCAAATTCTTTGCGAACGCACACTCCACCCGGCAAACCTACTTGGCTCCCGCTGGATCCTGTTTCCGCGAGCTGGATCACCTGTTCCACGTGCTTTCGCGATAGTTCGCCTCGCTCTTTTGAAATGTCCGCGAATAATCGGCGAATGATGCGCTGCGTCAGCGCGCGGAACGGATTCCGTCCAACGGACTCGTCTGTATCGTGCACGCGCACACCCAGAACTCCCATTGGCCAGAGAATGTCTCTAACGAGAATGCGAATTTCCCCTTCGGCCCGCTTTACGATGCCATTGCATCGCTCCTGCACCAGCAGCTGCCAGAATCTCTCGTCGTCGCGGGCCAGTGCCGCCAGACCACCAAGCGTGTTGACAATCGCCGTCGAAAAATTCTCTTCGATCTGTGGCAGCAACTGCCCTCGGACACGCGCGCGCAGCCTCCGAGTATCTGCGTTGCTTGCATCTTCCCGCCATTCCTGGTGGATAGTTGAAAGGTAGCCGCGCAGGTCCTTCCGCCGCACCTCCAGCAGCGGACGAATGAATCTGTCGCGCATGGGGTAAATTGCACCCAATCCGGTAAGTCCTGTTCCGCGAATCAGTCGCGCCAGCACCGTCTCGGCCTGATCGTCGGCCGTGTGCGCCGTTGCCACTCGCGTCGCGTCACCGCTTGCCACCAAGTTCGAAAAGAAACCGTAGCGCAGCCGCCGTGCCGCATCTTCCAGGTTCCAGCCGTGCTGTTTAGCCGCGGTTGCCACGTTTTCGCCGCCAGCGACGAACTCGATTCCTCTCTGGCGCGCGAGCGATTCGGCGAACTTCTCATCCGCGTCCGATTCTTTCCCACGCAACTGATGATTGAAATGCGCGATGCACAGCGTTACGCCCAGGCTTTCGCGCAACTCCTCGAGCAGGCGCAGCAGAGCAACGGAATCGGCCCCCCCGGAGACGGCAACCGCAACGCGATCGCCTGCGCGGAGCATTCCATCGCGCTCGATCGTATTTTTCAGCAAGGCAACGAGCGGCGGGCTCATAGCAAGAGGCAATTCTACAACGTTGGATTCTGTCGTGGAAAAGCAGGTTTGCGAATTATCGTTCAGACATTTGCTGCGCAAGCAGCGCCCGGCTATACGCGATTCGCCGGTCCAGAGCCACCGCGGCGAAATACGTGCAGCTCACTCGCTCCGCTTCGGCCCACTGGCAAATGCCCGGTGCGAACGACCGCGCCATCGAGCCAAGCCAGCCCATCATGCGGTAATAAATGCGCACCACTGTGAGATCACCCCGGTCATCACTCTTTTGCGGGCAGAGCCGTACAAGTTGCACCAGCTGCCCAAATTGCTCGCTACGAATTCTTTCGCCCTCAATGCCGGCAACTTCGCGAACCTGTTCAGAAAGTTCCGATTTTCGATATGCGGCGATCACCGAGCGCGCGTAAGACACAAAGAATTGCAGCAGCGCCGCAATGGAAATCACGCAGATGAGCGCGGCAATCATGAGTGTTGATGCGCCGCCAATCGCTGTGCCGCTGCCGCGCGCGCCGAAACTCGCGCCGTTTCCAGCCGTGCTTCTTCCGGAACTCGCGTAAACGTGTAAGCCCATGCGAGTGGCAGGAACGTTGCGGCGATGGGCGGCACCCATTTCAAGAAACTCGCTTCCAAATGCGGGAAAAGATTCCGCAATGCATAGCCGGCTGCGTCTGAGCTAAAGAAAATTCCCAGTGCCAGAATCAATTGGATCAGGCGCGTTCTCGTTTCGCGCAAAGTTATTACCGCACCCCATAGCAGGTAAGTCAGCACAACACCCACGAAATAGAGATTCTGGCTCATCTCGACCACAAAAGGTGTGGTGAGGTGATGGACCGGCATTCGCCGAACAATCAAATAGGAAACCAATGCCGTGGCAGAAAGCAGAAACACCGTTCCCCAGCGAACATATTTCCCAACGCCCATTTGCT
>JASHRN010000143.1 GCA_030037335.1 Candidatus Acidiferrales bacterium | reverse complement strand
ATAGCGGCGCCGTGAATTCAGGAACGCAAAATTGCGAAGCGGCGCAGGGTCAAAAGCGGCCACGTTTCTCGTATTTCCCATTCGGAGGCGGGCCGCGCGTTTGCATCGGCGCGGGATTGGCAATGATGGAAGCGACTCTGCTGCTCGCGACGATCGCACAGCGCTACAAATTCTCGCTCGTGCCGGAACATCCGATTGAATTATTTCCGTCTGTCACCCTGCGTCCACGCCATGGCATCCGCGCCGTTTTGCAGCGGCGCTGAGTTATTGAAATCGCGTTCGTTCCGTCGATTGAAATTCTGTTACGGTCGGAAGGAGACTTGAAAAACGCTCGTGATCGCAGCGGGCGCTCCGCAAATAGTGAGGGGCCTATAACGCCACTGCTTCACTGCCTTAATCGCCGCATCGTCGAATGCAGGACCAGCAGACTGAACCACAATGACATCCGAGACCCTGCCAGTCTCATCAATCCCGCCCCAGAGCCCGACGGTTCCGTCACCGGCCGGCCCGCCAAATGCGGATAGTCTGGACGAGCTTCATTGAGTATGTGGGCCTGTTCGATCTGGCAATGAGAAGGAGCCGATCCCTGAAATCGTGCCTCTGAAGGAGGCGCAAAGGCCGAACCCTTGGCTTGGTCCTCAGGAAGTGCTTCGAGAGTTTCAACGTGCGCCTCCAAAATCGGCGCATTATTGGCGAAAACGATCAGTTGCTTCGGCACAAGATGCGTCCCCCACACTTGGAAATCGCTAAACTGGGAAACCAATCCAGTATTATCGACCGCCGCCACGGTCACTCCTGTCGCGGCGTCAAAGCATACTTGCCAGTAAGGTATTCTCCGTTCCGCACAGGTCATCGTTAGCCCATTTTTGGTTCGGCTCGTTATCTTGTAGCTGTTCTTCTGCGACTGCTCAAGCGTCGCAGGGTCGCCGTACGCCGTATTGTCATATGCATAAGACGCGGCCTCCATGAATGCGTCTTCGAGCAACGCAGTGGAGGTCGTTCCCGAAAACCACACTCTCTTGGCATCGCCATTGGCACCCGCCGAAAACTGCGACTGGCCAAACGCGCGATCCTGGCGAAATTGAGAAGGCGACAGAAACCGCAGCGTGTACGTTCCTTCTGGATACGCGCCTAGCTGACCAACTCCCACGACTCGAATGCGTAGCAAATAGGGAGGAGTGCCGGGAGCCATAAGATTTTCCAGGGTCTTCGCGTGCGCAAATAGCTCTTGCACCCTCTTGTTCGTATCGCCACCGGTGTTCGAATAAGAGAGGCGCGCACACATCAGCGCGACGCATATGATCACAGCAATCCGCAATGGCTTGTTCATGGCGACGAGTGTATCATTGCGCCGCATTTCACTCCATTACTGAAAGAGTTAGCGTATGACATACGTAAATCGATGCCTGTTGGTGTTCAGTACCGTACTCGTGGCGCTTGGGCTGTATGCGACATCTGCCGCCGCGCAGGGCGTTAGTTACAACGATGTGGCGCGCACTGCGGACAACACGCCGCTCTCGAACGGCATGGTTGCCGTGTGCTCATTTGCGACTCTCTCAAACCCCGGCAACGTCGGCGAGCCCTGTGCGCCGCTGGCGACGATTTACACCAACGCGGCGCTGACCACACCAGCACAAAATCCCATTACTGCGGACATTCACGGCAATTTCAGTTTCTGGGCCGCGCCGGGAACTTACTTCATCGAGTTTTATTCGCCGCTGCGCGCCACTTCGCCTTTCACGGAAACGGTTACGCTCGGGTGCGTTCCCAATTCCAATGCGGTGGGATGCGGTAGCGGCAACACAATATCGGTTACAGCATACGGTGCGAAGTGCGACGACACCACCGACGATACCAGCGCCATCCAGGCAGCAGTGAACGCCTTGCCCACAACGGGAACGACCACCGGCGGCATGGTGACTTTTCCGGTGGGCGCGTGCAGAACTACCGCAGCGATCAACGTGACCACGCCCAACGTGACCTTTGAAGGGACTGGACACTTCCAATTCATCACGCAGAACCCGCCGCCATCGTACATCGACTTTCAGGGTACGACGCCGCAGAACGCCATCAACGTCAACGCGCAAGGTTTTGCGATGGACAACCTGGGCGTGAAGTATCCGACGACTATCGGCGGTCCGCTGGCTGCGCCCGCATCGCCAGTACTTTCGCAGGTGACAGGATCAAGCTGCCCGGCTGAAGCGTATTACGTAGAGGCGACTTATGTCAGCGTACAGGGACAAACGGTCGATTCGCCCGAAGCAACGTACACCACGACTGCGGGGAATTGCTTGCAGGTGGCTTCGCCGCCCGCAGAAACCGGAGCGACCGGCTGGAACGTTTACGTTTCGTCGAACTCGAACAACGAGACGCTGCAAAACGCGTCGCCGTTGGCGATCGGCGCGAGCTGGACATTCGGAGGCACACTCGTCAATCTCGGCTTCCGCCCGGCGGTAAACACCACTGCGTATTCAGCGATTTACGATCCTAACGGCGCGCAGCTCGACGGTGTGAAGCTCTTCACCAGTCTTTCCGCGAGCGTGGGTACCGCGGCGACGGCGAACGGTTACACCAGCTTTGGCTGTTGCGGCAAGCTGCAGAACGTTTACATCGCAGGCTTCGGCATCGGCGTGTTTGGCTCAGGCTCGAACAATGACTTCTCTATCAAAGACAGCTACATTCAGGCGGACAACGTCGGCGCGTTTATCGTGAACGGCGCGGACATCAACATCGAAGACGATGACTTCGAGGGCAACGGCGTGGGCAACTTTAAGATGCTCTACGGCTCGCCGTACAAGGTCACCGGGAACTACTTCGAGCAGCAAGGAACCAACCCGCCTTCGTATAACGTGCAGGTTGGCGACACAACCATTCCGCCGCTGGGCTTCACGCCCACCCCCGGCGCGATCACCATCGACAACAATTTCATGCAGTGCAACCTGACCGTATATCCGCCCGCACCGATCGTGGTGGAGACTTCGCAGGTGCTCGATATCGAGCGCAATTCGTTTTCGCAATGCGAGCATGAAAACATCGTGGACGACACGGTGAGCGGTTCTATAGCGCA
>JASHRN010000142.1 GCA_030037335.1 Candidatus Acidiferrales bacterium | reverse complement strand
TCTTCCACATAAAGAACCGTATGTGGGAAGCGCTCGTCAAACACGCGCGGCTGAATGGCAAAGGACGCTTGAGACACTCGAAGACGAGTTTCCAGCGAGTTGAGCGCCCGCAGCGAAAGCGGGTTTAGCCAGAGCGTGATGCAGAAAGTCAGCACCGTAGCCGTGAGCGCAATCGCTCCGATGGGCAAGAGCAGCCGCCGGAGACTTATGCCGCTGGCGTTGAGAGCGACGATTTCGCTGTCCGCGGAGAGGCGCCCTAGTCCGATCAGGACGCCGACAAGCATTGACATGGGAATGGTGAAAATCAAAATGGGCGGAAGGGAGCAAAGAAGCAACGTGAAGATTTCCTTCGCCGTTGCCGAGTGCGCCACAACGAGGCTCATCAAACGCACCAGTTGCGGCACGAAAAATACGAAAGTGAATACTGCCAATCCGATCCACGAATCGGCCACGACTTCACGGCAGATGTACCGATCGAGAATGCGCATAGAGAGCAAGGGATTCTAGCATGAGCGGCTCAGGCCCATTGGAGAGCAGTCGAGCATGAGCCGTGTCCATTTGGTTTTACTCTGGCACATGCACCAGCCGCAGTATCGGGATCCAGCGACGCGCCGTTACATCCTTCCCTGGACGCGCCTGCATGCGCTCAAGGACTACTGGGGCATGGTGCGCGCGCTCGAAGCGCATCCGCAATTTCATGCCACCTTCAATATCGTCCCCTCTCTTGCGATGCAGATTGAGGAGTACGCGACAGGCGAATTCGATGACCCGTGGTTCGACATCGCCTTCCGGCCGGCAAACGATTTGTCGCTCGCCGACAAGCACGAGATTCTGCTGCGGGCCTTCCAGGTGAATCACGAAAACCTGATGAGCCGCTGGCCGCGATTCGTCGAACTTTTTCATTGGTCGCAGCGGCTTGGATCGGACCGCGCTGCGGAGCAATTCAGCATCCACGATTGGCGCGATTTGCAACTTCTGTCGCAACTCGCGTGGATGGACGAGGAATATCTGGCGAATGATCCTGTCGTTTCCGCTCTCGCGCGCCACGGTGCGAACTTCTCCGAGCAGGACAAGGAAAACCTTCGCGCCAAGCAGCGGGAGCTCCTGAGGCTCGTTCTGCCGGAATATCGCGCGGCGGCGGAGCGCGGGCAGATTGAAATCTCCACTACGCCGTTTTATCACCCCATTTTGCCTCTGCTGTGCGATTCGCAAATCGCCCGCGTTGCCAATCCGCACAGCCCACCCCTCACGCCTCCGTTTCGATTTGCAGAGGATGCAAAAGAACAGCTCATTCGTGCGCGCGAGTATCACCGCAAACTTTTCGGCCGCGATCCACAGGGCCTTTGGCCTTCGGAAGGCTCCGTCTCTGACGAAACTCTCTCCATTGCCTCAGAGCTTGGCTTTCGCTGGTTCGCCACCGATGAAGGCGTGCTCGGCCGCACGCGAAACATCGGTTTCTGGCGCGACGCCGACGGCATCCCAGAGAATGCAGGCGAACTCTATCGTCCGTGGAGATTCCGAATCGGCGGACGCGAGATTCACGGCTTCTTTCGCGACCATTATCTTTCCGATCTGGTCGGCTTCGTCTATTCGCGGATGGGCGCGGCCGAAGCTGCTGAAGACTTTCACCGCCGCTTGCGCATGATCGGCGACCGCACGCCGCGTGAAAGGCCCGCTACCGTCGCTGTGATTCTCGATGGCGAAAACGCCTGGGAATACTATCCGGGGAGTGGGCGGGAATTCTTGAGCCGTCTCTATGAACGGATCTCACAGGATCCGGAGATTCGCGCTCTAACAGTGAGCGAGGCGATTGCCGAAGCGGGGGAGACAGGCGCCCTGGAGGGAATTTTCCCCGCCTCGTGGATCAACGCCAATTTCGATATCTGGATCGGCCATTCGCAGGATATTTGCGCCTGGGAGCTGCTGCGGAATGCTCGTGAAGCATTCGCGCAGGCAGAATCCGGCAAAGCGGAAGCGCGCCAGTCCGGAAGTCCCGAGCCGGACCTGCCGCGTGCGCGTGAAGCGCTGCTGGCCGCGGAAGGCAGCGATTGGTGTTGGTGGTACGGCCCGGAAAATAGTTCTTCCACGGATGCCGAATTTGACGAGCTCTTCCGCAAGCACCTGACAGAGGCGTATTCCGCGCTGGGCCTGCGTCCGCCGCCTGAAGTCGACCAGCCCATCAAGCGCGCCTTCGCCGGCGCGCAGGTCACTCCGCCAACGGGTTGGCTCAATGTGCACGTCGACGGACGCGTGAGTTCCTATTTCGAGTGGCTCGGCGCGGGATTCTATGCATCTGACCGGCGGGGTGGCGCAATGTACGGTCAGATTCACTTCATCGGCGAAATTTTCTATGGCTTCAACGACGAGTTTCTGTTTTTGCGCCTCGATCCGCTCCGCGAAAGTTTTTCGCAGCTTCAGGATTGCGAATTCCGTTTGCAGATCGAGGCAGCGGAGACGCTAAAAATAATTTTGCGAATGCGCGGAGGAGAGTTGGATTCCATTTCCGTTGAGCGAAATGACAGGGAAGTGGCGCCTCAGACCGAGGATTGCACGGCTTCGATTGGGAAGGTCGTCGAGATCGCGATTGCTCGCCGCATTTTCTCGCTCGCCGGGCAGAACGCCATCCGCTTCGGCGTGTCCCTTTGGCGCGAAGGCCTGGCCCTGGATACAGTTCCGCGCGAAGGCTTTATCGAGCTGCCGCTCGGCCCAGATTCTTTTGCGTGGCCCGTTGAGCCGCCGCAGGGTGCCAGCGACTTAACTAGTTCCTCGTAAGTAAATCATTGACAGATTTTTTCCCTCGCGTATAGTTCGCCTGTACCTCTCAACCAAGTAAAAAAGAGCAGCCGGTTCCAGTGATTAGGACGATTGTCTCTCAATTGCGGCGCATCTCCCCAGCCTGGCGCGGCCAGTGGCGAGGCCCGCTCCTTTGCGGCGCAATGATCGCCGGCGCAATCGCCGTTTCGATCTTGCCGCAGTTTCACAGGTCGGCTCGTACATCCACTGTTTCCATCCGAGCCGCGCACCGTGCAGTTTCCGGCGCGGCAAATCGCGATGTCGCGCGCAATTTTGCAGATATGGGCTGGGCCTTCGAGCCCAATCTTGGTCAGAATGCTCCGCCCGTAAAGTTCCTCGCGCGCGCTCATGACGCGACGATTTTTCTCACGAGCAACAGTCTTTACATCTTATGGTCGCGCGAAAAGCAGCGGCGTGTCTCTGCGGCCGGCCAGTCGACCGGCCAGCCGCCCGACCAATCTGAAGTCCTGCAATTGCAATTCGTCGATGCCAATCCCGCTCCGGCCGTTTCCGGTCAAACGCTGCTTCCCGGAAAGACGAACTACCTCATCGGACGAAATCCGCGCAATTGGCACACCGATGTTCCGCACTTCCGCGCGGTCCGTTACGCGAATCTTTATCCCGGCGTTGATGCGCGGTTCTATGGCGGTTCGCAGAGTCTCGAATACGACCTGGTCGTCGCACCCGGCGGTGATTTGAATCGCATTCGCCTGCGCGCGACGGACGCGATGGCGCTTCACATTGACTCACACGGCGACTTGTTGATGCACGTCGGTACTCGCCAATTAACGATGAAGCGCCCCGAAATCTATCAAGTGGAGCATGGTGTTCGCATCGCAGTTTCCGGAGGCTATCGCTTGCTCGCCACAAATGAAATTGGTTTTGCGATTGGCAGGCACCGCTCGGATTTGCCGCTCATCATCGACCCCACGATTTCCGTTGCCTATACAACTTTCCTCGGCGGAAACGGCGCGGAGAAGGGAAATAGCGTCGCGGTCGATTCTTCAGGGAACGTTTACGTCGGCGGAACAACCACAGATGTCACCACATTCCCCGAGACAACGACGTGCAGCGACATAAAGTCTACAACTTGCGGTGGGACGGGAGCCGGTGGCGCGTCGAGTTTGTTTGTAGCAAAGGTCAACATGAACACGAGCCCCCCCTCTCTCGTTTACCTCACTTTCATCGGAGGCTCCGGCAATAACCAAGGTGGCGGAATGGTCGCCCTCGATCATTCCGCGTCGCCGCCAAATCTCGCCATCCTCGGATGGACCAGTTCTACCGATTTTCCGGTGACCAACGGCAGCACGCTGAATGGTCCTTCCGACTTGACGATTACCGATCTAAACGGCGCTGGCAACGCCCTCATCTATTCCGAATATTTTGGCGGCAGCGGCGGTGAAGCAAATCAAAATTCCGGCGGAATTGCCACGGATTCTGCCGGCGACGTTTTCATCACTTCGGACACATCTTCGGTCGACTTCCCAACGACACCGAACGCTTATCTGCCTTCGTATTTGCCTGGCACTACTGGAAATGACGCCATCCTCGCCGAGTTCGCCTCGGGAACGGGAACAGAACCGGCGGCCGGAACACCCCTGTATTCCACCTACTTGGGCCTCGACGCGAGCACCGTGGGCAGCGCCAGCATCGCCGTGGACAGTAGTGGAAACGCCTATGTAGCCGGATTTACCTCCACGACATCCACGTCGTTTCCGGCGGGCTTCCAGACCACATACCCAGGCGGCTCCCTCGATGGCTTTGTAATGGAAATTAATCCGACGGCATCTGGGGCGGCGGCACTGGTATACGGGACCTTCATCGGCGGCACTCAGTCAGATCAGGTGATGTCCATCGCTGTGGACACCAACTCGCCGCCCAACACTTATGTGACTGGAACAACTCAATCAAGCAATTTAATTCCATCCAGTGGCGTCACCTATTCGCCGTTTCAGTCTTCCCTTGGTACCGGGACTGGAACCCAAAACGGTTTCTTCGCAGTCATCAATCAATCTGTTGGACCACCGATAACACCGTCGCTGCAATACATAACTTATCTTGGTGGCAGTCTCAAAGATGCGGCCCAGAGCGTCGCCGTTGTGTCCCCCATGCAGGTTTACGTTGCCGGCAACACGACCTCGACAAACTTTCCGAGCCTGTGCACCCTTCAGGGATTCAGTGGCTCGCAGGACGCATTCCTCACAGAGTTCAATCCAACGGCCAGTGGAACATCCTCGCTTTTGGGCTCCACATTCCTCGGCGGAACGGTCACGGCGCAAGCCAACGCCGTCAGTGCCGGTCCTGCCGGGAATGCAATTCTTTTTGGTGATACGCTCTCGTCCGATTATCCCCTCGCAACCAACCCAGGGAACGGCTTCCAGATAATCTGTTCCAGTTGCCAGCTTTCTACGCCTGAACCCGACGCATTTCTCACGAAACTTGCGGTCGGCAGCGGCGCTTCCGGCTGCGCAGCTTTCATTCCTTCAGTTGCTGTCTTCGGCTCATTTGCCGATGGGACAACATCGCCCCCAATAGCCGTTCAAGTAACGAACGATGGCAATGCCAACCTCACCGTCACTTCCGAGACCGTTATCGGCACGAACAATGGGGATTTTTCGCTGCAAGATGATTCGTGTATTCCAAGCTCCCCTATTGTGCCGGGAGGAACGTGCGACTTCTCCGTTACGTTCGCGCCCACCAGCAGCGGCCCAGAGAGTGCCAGCGTGCAGATGTTCGATGGCGGCGTCGCTATCCTGCAGGTTTTAAACTTGAGAGGCACCGGAACAGGTCTGCTTGTAAACTCGTCACCATCACCTCCTTCACTGACTTTTCCGGGCACAGCGCAGGGACAAACCTCCGGGTCGCAAATTGTCACCTTGACGAACGTGACCGGCGATACCCTAAGTGTCCAGAACGTATCTTTCGGAGGAGCGAATCCAACAGACTTCAGGCCCGATGCGTCGAACACATGCAATACCTCATCCACCATCTCGGCGTCTGGAACGTGCATTGTCGCGGTGGACTTTGTGCCCAACGAACCAAATCCGCCGGAAACGCTTTCAGCGCAAGAGACCGTTACAATCATCGACCTGACCACCTCATCAACGCAGACTGTTGTCGTGACGCTGTCGGGGACAGAAATTCCCGCCACGCCGACAATCGTTTTTTCGCCAACGTCGCTCACGTTCAGCAGTGAAACCGTCGGCAGCACCACCGCGCCGCAGGCGATCACCCTTACCAATACAGGCTCAGCAGCGCTCCTCGTCTCCAGCATCAGCGTCACGGGAGCAAATCCCGGCGATTTCCCGGAGACAAACACCTGTCCGATCTCACCGACACCTCTCGCCATAAACGGAAACTGCACCATCTCCGTAAAATTCCAGCCCTCTGCCGCCGGCCCGCGAAGCGCAAGCGTTTCTATTTCTGATAACGCCGCTTCTTTAACTCAAACGGTCGCGCTCTCAGGCACCGGTACAGCCGCAGGTGTTACGCTTACCCCCTCCACTCTCGTGTTTGCTGGACAAAATCTCGGCACCCCTGCCAGTTCACCGCAGCCGGTCACGCTGCAAAATACAGGCAATGGCCCGCTTACCATTTCGAGCATTTCGATCACCGGCGCGGATCCCTCGGACTTTGAGGAAAAGGACAATTGCCCCAAGGGAGGTGCGACTCTCAACCCAAGTTCCGCCTGCTCGATTGCTGTCACCTTTCAGCCATCGGCCACAGGCACTCGCACCGCCTCGCTCGCTGTCGCCGATAATGCCGTGCCCTCGCCACAAACGGTCGGTCTCAGTGGCCTCGGCACCGCGCCCGGCGCGCAGATAAATGTCTCGAGCATTCCGTTTAGCCCAGCCGTTGTTGATTCGCAATCCGCCGCTTTGCCAGCTCAGGTCAGCAACACCGGCAACGGCCCGCTGACGATTTCGAGCATCTCGTTCACTGGAGCAAATCCGGGAGATTTCAAGGCATCCGGCTCCTGCACAGGCCCGAACGGCTCGAGCGTCACCGTACCTGCAGGCTCCAATTGCACCGTGAACGTCGTGTTTGCTCCTACGGCTGCGGGCATACGCAGCGCCATCATGAACGTCAACGACAACGCTGCGGGCAGCCCGCAGCAGGTCAGCACATCTGGCATCGCAACCGATTTTCAATTGGGGGTCGGTTCGAGCGGTTCCACATCCGTAACCATAAGCGCAGGCGAGACGGCAACATTCAATTTGCAAGCCTCGCCCATCAATGGCTTTTCCGGCACGCTGGCGATGTCTTGCGCGGATCCTATCCCCGCCTCAACCTGCACGATTTCACCGCAGCAAGTTAGCATCTCCGGTAGCCAGCCGACTGCGTTCACCGCTACGATAACCACCACCGCGCCCGCGTCTTCATTCCTCGCACCGTTCTCCCTTAAGCCTCCGGGCACGCGCAATATCCTGCTCGCCGGACTCGGCCTGCTGGCATTCGCGCTCCTGAATTTGTGGAAGCGCCGTCCGCTGCGGCGTTTTCGCTTGGCATTCTTGTTGACGGGTGCTCTGCTGCTCTGTTCCTGCGGAGGCGGCAGCGGCAACTCTTCCGGCAATGGAACTACGGCGGGAACCTATACTGTAACTGTGAGCGGCGCAATCTCCGGCACAAGCCGCACCGTCAATCTCTCCATCACCGTGCAATAATCAGAATTCCTTGATCGCAAGCCCGCTTGGATCCTTCCCAACAGGCACCAGTGCAATCAAGCAGCCCGCCGGGCTTCCTGACCCGGCTGTGCACGCTTGCGTCCGAATCACATCGAGCTGATCGGCGCCATCATCAACCGCCAGCAAAGTGTCTCCGATGGACGCGAACTCCAGGACGTCTGGATGCTGCCCCAGCGCGATCGGTCGCAAAACCTGACGCAAGCCGACCTCTACCGGCACGATTTGCGACGCGCCCGGGTCGGACACATAAAGAATCTCTCCATCCGGCGAAAGCACTGCATCCTGCGGCGATGCGCCGAGCAAGACGTAATCCGCGACTTCATTCGTCCACGTATCCACAATCACCAGCCCGTGCGCGTCCGGCGATGGAACGTAAAGCTCATCGCCATCGCTTTTCATTACGAAGCTTCCCGGTGTGCCGTCCAATTCCAGATTCGTCAGCAAAACGAATTTGTGCAGGTCGATTATGGAAATTCGCGCCGAATTGCCCGAGGAAACGTACGCCTTTGAACTGTCTGGCAGCACGGCAACCTGCTCTGGTTCCGAAGCAACAGGAATGGTGGCCATCGTCGCGAGTGTCGCCGCATTCAGCACCGAAACCGTGGAATCGCCTCGATTCGTTACAATCAGCAACTTCCCATTCGGCGTCACGCGCGCGATCCACGGCTGTTTGCCCGTGCCTGCTCGCGCGATCACCTGACGCGAAGCACAGTCGATTTCCGCAACGCTATTCGCTCCCGACGCAGCCACGTATGCGCTCGCGCCATCGCGCGAGAAATCCACTGCATACGGGTCAGATCCTACCGGGATGCGCGCCACAATGCGGCTCGTCTTCGTGTCCAGCACCCACGCGTATCCGCCCGATGTGCTCACTCCCCAAATTTCGTCGCGCTTGGGATTCGCGCGAATGCCGCTCGGCGACGGCCCGACAGATATCGTTGACGTCGCGGACAGAGTGACCAGATTCACTGCCGTCAGCGTCCCGTCCGCCGTGTTGGCGACGTAGGCGAATAAATGCAGCCCGGGCCGTAGAAATGAAGGCCGGTGCTCCAGCGCAATTTCGCGCAGCGCAATGCCCAGCAGCACGACCAGAACCACAGTCAGCCGGGTGTTCCACCGGAATTTTCGGCGTGGCGTTTGCGGCGAAAAAAAAGTCGACACGGAAACCGCTCTAGTTGAGCGTGCGATGCACGACGCCGGCGATGGCGCGAACTTCCGTCATCATCAATTCCAGCTCGTCGGGAATAATCGATTGCGCTCCATCGGAGAGCGCATGGTCAGGATCATGATGCACTTCCACCAACAATCCATCCGCGCCCACGGCGACTGCGGCGCGCGAAAGAGGCAGAACCTTATGTCTCTTGCCGGTCCCGTGGCTTGGGTCCACCAGAATCGGCAAATGGCTGCGCGTTTGCACCGCTGGAATCATGCTGAGGTCAAGCGTATTGCGTGTGTGATCGCTGAAAGTCCGCACGCCGCGCTCGCATAAAATCACCCGATAATTTCCTTCCGACAAAATGTACTCAGCGGCCATCAAAAATTCATCGAGCGTCGCCGACATGCCCCGCTTCAGCAGGATCGGCTTCGACGCTTTGCCTGCGCGCTTCAGCAGCGAGAAATTCTGCATGTTGCGCGCGCCAATCTGAATCACGTCCGCGTGCTCTTCCACCAGATCGAGGCTCTCGTTGTCGATTGCTTCGGTCACGATTCCGAGCCCGAATTCGTCGCGAATTTCCGCCATAATTTTCAGCGCCGGCTCGCCCAATCCTTGAAAACTATACGGCGAAGTACGTGGTTTGTACGCTCCGCCGCGAAACAGATGCACGCCCGCCGCGCGCACGTGCCCCGCAACTTTTCTCGCCTGCTCGCGGCTCTCAATCGCGCATGGCCCCGCGATAATCGCCAGATTCGCGCCGCCAATGGACACTTCGCCCGCCGGCGTCCTCACCTTCACAATCGTGTTTTCTTCTTTCGCGTCGCGGCTCACCAGTTTGT
>JASHRN010000018.1 GCA_030037335.1 Candidatus Acidiferrales bacterium | reverse complement strand
GAGCTCGACGACAACGATGCGGTTTTTCTTACTGACTTCGATTTCTGCTTCCCCAAAGCGCTTGCGCAGATCGATCACAGAAATGATTTTGCCGCGAAGATTGATGACTCCCTCGACGTGCTTCTGGGAATTAGGCACCGCCGTGATGTCAGGCACGCGAACAATCTCGCGAACGACGGAGATGGGAACGCCATATGTCTCGCGACCAACGCGTAAGCCGACGATCTGGAGATCTCGCGTCATCTTTGCTTCGCGGTTTTCGGTTTGGGTTTCATCCGATATCGGCCAACACAATTTGCCTCAAGCCTTCACAAGGGCATCATGATACGAGTCTTCAGAAGCTCCCTCACGTACGGCATTGGAGCGCCAGGAAGAGCTCCGCTTCGATTCGTGCGGATCCTCGTCGATCCGGAAGCGGCCCATGCTCTCGAGCAGCGCACGCGAAAGTTTGGACATTTGCTCAGCGGCTGCGGCAAGTTCAGTCGAGCTCGATGTCGATTGCTGAACAATCTCGCGCATTTTCTCCATTGCGCGGACTACGCCCTGCGCGCCGGAGGCTTGCTCTTCGACTGATGAGTTGATCTCCTGCGTGATTTCAGTAAGGCGCGTGGTGGCTTTGGCGATTTGCGAAGAGCCGCCGGATTGTTCATTTGTGGCGGCGCCGATTTCCTGCGCGAATTTGTAGACCTCGCTGACCACGTTGGAGATCTTGCCGAAGGCTTTGTTGAGGTCGAGGCCGAGTAGGAGTCCGTCCTGCACCATTTGCGTGCTAGTGGCCATATTATTGACGGCCTGGCGCGCCTCTTCCTGAATGCCCTGGATAAGCTCAGCAATTTCCTTGGTGGATTGAGTGGATTTTTCGGCGAGCTTTCGCACTTCATCAGCAACTACGGCAAAGCCGAGCCCGTGCTCTCCGGCGCGAGCGGCTTCGATGGCCGCATTCAAGGCAAGAAGGTTGGTTTGTTCCGCAAGATCATCGATGACTTCAATGATCTTGCCAATATTATCCGCGCGCTTACCGAGCAGGCCAATGATTTCGGAGGACGATTGAATCGCAGTGCTGGTGCGATTGAGACCATCGGTGGCTTTCTCCATGGTGGTGATCCCGGTTTCCACTTCGACGCGTGAACGATGGCAGATGTCGAGCAGGATTTTTGCGGTATCCGCGACACGCTGAATGGACGCGACCATTTGTTCGATGGAGGCGGATGTTTCCGCGACGCTGGAGGCCTGGACCTGAGTATTCCTGACGACGTTTTGGACGTTTATGCTCATCTCGTGCATTGTGCTGGTGACTTCGTCGATGGCGGACGCTGCCTGGACGCTGATTTTTGCGGATTCCTCCGACGCAGCAGCCATTTGGCTTGCACCGGCGGCCACTTGGGACGCGGTGTCCCGGACGCGGCGCACCATTTCGCGAAGGCCACGTGCCATGCGCGAAAATGCTGTGGCCATGGTGTCGCGCTTCGAGAGCGGCTCGATTTCTACCGTAAGTTCGCCTTCGGCAACGGCAGCAGAAACGCCAGCCATTCGCTTGAGATGACTGACCATGGAGCGGAAATTGTCGGCAAGTCTGCCGACCTCGTCTTCGCGACGGATGTCGATATTATGGTCCAAGTCGCCAGCGCTGCCGATTTCGTGCGCGACTTCAATCAGATGGTCCAGTGGCTCGGTGATCGATTTGGCTGTGAAATAGGCGATCGCGAGGCCAAGCAGAATAGCCAAAATGACTCCAAAGGAACTTCCCACGGTGCTAATCTTACTGGCGCGGTCGGCGGAGTCGTTCGCGGCAGTGAGGGACTGGCTGATCCGTTGATGTGCGTCACCTAGAACGTCAAGGGATTTACCAACCCATGAGCCGGGATTCTTTTCCAGATAAAAGACCTGCAAGTCGGAAACGGTAGCGTCACCTGAGTCGACTTGGTGGCGCTTTGCGATCAGAGGCTGCGCGAAGTTCTGGTTCCAATCCTGTTCGCTAGCTTCGACCTGAACGAGGGCATTTCGCAACACGTCATTGTCTGTAGTGGCTTTGGCCTTGGCGATGTAGTCCATCAAGTCATTTTCTTGCTTGTTTGTCGTGGCTTCGATGCGAGGGTCACCGCTCAGCAGAAAATTGCGGAGATCGAGCCGAGCCTCCATCATGTCGTCGCGAACGGACTCGATCACTTGGACGCTTGCGAGGGTCGCGGCGGCCTGCTTGCGAACGGAATGCTCGCGCAGCAGCGCAGTAAAATTCACCGCGAACACAATGGACAGGATCAGCAGAATAGATCCGAATCCCCAATAGAGCTTTTTCCCAATACTCATTGCATGCTGCCTCCCCGCGCCACAGAAACCACGTATGTTCGGCGGAATAAGTGCCGACTACTGCTGACCAGTGAAGTCGAATTCAATAATTTCAGTGGTTTCTTTTGGGCCCGGCTCAAATTTCCAGTTCTTCAGAGCTTTCTCCGCCGATTCGACCAACAGAGGGCTGCCACCGACCGCGCGCGTGGATTTGACGTGACCATCCGGTTCAACGAGGGCCTCAATCTTCACCTTGCCAGTTATGTTCATCTGCCGGGCAACTGCGGGATAATCGGGTACAACGCGGTGGCTAATCTTGCGTTTGACGGTCGAGTCTTGAGCCATCAAACCGGCGGGTAACAACAGGATTGCCACAGCTAGAGTCAAGAGAGTGAACCTAAGCACCCTGTTTACTGTCTTCACAGACTTTCTCCTTGGATGGGCCTGAGTCTCCCGCTACAGTAATTGCAACGTATGTACCAGTTAGCTGAACTATGGAGTTGTCTAGTTTTATGAGCAGTAAATGCCGCTTTTTTAGTCGGTTACGTCACGACACGTTCCAAAAAGAGTGGGAAATGCCCGTTGGTACTCGTCTCACTGACCTCATGGAAACTGGGTAATCGTCTCATCTTGAGAAGTGTTCATGCCTGATGCACAGTACGGCACGCCAGAATCGGCATTTCTTGACTCAAAATGAGATGCCGACTTACCGTTGAGTTGTCCTGGCTTTCGGATAGGCGCCCTGCGCCCACCTCCATGCGCGCTCGAAAAGCACGACGAAGTACAGCGGCATCACGTTTTTGTGGCGGAACTCCCATGAGTTCGGCGCTGAAGGCCTCCCTTCGTTTGCCAGAATTCGTAGCGCGAGTCGCGCGTCAGGCGAGCGAGATCCTGGACGCCCGTGCCGCGGTTCTGGCACTTACCCGCGGAGCAGGGCTTGAGATAGTCCTGGAAAACACTTGTCGTGGTCCCGAACGAAAGACAGATCGGGCCGTATTGAATGCAGCTCTCATCCAACTCAATCAGAAGGGTTTTGGCCCGATTCTGTCGGGTCGAGCGCAGCACCTCATCGGAGTGGAATTGGCGCAGAAGCTAGGATGGCAAAGGTTATGCGTCGTCTGGCTGACCGGAACCGAAGGAGATTTGCTGGGTGCTTTGTGCCTCGTAGATTGGCAGAAGGAAATATCCAAGAAAGATCACGGTTTGATTGAGGCGCTCGCAGAGCACGCTTCGATGGCACTGGAAAACTCAAGGCTCTTTTCGCGCATTGAGCATTCAAAACGGCAGTGGGTGGAAGATTTTGATGCGATTAGCGATTTGATTGTGGTCCATGACCCCGCCAATGTGATCGTGCGAGTCAATCGTTCGCTTGCAGAGACGGTCGGTGCGCGTCCTTCAGAACTCGTAGGAAAGAGCACGCGAGCGCTGAGCGTGATAGCTGCGCACGAGACGCAGTTGGATTGCCCGTTTTGTGGAGAACCTGGAGCCGCTCAGCAGGAATCGGTGCTCTCTTCAGGAGCGCGTGCGTTCTTGATCTCAAGCTCGCGAATCGGCGCGGGAGAGGAGGGGTCGCGGACGATTCATGTGTTGAAGGATATTACGGAGCAGCGCAGGTATCAGACGCAGCTTCAGCGCGAGCGCGATTTTAATACAAAGATTCTGAACAACACACAAAGTATGATTCTCGTTGTCGATACAGCGGGCCTGGTGAGCTATGCGAATCGACGGTGCTACGAGTCCGGGTACGCGAAGAGCGACCTCGTTGGGCGCGCCCTTCGAGAATTTATTTCCGGCAGCCGCAGAGCCCGTTTTGACCAGGCTTTTCAGAGCGCATTGCGTGGCATCGCGTCAGAACAAATCGAGCTCCCCGTTTTGCGAGGGAATCGCAGCACAGGACAATTCTCAATCACGATAAGCCCGATGCGTGATGAAGAAGGTCACGTCAGCAGTATTGTGGTCGTGCTTACAGACGTTACAGACGCTGCGATACTTCAGGGGCAGCTTCGACACAGTGAGAAGATGGCGGCCGTGGGGCAACTGGTGGCGGGCGTGGCGCACGAAATCAACAATCCCCTTGCGGCGATCGTGGGATACTCGGACCTGCTGCTGGAGAACGAAGGAATACCCGAAATTGCGAAAGAAGAGTTGCGCATTGTATTAAAGGAAGCAGAACGCACCAAAGAAATCGTACAAAACCTGCTGAGATTCGCACGCCAGATGCCGCCAAAGCGTGAAGATATCGATATTCACGTCGTTCTAGAGCAAGTATTGCAGCTTCGCACCTACGGCAGTTCAGGCGGCAACCTGGAAATCGTAGAGGATTTCGACAAAACCATTCCGCATGTTTTCGGTGATGCGCATCAGCTGCAGCAGGTATTCCTGAATATTTTGAACAATGCACACGACGCAATCAGCGAATCCGGGCGCTCTGGCAACATCCGGATTACAACGCGCGAATGCGGCGGAAAGATAGAGATTGCTGTGCGAGACAATGGTACCGGGGTGAGCGACGCGGCGCGAATTTTCGAGCCATTTTACACGACGAAGGACGTCGGAAAAGGGACGGGATTAGGGCTGAGCATTTGCTACGGAATCGTGAAGGAACACGGCGGGGAGATTGTTTGCGTGAACAATACCGACGGGATCGGGTGCACTTTCGTGATTCAGGTTCCGGCGGTGGAGGCGAAAGCAGCGGAGGCCGTTTTGGCGGGATCGACTGAGCTTTAGCAAAACGAGAGGTAAAAGCAGCTGCAGACAGGCAAACTCGGGCATGGCTAATGATATGCGAATTCGATTCTTGGTGGTCGATGACGAATCGTCAATTCGAAAGCTTTGTATTGCCATTGGGGAACGGCTCGGCTTTGCTGCAATGGAAGCTGAAAATGCGGAGACAGCTCTGACGCATGCAGAGGAGCACTTGCCGGAATTGGTGGTAGCCGATTTTAAGTTGCCGCAGATGAACGGAGTGGAGCTGCTGCGGCGGATTAAGCAGCTTCTTCCAGGAACGGAAGTTGCGATTATGACCGGGCACGGAACGGTGGAGTCGGCGGTGGATGCGATGAAGCTTGGAGCGTACGATTACATCGAAAAGCCGTTCCGTGTGGAGAAGATGAGGTCATTGCTGCAACGTATGGCGGAAAAGGTGCAGCTGACGGCGGAGAATCAATTTTTGAGAGAGCGAGTGGATGCGGAGACGCGGTTGGACGGAATCGTCGGTACATCCACGAAAATCCAAGAAGTGCTGCGCATGATTGCGCGATTGAAGGATTCAGCGGCACCAGTGCTCATCGTCGGCGAGAGTGGCACCGGGAAGGAACTGGTTGCGCGCGCAATCCACTTTCGCGGTCCACTTGCGCACAGACCTTTCGTCGCGGTCGACTGTGGAGCGCTGGTTCCGACGTTGATGGAAAGCGAGCTATTCGGGCACGAGAAAGGTGCGTTTACGGGAGCGCTGAAGTCAAAGCCCGGCCTCTTCCAGACAGCTAACGGCGGAACGATTTTCCTCGATGAGATTGGAGAGCTGCCGCTGGAAATGCAGGCCAAGCTCTTGCGCGTTTTGCAAGAAAAGGAAGTCCGTCCCGTAGGCAGCAATCAGAGAGTGCCTGTGGAAGTCAGAGTGATCGCGGCAACGAATCGAGACCTTGAAGCCGCATACAGATCGGGAGCATTTCGGAAGGATTTGTTCTTCCGACTCAATGTAGTCGTAGTGCATATGCCGCCGTTGCGTGAGCGGCGATCGGATATTCCGGCGCTCATCCGCTGTTTTCTGGAACGCCATGCGCCAAGCGGAAATGTGCAAGTTGCATCGGAGGCAATGAGAGCGCTTCTGCAGTACGATTGGCCCGGCAATATCCGTGAGTTGGAAAACTGCATCGCGCGAGCTCTGGCGCTTGGCGACCGCCAGTCAATAGGGTTGGGCGATCTACCGCCGGCAGTGCGTTCAGCACAGGAACGACACCTTTCCAGTGAAGAGTCCAGCACGCTCGAATCGATGGCACTGGCAGATATGGAACGCATGACGATACTTCGCGTGTTTGAGCAAGTCTCGGGAGATAAGGCGCTTGCCGGGAAGATGTTGGGAATCAGTCGTGCAACACTTTATCGAAAATTGAAGCGCTACCAAATTCCGTTAAAGAACCCGCGAAAGGTAGCGGTCGCCGTCACACACGAACAATAGTACCTCTTTCAGGATTCGTCTCATACGAGCAGGGCGATGAGCTCGAATGATGAGACAAATTCGTCGCACACTGAGACGCAATACATACAATTCCCCATACGGATTTGTAATCCTCGCTATACAAGCCATTTAGGGTGACCCCTCCCCGGTTGATCTTTGGCTGCGCGCGTGCTTTGCCTCTAGGCTGAAGGGCAGGGTGTACTTGGGGCCGAAAGCGCCGGTAAGCCCCAGTAAATGAAGGGCACTAAAACGAAAATGGCAAAGCTTGCTGGAAAGTCCGCCGATTCCAATCTCGGGTCCGCATTACTGAGCGAGAGAGCTGAAGCTATTGCCGGAGCTTGGGCAGAAGCGCGACTGGTGTACCCACTCTACTTTTATCTTGCTACGCACTTTCATCTGGCTCTTCCGCCCATTCATGATGCCTCACTGCCGTCCGCTTGTCCGGCCGGCGATCTTTTCGAGCAAGTTATCCGCTGGCTCGATGAGATGGATACGCAGATACGGACAAATCAACTGCGGCAACTCTTGCACTCTTTGAAGGATGTGCGTCCGGAGAGCCTGCGAGCGCTGATTCTGCGATTACTTCGGCACAAGGAAAAATCGGCGACCGATCGGGACAATATCGATTTGCTGTTGGCGACCTATTTCGCCCTATGCGCTCCGGAAGACCTGTATGCGTGCGAAATTACGCTGGCCGATGTGGCGCAGGTGCTACAGGGCGTTTTGGCGGACGCCGATGCTACGGAACTTGAATGGTGCGGTCCGCTCAACCAAGTATTAGACGCCATGAAAGAGTGCTGCGGGTTACGCGAAGTCTTCGCGGGAAGGCTTTTGGAGAAAGGACGTGAATTGAAGGACGCGGCGGGTTTCATGTTTTACGATCCGGCGGCTCTAGTGGCGTTCACACGATTCAATTTTCTGGTGCGCCGTTCGTTTTTCCGGCTGCTACATGCAGACCTGCGCGCGATCCGTGAAGGGCTAACCGAACTCGAACGCCGGGGGATTTCCACGGTTGACTGTCGCACGGCGGGGCTGAGTCAACAGGAGGCGATTTCGCATCTGCGGGAGATTTCGCTCGCTTGGCGGCAGCCCATCTCTTCCGATTATGCGGCAGAATCGGCGAATCGGACTTTCGAGCAGCTCCTCGCGATCCGGTCGGCTGTAGAGCGTGCGCTGGGAATTCCCACCGCTGAAGTCAAAGTATCCGCGACTGGCCCGGCAGAAACATCAAGAACCGCGCAGGCGGCGATTAGACAAGCACCGATTGCTGACAGGCGTTCAGCCGAGCCAACCGCGGAGAAAACCGCTCCTGTTCCAGTAAAGCCCAAATTGGTTACATTGCCGAATCGAGCACCCGCGCCGGCTCCATCGGTTCCCGCGGCAAGCACGCCTCTGCCTATGGCGCCGGCTCCTGTCCGGGCTGCATCTGTGGCTCCGGTAAAGCCAAGTACTCAGTCACCGCAAGCACCGCCTCCTGCAACGCGAACAATGGCCGGTACACCGAACAGTACATCGGTCGTACCGCCCGCAGAGCGTGGTGCGGGCTCTGTCGCCAGCGCCAGCAACGCCATACTTTCACCGGCTCTCGAGAAGTGCCTCGAAAGTGTATGGGAGCAAT
>JASHRN010000141.1 GCA_030037335.1 Candidatus Acidiferrales bacterium | reverse complement strand
GCTTCCTTCTCTGTGGCGATACAGAGATAAGCAAGCATCAGCTTAGTAGAACTATTTTTCTCGCCATCACCGGATTTCATTTTGCTCCCTCATGCTTCTTTCGCTTCAAGGCTGATTTCTTCACAGCCACAGTCATTGGTGTTGTGCCGCAAATTGCCGCAATTTCTTGATTTCCATAACCGAGGCGCGCCAGCACTCGAACACGATCTTCAAGTCTTTGAAGGTCCTTTACAGCGATATAGCCAAACACAAGGGCTAAACTCGGTAAAGCTTGGCCGTTTTTCTCTTTTGAATCTCTTGGCATTCAACACCCCTCTACTTGAGGCTGCCAGTCTCAATTTTCTTTACGCTCTTGATCGGCATCATTTTTCGAATCACGGAAGAATCCGTCCCAAGAGCCGCTCCTATTTCTTGTGATGTCGCGCTAAGCTTAAGCAGCAGCAATATCAGCAGTCGCTTGACAGCTTCTAGCTCCATCGAACTCTCTGCAGCCATTCCGCTACCCTCCGTCGCTGCGGCATTCTACCATTGCTGCAGTGTTATAGAAACATCATAGTGCATATTCTGGCATCTCATGATGACAAGGATACGCACTTGCCAGGTCGCCGCACCCCGGGCATCCGCGGCGGAGGCTTTGCTTCGTAGTCCATTATGGGTGTACCCTTTCGCTCACCTTCCACGGAGGACTCCCATGATCACTACCATCTTCGTCGCGGACATGGATCGCTCGGTGAAATTCTACAGTGATGTCCTCGACTGCAAAATCGAAGCGCGCTACGGCAACGACTGGGCCCAACTCAAAACGGATGGCGCAACGCTTGGACTTCATCCGGCGTCCGCCGAGAACCCTGCCGGCGTAAAAGGCTCAATCCAATTGGGAATTGAAGTGAAGGATTCGATTCGCGATCGCGTGGAACAAATGAAAACGCAGGGTGTGAAATTTGCCGGGCCCGGTGCGCGATGATGGCCAAATCCTCTTCACGAATTTCACCGACCCTGACGGCAATCCGTTGTATCTCGCGCAAGCGAAAGGCCAATGGGCGTAGCGCTTTCCTGACTCCGTCGCGAGCTCTCGACGCGACTCGTGCCGCTTGGTGAATCGCCGCGCTCTCTGCTACGCTCGACGCAATGGCTGCTCCGACTCGAATTCCGCCATCGAAAACCGCGTCCCCTCGCCCAGGCGCAGCCGCATCTATGCAAATCACCTCGCGCGAGAATCAATGGCTGAAAACTTTTCGCGCCGCGCTTCGCAGCTCGCGACCTGAAGACGGCTGCATCGCCCTCGAAGGCATTCATCTTGTTACCGAGGCCATCCGCTCCGGACTGAAAATCGAAGCGCTTCTCGCCAGCAACTCTGCTGAAGCGCAACTGACCCAACTGCAATCCAAACTCGATTCTTCCACACGCATCCTCCGCACCAGCGACAAGCTCTTCGCCTCCGTCGCCGACACCGATTCGCCGCAAGGAATCGCTGCGCTGGCTCGCGCTCCTGAATACACGCTCGACAATTTGTTGCGCGCAGCCGACTCGCTCGTCGTCGTGCTCGTCGCAGCGCAAAACCCCGGAAACGTCGGCGCGATTCTTCGTTCCGCCGAAGCCTTCGGCGCGTCAGGCATCATCGCTACGCGCGGCACAGCCCATCCCTATTCGCCAAAAGCCCTTCGCGCCTCGGCAGGTTCGTCGCTGCGCTTGCCCATTCTTGCGGACCTCGCCGCACCCATCGCGCTCGCGCAACTTCGCGTTTCCGGCCTGCAAATTCTCTCCGCTTCGTCTTCGCAAAATCCCACGGCGAAGCGCCCCGACGAACTCAATCTTCGCGCGCCCTTTGCGCTCCTCATCGGCAACGAAGGCGCGGGCCTTCCGCCGGAACTCGAACGCAGCGCCGACGCGCAAGTTCGCATCCAACTTGCTGAACCGGTGGAATCCTTGAACGCAGCCGTAGCCGCATCGCTCATTTTGTACGAAGCCGCGCGCCAGCGCCGCATCAATGTGTAAGTCCCAATGTGTAAATCAATGTGTGAGTGCATGAAAATTTCATGAGCCTTTTCCGTTCTCTCCAGCCAGAGGAAGACGAGCAGCAGGCTTCGCGTCCGCTCGCCGACCGCATGCGCCCGCGCACGCTCGACGAAGTGCTCGGCCAGGAAAGCCTTCTCGCGCCGGGCAAGCCGCTGCGTATTCAAATCGAACACGACGAAATCGTCTCCATGCTGCTTTGGGGCCCTACCGGCTGCGGCAAAACCACCCTCGCACGCCTGATCGCGAAAACCACGCGCTCCGAATTCATTCCTTTCAGCGCCGTGATGTCGGGCATCAAGGAAATCAAGCAGGTGATGAACGCCGCCGAAGGCGCCCGCCGTTACGGCCGCCGCACAGTTGTTTTCGTCGACGAAATCCACCGCTTCAACAAAGCGCAGCAGGACGCTTTTTTGCCGTTCGTCGAAGCAGGAACTATCCTGCTGATCGGCGCAACCACCGAAAACCCCTCCTTCGAAGTCATTGCGCCCCTGCTCTCCCGCATGAAGGTTTACGTTTTGCAGGCGCTTTCGAGCGAGCAGATTCTCTCGCTCTTAGAGCGTGCGCTCGCCGACAAGCAGCGTGGCCTCGGAAACGAAAACATCGAAATCCCCGCCGAAGTCCTCGAGCGCATCGCGCAAATCGCAAACGGCGACGCACGCGCCGCCTACAACACGCTTGAGGCCGTTGTGCTCGGTTCCGAGCCCAACGCAAATGGCAAACGCATCGTCACCCGCGAGCGCCTCGAAGACGTTTTGCAGCGCAAGCTCCTGCCCTACGACAAAGCCGGCGAAGAGCATTTCAATCTCATTTCCGCGCTGCACAAGTCCGTGCGCAACTCCGATCCCGATGCCGCCCTTTACTGGCTCGCGCGCATGCTTGAATCCGGCGAAGACCCTCTGTACCTCGCGCGCCGCATGGTGCGCATGGCCAGCGAAGACATCGGCCTCGCCGATCCCAATGCTCTTCCCATCACCATCGCTGCGATGAACGCTTTCGATTTTCTCGGCGTGCCCGAAGGGCATCTCGCTCTCGCCGAAGCCGCCGTCTATCTCTCCCTCGCGCCCAAATCCAATGCCGTCTACACCGCATTCGGCGCCGTTCACGCAGATCTCCAAAGCACCATCGCCGAACCCGTCCCGCTTCATCTCCGCAACGCCGTCACCAGCCTCATGGGACACCTCGGCTACGGCAAGGGTTATCAATACGCCCACAACGCAAACGAGAAAGTCACCAACATGCGATGCCTGCCCGAAAGCCTCGCCGACCGCATCTATTACCATCCGACCGATCAAGGCCTCGAACAGCGCATTCGCCAGCGCCTCGAAGAGATTCGCCGCATCCAATCAAAACCGGCAGAAAGCACGCCGGAAAAAGGACAAAACGTGAAGGATTCGAAACGATGAAATTGGGTGCAAGCGGGCCACTGCAAAACACCATTTCACTGTCATTCCGAGGAGCAGAGCGACGAGGCTTGCCCGCCGTGGCGGGAATCTGCATTTTTCACATCGCGAACTGCAGGTTCCTCGCCACTCTCGGAAGGATAATTGAAAGGCCCTTGCAACGAACTGCTGGCGGGCTTGGATGCTTTCCTCAGAAATTGCAGCACCTTGCGCTTTGCGCAGCCGCATTTTTCCTTGTGCTTGTCTCCGTCCCCCTTGCGCACGCGCAAGAGAAGCCGCTCGCTCTGATGAATCTCGACTGTCGCGCCTACGCAATCTCTTCCGACGGCTTGACCGCCTGTGCTGTCTTTCACCAGCTCGGCTTCAAGAAATACACCATTGAACGCGACAACGTCTGGACCCTCACGTCTGACAACAAAAAGCGCCGCGAAATTGTCGACGGTGTGAGGCTCGTCCAGACCACCATTCCTTTCAGTTTCTCGATTCGCCGCATAGCCTTTTCTCCCAGCGGCAAGCTGATGACTTTGCAGATGACCATCCTCGAAGTCAGCGGCCCCGACGAGAATACCCAGGAGAGCAAGCTCGTCGATTTAATGGATATCAACGGCAAGGAAATCCCCGTCGTCGGAACCAAAACCAGCGTCATCGAAAACGCAGTCCAGGCGAACTGGCTCGCTGATGACCAGACCGTGGCCTATCTGCTTCCCTCCGATGAATCCGACCTGCTTTTCCAAATCGGCCTCACCCATCCGGCGCAAGGCAAAGGCGAGGTCATTTTCAAAGGGCATCTCTTCACCGCCGTCGCGTGGGATCCTGCTCACAGCAGCGCCATAGCGATTGAACCTGACAAAAATTTTGACGGGCCCATCAAGCTCGTGCGCCTCGACCTGATTCATCAAACCGATACCCCGCTCGCCGACGTGCCCGCCTATCTTGGCCAGCTCACACTTTCGCCTTCCGGCAACAAAGTTGCCTATTTCGTTGACGGCGATACTCTTGAAGTCCGCGATCTCTCGCATCCGCAGACTCCCACCACCGTTCACTGCGCCTATGGCACGTTTGCGTGGGGGCCGGACAATAATCGCATTTTGCTGAAGCGCGGCTCGGAAAAGCAGGCCAACGATTTGGTGTGGATTTCCATTCCCGATGGGAATCCGACTCCGATCCTCCACGACTTGATTTTCGGCTCGTTTGCGGTTTCGCCCGACGCGCGCCTCATCGCCGTCGCTGAGCCGGGCTCAGATCACATCGAACTGTACCCGCTGCGGTAGCCTTCTCGTCACTGCTGAGCAAATCTGCGGAAGAAACTCGTTGGCTCCCAGGTCGGCCGCGCCGCATCATCCGCCACGCGGTCCGTCAGCATATAAATTAAATGGCAAAATTTCCCCGCGGCTTCCTGATCCGCATGCTGGCTCGTGTCATCAGAAGGCTCATGGTAATGCGTGTGCACCCAATCGTTGAAGACTTTTTCCTGCGGCGAGCCTTTCGCATACCCAAACTTGAACGCCAGCGCCGGAATTCCCTTTTGCACGAAACTGTACTGGTCGCTGCGGATGAAGCGATTCGCCTCCGGCTGCTCGTCTTCGATAACGTTCACGCCATCCGCCATGCCAGCCGCGCGAATGTCATCGCCGAGCGTCGACTCATCCAGTCCCTGCACCTGCAAATATTGCAGCGGGAAAAGCGGCAGAAACATGTCCATGTTTATGTCTGCGGCAATCGCCTTGAACGGAACCGTCGGATGATTGGCGAAATACCACGAGCCTAATTCGCCTTCCTCTTCGCCGCACAGCGCCAGAAAAATCACCGAGCGCTTTGGTTTATTCTCGGATTTGCGAAAATCGTGCGCGATTTGAATCAGCGCCGCCACGCCTGCCGCGTTGTCCATCGCTCCGTTGTAAATGTCGTCTCCATTCACCGGAGCGCCGATCCCCAAATGGTCCAGATGTGCGCTCACAATCACGAACTGCTTCTTCAGCTCTGGGTCCGACCCTTGCAATTCACCCACAACGTTGGGAGCCTCCACATCCGTTTCTGTCACTTTGATCTTCGCGTGAATGTTGATCGCCAGAGGAAATTTAGGAAGCGGCTTTTGCACTTTCGCGTCCGCGATAATCTCTGCCAATGTGTGTCCCGATCCCGCCAGAAATTCATCCGCATATTGCGGATTGATCGCCATGGAAATTTGCTTGCCTTGATCGCGGCGCAAGCTCGCATCCGCCAATTCGAGCGAGGCTTTGTGCCGGTTCCCCGCAATTCGTTCCCATGGGATTTCCTGATTCGCTGTATTGAAGATCACCGCCATCCCGATTGCTCCGGCAGCTTTCATCGCTTTCCAGCGCTCGCTCGAAGATTCTTCGTGCGCTCGCAGCGGATCTTTGATGGAATCCGGCCCGCCCGCGAGATACACCGCGATTTTCCCGTGCAAATCGACTCCTGCAAAATCGTCATAGTTCGCTTCCGGCGCGGAAATTCCATAGCCAACGAAAACCGCCTGAGCATTCACTTCCGGCGCTGCATCGCCCGCTGGAGACAAAATAATCTCCTTGCCCAAAGTAAGCGGAGTGGTCTTGGTTCCCTCAACCAACTCCACCGACGAATACGCCTCGTCGAGTTCCAGGCTCTTGAATTTCACCGGCTGAAAAAATCCCACGGTTCCCGCGGGTTTCAACCCTTCGTCTTTGAATTTTCCCGCAACGTATCCCGCCGCTGCCTGATAGCCGCCGCTTCCCGTCATCCGGCCCTGCAAATCGTCGCTGGCGAGGAAACTGACGTCTTTCCACCAGCGGCTGCCCTCGGCCTTGGCATTTTGCTCCACTTGCGCGCCGGCCACTCCGCACAAAAACGCACACACGCCAACCAGAATAATTCCCCGCAACTTTCTCTGCATCTTTCGCCCTGTCTTCATCCGCTCACCACCAATCTTTTGGCTCATCGGAATCGCTTCGCATGCTCTTTCAAAATGCAGCGGTCCATCACCACAAAAAGTCCAGCCTCGCGCGCGCGCTTCGCGGCTTCTTCATGGACCACGCCTTCTTGCAGCCACAGCGCCCTCGCTCCCATCGCGATGGCGCTCTCCGCAACTTCGGGAACAAATTCCGCCCGCCGGAAAACGTCTACAATATCAACTTTCTCGCGAATGTCCTCCAACCTTTGGACGGCGCGCTCACCCAGCACTTCCCTCTCGTTCGGATTCACCGGAATAATTTTGTAGCCCGCGCGCTGCATGTACTCCGCCACGCCATAGCTCGGCCGCATCGGATCCGAAGAAAGTCCGACGACCGCAATTGTCCGCGCCGCCTTCAAAAGTTCGCCGATCGCGTCAACAGCGAAGTTTTCAGCCATTTGGCGTTGTCCCGACAGTGGAGTCTCTCATTTCTGAATTGCCTCGATTGCTGTCCGCGTCTCCTGATTGGAAGTCAGCATGCGTGATTCCGATTGCAGGAGAGGGTGCTCTTTCCAACCTCCGTTCTCCGTGCCGCCGATAGTTAGCGCGAGAGCCCCAAAAGCGATCTGACCCCTCACGTATGCAACCGGGTACGCGTTTGAGACCGGAAACATATGAATTTCCATGCGCCCGCCATTGAGGCTCCATCTCGTTATCCGCCACACGTGGACACCTTCGCTGTGCAGGGTCGTGTCGGCTGGAGAAACACGAGCAAAGAAGCCCGTCGAGCCACTTCGAAGATCGAGCCTGCTGAAAGTGAGCCCGTCGCTGTCAAAGCCGACCCAGACTCCGACCATGTCCTTGGTGGTTGGCGGCCTTGCTTTTTTCCGTTGCAGGCTACTGACGTCCTGGGTCACAAGTAGAGCGACAAACGCCGCTAGAACGATCCCAAAACGGGCTGACCTATGCATCCGACCTCCTTGCAGACTATCTATGACGCCTGCTCCCTACGTGCGGATTTCGCGAGGAAATGTTCGAGCGAGGAAATTTCTTCGCGCGAGACGTGCCGGTACCGGCCGGACGGAAGCGGCCCGAGCTCGATATTGGCAATAGCGATGCGACGCAGCTTATCCACGTGATGCCCCGCCGCGATCACCACCTTGCGGAAGTCCTCTTTGCTTGTGCCGCTCGTCTTCACCTGCCACCAGCCCACCGGCATGCCCTTGGCGCGCTGCAACTTCGCATTTCCGCGACGCTCAACTTCGCGAATTTCACTCGCAGTGAGCGCGCCATCGATTTTGCAAAGATACTCCTGCTTAAGCCCATGCGCGCGCATTATGCGATTCGCGAGTTCGCCGTCGTTGGTCAGAAGCATCAACCCCGATGCGTGATATTCGAGCCGTCCAACGGGAAAAACGCGCCCATGCACTCCATGTAAAAAATCCGCGATCGTTTTGCGGCCTTCGGGATCGCGCAGCGTCGATACAACCCCGTCCGGCTTGTGCAGCGCAATGTAGACCTTCGTTTCGCTTTCGCTCGAACCGATGCGCAGCAATTTTCCCGACACGCGAATGTGGTCGCGCTCCGCATCGGCTTTCGTGCCAAGTTCCGTCACAATTTTGCCGTTCACCGCAACTTGGCCCGACGAGATCAGCTCCTCCGCGTGCCGCCGCGAAGCCACTCCTGCTCGCGCAATTATTTTTTGCAGCCGCTCTTGCATAGGAAATGCCGCGAATGAATCTTAGCAGAAAGCCGCCAAACGCTCACCGCGAACGGCGATCCTATACGGGATGATACATATGAAAGCAGCAAGAGGTCTCTCGCACGGCCAAGGAGGGCCAGTTTCCTTCGTTCCTCCTTGCTGCGTCAGAGCCAGCAGGCAAGTAGAATGACACCGGGACTCAACGGAATGGCAACGCAGCCGACGCGTTTTGGGTTGGAGCGGTTTTGGTTTTAAGGTGTCATCCCGAACCCAGCCTGCTGTTCTTGCAGGATGGCGGTGAGGGACCTGCTTTTTCTTTATATTCCCTTGACGTGATGCTTTTAGATGCACTCCCGGCTACAACATCTCCGCCAGGAGCATTTTCCTCACAGGCCTGAACGCTCCGCGAAAATAGCGACCCTACAGCGCACCTTTAGAAGGCCGAGCCTTAGCTCGGCCACAGAACGACGCCTTGATTTCCTTCCTTTTCGCGCTGACTTGCGCCTGCCTGCCGCAGCCGGACGCGATGTATCCTCGACGCCTGACTGCCTCGTTATTTTTTCGCAGCGAGTGCCCGCGCCATGATTTGCGCGACAATCGCCGTCTTCGCATCGGCGTAGTCTTGGACGCGCTCCCACCGCCGCTGGCTCAACTCACGTTTTGTGCGCGCGTAAAGATCGCGGTCGCCGCCGTTGGCCCGCAGCCAATCCCGAAAAATCAGCATGCGATCAATTTCAGGACATCCCCGCGAGAACACGTGCAAATTTGCCTCTGGCTGCGACCCTTTGAACATCCGATGCTCGTACCATTCCTGCTCGCGAATGCAAAGCAGATACCCCGCAGCCTCCAACGCCGGCGCGTAGCCGGATTCGTCGTGCGAGTCCGCCACAACGAGAACAATGTCGATCACGGGTTTTGCCGCAAGGCCGGAAACAGCCGTCGAACCGGCGTGTTCGATCCGCAGCGCACGCTCGCCAAGCGCCGCGCGAATGCGCTCCGCCTCGCGCGCAAAAACGTCCGGCCAACGTGGATCGTAGTCGACAACGGCAATCTTGCCCGCAGCTGGCGTCGGCTCAGTCATCAGGAACAAACGTGCTCGTCGACCTTAGAGATGGATTAAACCAAATATCAACGCTAGAAGACCAAAGAGCATGCACGGCCCAATCAAATATACCGGCCAGGGAGACCAGCCGTGTTTGGCGCGCACCCTAAGATATTCAGTAGGGGTATCCCACTTCCTTGCGCTCCAAACATACGTTTCGTATCCGGCCCTGGACATTTTTACTTGAACGTGGATGAACAGAAATCCCGCGGCGCCAATGAGAACAAATCCCAGGATTACGATCGGGTCGTGCCCGACTAAGTAGGAAATTCGCTGAAGGCTTCCCGGCATCGCCCATTTCCGCGTTAGCCGTGTGAGGTCGCGGCCTTCGTTTCGGGCAGGGCGTTCTCAATCGGCGCAGAATCGGACTTTTCGGCTTCGGCATTTTGGACGCCTGCCGCCACGCTTTCGACGAGCGGAGGCGCAGGCGCGATTCCCTGCTCGACTTCAACAGTTGCGGAAGATTCGGCGGCAGGATTTGCGCTCGCCAAACCTCCCTCCTCTGTAGGCGCTTCCTCCGGCTCGCTCGGAGCAATTCCATCATCGCCCCCGAGTGCGGCTTGCGCGAGTTGCTCAAATTCCTTCAGGCTCGGCAACTCGTCCAAATCGGCCAGCCCAA
>JASHRN010000140.1 GCA_030037335.1 Candidatus Acidiferrales bacterium | reverse complement strand
AAGTCCAGCTCGTGCGCGTCGCCGTCAAACGCGCCCTGCTCGCCGCTGTGGGCAGCCGCTCCGCCGCAGCCTCGGCCTAGTTTTTGTCGTTTTGGTTTTGGGTGTCATTCCGAGCGAGTCCCGCGCTTTTTGTGGGACGACGAGGAATCTGCTGTTGGCCTTTTCGAATTCCGGTTTGGAAGGAGTCCACATCATGCTGAAATCGACCGAGCCCAGCCTCAACGCCCTCATCTCCACCGGCCAGATCTGCCGCTCCGTCCGTTCCAAAAAACTCTTCTATCAGCAGGACGAAGACGCCTCCGAAGCCCGCAACGCCGGCCCGTTCTGGTGCTCGCGCACGCAGCGTCCCATTGGCCCCGACGGCCAGTTCGTCGCCCTCGACGCCTGCCGCCCCGGCCGCTCCTGCTGCCAAACCGCGTAATCTGTTTACATTTGGTAGGTCGGCCTTAGGTTCGCGTCCATTTGTCTCTGGTCATGCAGCATCTGCTAAGATTCCTCCGCGCATGAACAACGAAAAGCCCTCCGACGAATATAAGTGTCCTGCGTGTCAGACGACTCTCGCTGGACGGGACATCTTGCTTTGGCGCCCGTTCAGTTGTCCGAACTGTCACGAAATCATCGAGCCTGTCTTTTATCCCAGAGGACGAGGTATTGGTTGCCTTTCTACGTTCTTGCTGGTGGCAGTTTTGCTCGCGCTTTACGGCATGAAATGGTATTGGAGTGCTCTCATTGGCGCTGGTGCTGGTGTTCTATTTAGCCTGCTCCGTGTTCAAGTCGCACGGAGGTTTTGGCCCAAGCCTTACGCCGTCCGCCGTCACGAGTTTCGAACAGAGACGCATGGTCTCCTGCAATGGGCCGAGTTACTGGAATCGATTGCCACCGCCGAAGCGTGGACTGATCAACTAGAACATCGGCTTCTCGTGATTGATGGACAAAGGTCGAGGGACGACTCACTGGAAAACGCTGCTGCCAACTCTGCACAGAATTTCAAACGGTCGCTCCAAGGTGTCCCTCCTCCCAAGAAATACAGGCGGGAGGTCGATCTCACCCTCGATTGCAGGCGTGAACGCATGCGCTTGATAGCGCGCGATCTACGCTTCGCTGCAAAACCGTAATAGCACTTTCGCGTGCGCCATGCTTGCTTTCCGAGCGTGGGCTTTTTCTCCGTCATGCTCTGCTGCGAATACCTCCTCTTTCTTGACTCTTTCGCAAATCTCCGAATTTCCTCTCGTTTCGCATTCAACTCTGTGCCACTCTGCTCGCATCAATAGAACGGCAGCCATGTTCTGGCGCGATTTACAACTCGCCTGGCGCTCCGCCCTTCGCAATCCCGGCTATTCGTTCCTGATCGTCGCCGTCCTTGCCATTGGCATTGGCGCGAACACTGCCGTCTTCGGCTTGGCCAACGCCGCCTTCTTTCGAGCGCTTCCTTATCCGCACGCCGAACGCCTCGCGTTTCTTTGGCAGAACAACAAGCGCACCGGCGAATCCGAAGGCGCTGTCTCTTATCCCAATTACGCCGACTGGCGCGCCCAATCCCGAAGTTTTGAAGATATGGCCTTCATCATGTTCGCCAGCGAAATCCTGAATGGAAGCGGAACTGCCGCAATGCTCGGCGGCCCAAACGGCTCGGAACGCATTCCCAGCGCGTTAGTCTCCACGAATTTCTTTTCTGTCCTCGGCGTAAATCCCGTTCTCGGCCGCACCTTTATCTCAGACGACTCGCAGCGCGTCCACACGAACGTCGTCATCATTAGCTTTGCTTTCTGGAAATCGCGCTTTGCCGGCAATCCGCACGCCATTGGACAGCATCTCGACTCCAGCGACAACCAGGGCGACATCGTAGTCGGCATCATGCCTCCGGGTTTCTCGTTTCCGCTGGGCACGCAAATCTGGGTGCCTCGCCAGCAAATCATCCCTGGAAAATTCGACATGCGCCAGTATCCCAATATGGGAGTCGTTGGCCGCCTGAACGCCGGAGTCACGTGGGCGCAGGCGCAGTCCGAAATGGACACCATCGCCGCGCGTCTCGCCGCGCAATATCCCAAAGACGACGCTGGCATCGGCATTCGCGTCGTGCCTCTCCGTGAGCAACTCTCGCAAAGGGTCAGCCAGGGCTTGCTCGTACTCTGGGCTGCAATTTTCGGAGTTCTTCTGATCGCCTGCGTGAACGCCGCCAACCTCATGATGGCCCGCGCCGCCAGCCGCCAAAAAGAAATTGCCGTGCGTTTCTCTCTCGGCGCCACGCGCAGCCGCGTCGTCTGCCAATTTCTCGCCGAAAGCCTTTTGCTCGCCGCGATTGGCGCTGCTGCTGGCCTCTTTCTCGCTTACTGGACCGTCGCGCTCGTCTCGAAATTCAATCCCGATATCGCGAGGCTGGGCGGCAGCATTCTCGATGCGCACGTGCTGCTTTACACGGTCGCGGTCGCGGCGTTCACCGCACTCATCTGCGCGATTCTCCCTGCATTCTCCGCCTCGCGCCTCGACTTGAACCGCGTTCTCAAGGAAACAAGCTCGGGCTCCGCTTCCCCCGGCGCGCAGCTCATCCGAAAAATCCTCATCGTCGCCGAAGTCGCGCTCGCTTTCATCCTCCTCGCCGGCTCGGGCCTGCTCATGCGCAGCCTCTGGCAAATTTTCTCGGTCAATCCCGGCTTCGACGCCGAAAACGTCTACAGTTTCCGTTTGTATTGGCCGCCAACAAAGGGCACTGCCGCAGATGCGAATACGCGCTTCATCGAAATCATGAATCGCGTCCGCGCGCTGCCCGGCGTGAGCGCCGTCGGCTCGGCCACCGATGTTCTATTTCCTGACGAAATGTTCAAAACTCCGTTCCTCATCGAGGGACGTGCGACGGCCACAGGCCAAACGCTGCTCGTGATCAATGGCGATGCCTCAACGGATTTCTTTCGCACCATGGGCATCCCTCTTCTACGCGGACGCGTTTTCACAGATGCCGATGCCGCTCAAAGCACAGAGCAGGCCGCTATTCAGGTTGCCCGAAACGAGCACCCGGCGGCCATCATTAACGAAACCATGGCCCGCCGCTACTGGCCAAACGACGACCCAATCGGCAAGCAGTTCAAGTTCAACGATCCGAATTTCCCAAGCCCTTGGTTCACTATCGTTGGAGTCGTCGGAGACGTTCATCAAGAGGGCCTCGAAAAATCGCCCGGAATCATGGCCTATTTCGCGGACTCAGGTTATTTCAACGATGACATCGTCGTCCGCGCATCCGGTGATTCAAAAACATTGCTCGTGGGAATCAAAGATCAAGTTAACTCCGTCGACAAGAATCTCCTCGTCGATGATTTCGCGCGTGTCAGCTCCATCCTCTCGGCTCACGAGTCTCAGCGCAAATTCAACGCCTGGCTTCTTGGCGCGTTCGCGTTTATTGCTCTTTTGCTCGCAGCGGTGGGAATTTACGGCAGCATTTCCTACTGGGTGAAACAGCGCACGCAGGAGATCGGCATTCGCATGGCTCTTGGCGCCCAGCCGCGCAGGATCTTCGCTCTCGTCATCGGACGCGGCATGATCGTCATCTTCGTCGGACTCGCGCTCGGCATCGCCGGAGCACTGGCGCTCACGCGCTTAATCTCCACGATGCTTTTTGGTGTCCGACCTGAAGACCCGCTCACGTATACGGCCGTCGCGCTTCTCCTCGCCGCCGTCGCGCTCGCCGCCTGTTACTTCCCCGCCCTTCGCGCCACAGAAGTCGATCCCCTCACCGCACTCCGCCACGAGTAGCAATTAGAATCATTGTCATTCCGAGGAGTCACGATTTCCTTATCGGACGACGAGCCTGCCTGCCGCTTGCCCGCCGTAGCAGCCAGGCAGGGAATCTGTAGTTCCGTTTTATCTTG
>JASHRN010000139.1 GCA_030037335.1 Candidatus Acidiferrales bacterium | reverse complement strand
CGAGGCATTTGTCACTCCATGGCTCGATGCGAAGGCCATTCTGGGTTGAGAGGGGTGGGCAGTTGGAGGGTTCGAGAAGCATGAATTGCCGGCGGCGCAGGCGGAATTTCTGTTCCCGAAGAACGGAATCGAGTGCGTCGCCATAGGGCATGAGCTGTGCTTCGATGCGTTCGATGAAAGGCGTAGCGCGGAGAGCTTCAAACATTTCGAGCAGGATTTTCTTGCTGATTTCGATTTGGTTCGGGCCAGGCGCGGCGCAAAGGCCGCCGATCAGGCCCTTCTGATCTTCAAAAACGTAAAAGCCGTAGCCGAGCGGCTGTTTGCCTTCCATTGCAACGTAGCCCGCGAGGGAATGCGAGTCGATGAACTTGCGAATGAGCTGCTGCGAAGGACGATAGTCCCAGTAGAGCTCCTTGCGCCAGTGAACGGCCTCCTCCTGAAACAGGGGCTGCAGAGCGCGGGAATTAACTTGCCGCAGATCGAGAATCTGCATAGCTCGTCGAGTTGACCTCGATTCCGTCGATTATAGCTTTGGGCGGGTGCGCGGACAATGTGTGCGGAAGCGATTGTCCAGACAAGGTTGTGCGATGCCTGGATGTTTGGGGGAGTGCGAATTAACAGTTACTAACCGAAAGGAGCGCTCGCGAAGGTGATTCAGGGAATCATGTTAAACTGCGCGGCGAAATGAAGAAAATGCAGGGTCTTCCATGAGTTTTAAGACGAGCCTTCAGCACGCGTTGGCGCGAGTTATGCGCATTGGCGGAATGCTTCTTGCGCTGGCGCTATTCCTGTTTCTGGCGGTAGCAACAATCTCTGGATATTTGTTGTACCAGATCGTATCTCCGCCGAGGAGCCCCGCGAATGTGGATGTTTCGCTGCTGATGGGGCATCCGACGACGTACAAATTCGAAATTCCCGGGCAAGGGACGCGGGAAGGATGGTTTTTCCCCGGATTGATGCGTGCGCCGACGATTGTGCTGTGTCATGGATACGGCTCGCAGCGAGCGGATGTGTTGACGCTGGTGACGGCGCTGCAGGAGCATCAGTTCAATGTTTTTCTATTTGATTTCGCGGGGCATGGATCGATTCCCGGAAGAACGGCGCTCGGGTACGGAGAGACACAGCAGCTTCTGGCGGCAATTCATGGGCTGGAGCAACGCGACGATATCGACAATACGCGGTTCGGTGTGTGGGGAACGGACCTGGGCGCGTATGCGGCGCTGGCGGCGGCGGGGCAGGAGCCAAAGATCGAATCTATTGCCCTGGACTCAGTCTATGATCAACCGTCAGATTTTCTGCTGGTGCAGGTGGGGCATACGGGGCTGGGCGGACTGCCGCTGGTGAAGACGTTTTGCCTGTTTGGTTTTCGAATGCTGAATTACCAGTATCGGATGGTGCCGCCGGCGCGGGCTTCGCTGTCGCGTCTACAGAGTATCCCGAAGCTGTTCATTGAATCGGCAGACAGGCCGGAGTTGGAAGAATCGACGCTGCGGATGTTCCAGATTGCTCCGCCGCCGAAGACTCAACTGGTGGATCAGCTGACGTACGCGGAAATGAGCGATGAAGGGCGACGGGCGTATGAGGATCACATTGTGAGTTTTTTTCTTCAGAATCTTCCGCCATCAGGACAACCCGCGCAGTAGCGCGCGCCTTCAGGGCGCGGTTTTCGGCTCGACGAGTTCCACCCAACAATAAGGCAAGAAGCGAGCGACAATTTTGCGGTGAATTATGCCCATGTCGTTGAGCTGCATGTCTCCGCCGGAGCTGAGCAGGACGGAGGTCTCGCCAGGAAGAGTCGGATTGAAGGGCGAAAATGAATCGCGATGCAGATAAAAGCGCAGACCGTAATCGCAATCGCGGTTGATTTGGCCCACAGAATAGAGTGCGGAGTTTGCAGGGAGCGCAGACTGAATGTCACGAGCGAGAGGCCTTGCCGAAAGGAGCGGATCGAGGCGGGGGAGAATGCTGATTCCGGCGGTGAGTACCACGGTTGCGGAGATGACTGCGGAGAAGGCAAGAACGAGCCAGAATTTGCGCCAGAGGCTGAGCAGTTCGATGATGAATCCGGCGGCGATGCCAATGAGCAGAGAAGCGAGCGCAAGCTGATTGATTTCGTGGCGCAAAAAAGGCGCGTATGCCGGCAGACGATGAAAACCAATTGCACCTGCGATGCCGAGAACAACCCACATTGCGCCAGTGGCGACTCCCATCCATTGAGCGCGGCGCGGCGCGTGGTCGACGGCGTAGACGAAAGAATGCGCGAGCAAGATGGCGAGGGGCGGGAAAATGGGCAGAATGTATTCCGGAAGCTTCGACTGCGAAAAACTGAAAAAGATAAATGGGGAAATGGCCCAGCAGGCGATAAAGAGGCCCGGAGAAGCGCGCCAGGAATGATCGCGGAAAATGCGGAAAGCGTCATAGCTTATGTTGAAAAAGAGGGCTGACCACGGCAGGAAGCCCAGTACAACAATCGGTGTAAAAAACCAGAATGGCTGGCGATGCTGAAATATAGGAGTGAGGTAGCGCTGGAGATTGTGTTCGATGAAGAAGACGTGGAAGAAGCTGGGATTGGCGCGCGCGCAGAGCAGATACCAGGGAAGCGCGACGATAGCGAACGAGAGAATGGCGAGCGGATGGAGCATGCGAAACGCGCGGCGGAGATTTTGGGTTGTAACCGCCCACAAGAGGACGCTGCCGCCGGCGAGGATGAGCGCGGCGGGGCCTTTTGCAAGCGTGGCGACAGCGAGCCAGACGCCGAGGAGAATCAAATCGAATGTGTCGTTTGGCTTGCGCCGCAAAGGATCAACGGGGAATGCACTATTTTTCTCGAGGATGCAAACAGCGGAAACGAGAGCGAGGGAGAGAGCCGCGGTGAAGAGCATGTCCGGGCCGGCGGTGCGGGCGAAGGCGATTACGCCGATAGATGTGGAGAAAATCAGTAGCGTGGCGCGAGCAGTCCGGCGTCCATAGCGCCAGAAGGCGAGTGCGGCGGCGGAAAGAGCTGCGATGAGCGCAGCGAAAGCAGAAGGCAGCCGCGCGGCACATTCGGGTGAAGGTATGAACTTGAAGGCGACGGCGGCGGACCAATAGTAGAGGATCGGTTTTTCGAACCAAGGCTGGCCGTAAAGACGCGGGGTGAGCCAGTCGCCGGTTGAGGCCATGTGCTGAGCGATCCAGGCGTAGCGAGGCTCATCGGGGCCGATTAAGCCCACCGACGCGAGTCCAGCAAAAAGACAAATTGCCAGAACGATGCCGACGAGGAGCGCGGCAAGGATGCGATGAGTGGAAGCGGGTTGAGTTTCGGCCACGGCGCGGAAGTGTATCAGAGATGCGCGCGAGGCTACATGCGGACTGGCTCGCGGAAAACGAGTGTGCCAGAATGACGCGCGATGCGCGAATGGTGCGAGTATGCCGCCGTATGGACGATTCTGAGATTTTTGGGGATGTTGCCGCGGCGGGCCGCGCGGTCGTTTGCGGCGATGGTTGCAATAGCACTGCTGTTGTGCCTGCCCCGATTGCGGCGAGTTGCGATGGAGAATTTGCGGCTGGCGTTTCCGGAATGGACGGACGCGAGGCGGCGGGAAGTGATTCGAGGAATGACGCGCAATTTGGGATGGATGGCGGCGGAATTTGCGAGATTTCCCAAGTTGTCCAAGGAAAATATCGGCGAGATCGTCACGGTAGATGGATTTGAGAATTTTGAGAAGGCGCGAGAACGGGGCAAGGGCGTGATTTTCCTGACGGGGCACATGAGCGCGTGGGAACTTGCGCCGTTTGCGCAGGCGCTCTATGGGTATCCGCTGTCATTTTTGGCGCGAGCGGTTGACAATGAGCGCGTGAACCGGCTGGTTGATTCGTATCGATGCCTATCGGGGAATCGGCCGATCGAGAAGAACAATGCGGCGCGGGCAGCGCTACGAGTATTGCATGAAGGCGGAACAGTGGGAGTGTTAGCGGATCAAAATACGTCGGTGGATGAAGGCGTGTTCGTGAATTTTTTTGGAATTCCGGCGGCGACGACGACAGGGCTCGTGCGGATGGCGCGGCATACGGGCGCGGCGGTGGTGCCGGGGTTTTTGTCATGGGACGCGGAAGTTCATAAGTACCGGTTGGGATTTGAGCTGGCTGTTGACATGCAGCATTCGAGCGATGAAGCCGCGGACGATCACGAAAATGCAGCGCGGTGCAATCGAGTGATCGAGGAACACATTCGCGCGCATCCGGACGAATGGCTGTGGGTGCATAAGCGATGGAAAAACCGCCCGGCGGGCGAGCCGCCGCTGTATTCCCATTAAGTTTGCCGCGAGCTGTTTCTAGAGCAGGAGACGCTAATGAAAAAAATGAAGGCTGAGGAACTCGCCGGGATTTTGAACGCGAAACTTGATGGAGATGGCGACATTTGGATTGCGGGGATCGCCGCGCCGGAAGAAGCTCGAGAAGAGGATCTGATTTACGTGGAAGCTCCGAAGCACAAGGAACGCGCAGAGGCATCGCGGGCGCGGTGCGCGATTGTTGCGGAAGGGATGCGGTTGAGGAATAAAACGACGATTGCGGTAAAGCAGCCAAAGTTGGCGTTTGTGAAGGCGGCGGAACACTTGCTGGAAGAGGAGACAATCGCACGGGGCATTCATGCGACAGCGTTGATTGATGCGTCAGCGAAACTGGGGACGGGAGTAGCGGTGGGACCTTACGCTGTGATTGAAGCGAATGCGGTTGTTGGAGTGAAGACGCAGATTGGAGCTTTCTGTTTCATTGGACGAAACGCGCAAATTGGAGATTCGTGCCGGATATTTCCGCGAGTGACTCTGTATGCCGATGCGAAATTAGGCGATCGGGTGAGGGTGCATTCCGGGGCGGTGATCGGCTGCGATGGATTCGGGTACGTCTATGACGAGGGCAGATACCGAAAATTTCCGCAGGCAGGAAATTTGGAAATTGAGGACGATGTGGAAATAGGAAGCAATGCAACGATTGCGCGGGGTTCGCTGGGGCGGACGCGGATTGGGCGCGGCGTGAAGCTGGATAATATGGTGCATGTGGCGCACAACGTGAGCATCGGAGAACATACAGTGATTGCGGCGCAGACAGGAATTTCGGGGAGTTGCGAAATTGGAGATCATGTTGTTATCGGCGGACAAGTAGGGGTGGCCGATCATTGCAGAATCGAGAGCGGTAGCATTGTGGGCGCGCAGGCAGGTATACCGACAGGCAAGAAGATCCGGGCTGGACAGACGGTGTGGGGTACACCGGCACGGCCGCTGGAAAGGTTTAAGAGGCAATATGCGTTTTTCGAGCGCCTGCCAGAGCTAGCAGAGAGGCTGAAGCGGCTTGAAGAGCGGGTGAAATAGAGATGCGGTTAGGAGTGCGGCGAGGGGAATACCCGATCTGCGCCATACGATAAGCGTAGCAGTTCGTTAGGTTTACGAGTGCAAGTGAACTGCACTTTTGTGTTGACCGGCGGATGTAAAGCCCTGATAATGAGTGTCTTAGGGAAATAACGTGAGATTGAGGGCGCTCTCGCTTTCTGGTTGTTGCGGTATGGTACAGCGGGTTAAGGGTGAAGTAGGTTTGGGTTGAAAGAGTCGGGGATGACACCAGAAAGCCTAGGAATGCAGGAAAATCAGACGGCGGGCGCGGCCACCAAGAGGGCTCGCGTTCCTGCTGGGATTGCCGATTCTCACCTGGACACAGTCGTGCAGCGTGCGGTGCGACACTTGCTGTCGCTGCAAGCTTCCGATGGATATTGGTGGGGCGAACTGGAAGCGGACACAACGCTCGAATCCGACTGCATTTTGTTGCACCACGTTCTTCAGGATGGGCAGAACGCGCGTGTGCGGAAATTCGCTAATTACATTCGAAAAAAGCAGCGCGCCGATGGCGGATGGAACATCTATCCTCAAGGCCCGGCGGAACTGAATACGTGCGTGAAGGCGTATTTTGCGCTGAAGCTGGCGGGAGATTTGCCGAGCGCGGCGCACATGGAGCGTGCGCGAAAAAAGATTCACGAGCTTGGGGGAGTCGAGCGCGCCAACTCCTACGTGAGATTTTATCTGGCAATGGTTGGAGCGGTTGGCTGGGACATGGCGCCGGCGATTCCTCCGGAACTCATCCTGCTGCCAGGATGGGCGCCGGTGAATTTATATGAGATGTCGTCGTGGACGCGTGCGATTATTGTGCCGCTTTCAATTATTTATGCGGTACGGCCGGAGTGGCGGATCGCACAGTGCGAGAACGTGGATGAGCTGTTTTTGGACAGGAAGAACGCGAAAATTGCGTTTGCCTGGAACAAGAAAATTTTTTCGTGGCGCAATTTGTTTCTCACAATCGACAAAGCGCTGAAGTGGCATGAGCGGTTGCCGTGGAAACCGCTTCGCCGGCGGGCGTTGGCTGAAGCGGAGCGATGGCTCTTCGAGCACATGGAGCGAAGCGAAGGGCTGGCGACGATTATTCCGGCGATGGCCAATTCGATTTATGCCATGCTGGCGCTCGGCAAAAGATTCGATGATCCGCTGGTGCATCGCGAGTTGCGCTGGATCAACGCCTATGAGATCGAGGAGCAGAAAGACAACACGCTGCGGATGCAGCCGTGTATCTCGCCGCTGTGGGATACGGCGATCGCGATGGTATCCCTTGAGGAGGCTGGAGTGGCCGGGTCGCATCCGGCGCTGCAGCGCGCGGCGGAATGGCTGATTGATCATCAGATTCTCGGGCCGGGCGACTGGCAAATCAAAAACAAAGACGCGGAGCCCGGAGGATGGGCATTTGAGTTTCGCAATGATTTTTTTCCGGACGTGGACGACACAGCCTTTATTCTGATGGCGCTCGAGCGTGCGAATGGCAGCGACGCGGAGGGCTTTGAGCAATCCGCGAAGCGAGGATTGGCGTGGCTTTTGAGCATGCAGAACCGCGATGGGGGATGGGGAGCGTTTGACCGAGACAATGACAAGGCCCTGCTGACGAATATTCCATTTGCGGATCACAATGCAATGATTGATCCGTCTTCGGCGGACGTGACGGCACGAACCATCGAATGTCTGGGAATTTTTGGCTGGCCAGCGTCACATGCGGCGATTCAGAAGGCGCTTGCCTATTTGCGCCGCACGCAAACAGCAGAAGGCGCGTGGTACGGGCGCTGGGGCGTGAATTACGTATATGGAACGAGTGGCGTCTTACGAGCGATGGAGGCGATTCACTGCAATCATTCGCCGGAATGCCAGCGAGCAACGCAGTGGCTGAAGAGCGTTCAGAATGCGGATGGCGGATGGGGCGAATCGTGCAGGTCATATGAGGATCCGAAACTCAAGGGAATTGGTGAGAGCACGGCTTCGCAGACGGCGTGGGGACTGATTGGATTGCTTGCCACAGTCGGCCCAGATGACGCGGCGGTGACGCGCGGCATCGAATGGCTGGAACAACATCAGAACGAGGACGGGTCGTGGAGTGAAGACGAATTCACGGGAACGGGATTTCCCTGCGTGTTCTATCTAAAGTATCATCTTTACAGGAATTCTTTTCCATTGTATGCGCTGGCCCGCTATCGCAATATGAAGGACGGAGTAAAAATAATGCCGCGAAGTTTTCAAGTGGATCCGAATCAGATCAAGTACCGAAACGGACGGGGGTAAACGATGAGGTTTCCGCTGAGCTTGACCGCCAATCTGACAAAATATCTGGCGGCAAAGACGATTCGGGGCGAAAAAAAGTTCCCGCTGGTGATGATGCTTGAGCCTCTGCATGCGTGCAATCTAACGTGCACAGGATGCGGGCGCATTCGCGAGTATAAGCCGACCATTAACGAACTGTTGACCGTGGAGCAGTGCATCGCGGCGCTGGAGGATTGCGGCGCGCCGATTGTTTCGATTTGCGGCGGCGAGCCATTGATTTATCCCGAAATTGGAAGGCTCGTGAAGGAGATTCTGGCGCGAAAGAAGAATATTTATCTGTGCACAAATGGAATGTTCATTCGTAAGCGGCTGCATGAGTTCACTCCCACGTCGCGGTTCTTTTTCAACGTGCACCTGGACGGGCTCGAGAAGACGCATGATTTGTGCGTGGAGCGAGACGGAGTATTCCGCGAGGCGATTGCGGGAATCAAAGCAGCAAAAGCGGCAGGATTCCTGGTCTGCTCGAACACGACCGTTTACAAGGAGACGGACGTGGAGGAGATCGCGGAACTGTTCGCGTATCTGCGGACGCTGGGTGTGGACGGAAACATGCTTTCGCCGGCGTATTCGTATGCGTCGGTGCAGACGAAAGACATTTTTATGTCGCGGCAGGATGTGAACGAGAAATTCCGGCGCGCGAGCAAGCTGCTGGAGCAGTTCAATGTGATCACGTCTCCGATTTATATGGAATTTTTGCGTGGCGAGCGCGAGTTGATGTGCACAGCGTGGGGGAATCCTACTTACAATCCGCGAGGCTGGAAGGGACCGTGCTATTTAATGACGGACGAGCATCATAAGACGTTCGGCGATTTGATTAACAATACGCCGTGGGAGAAGTACGGCTACGGGCGCGACCCGCGATGCGAGAACTGCATGGTGCAGTCGGGCTACGAAGCATCGGCGGTGCTGGGCGGGAACAGCAAGTTCGGCGACACGTGGAAGATGCTGCAATGGCAGGTCTCCGGCAGGATGGGCGGACGTAGGGGCGCGAAGACGTCAAATGGCGCTGGTAATGGAAACGGCCATTCGAACGGATTCAATTCCAAACCGATGAGCTTGCCTCTCGATCAGAGCTCCCACAATAACGAAGCTTTCCGCATTTTATGACCACGCTTGTAACCGGCGCGACTGGGTTTGTCGGGTCGCATGTTGCGCGGCAATTGGCCGCTGCGTGTGAATCGGTGCGCGTGCTCGTGCGAGCGAACAGCCGTCGGCAAACGCTCGATGGCGTCAGTGTTGAATGGGCGGAAGGCGATCTTCGAGATGAAGCTTCGCTCGACCGGGCATTGCGCGGAGTTCGTCGCGTCTATCATGTTGCCGCCGATTACCGGCTTTGGGCCAAGCATCCGCAGGAAATCTACGAAAACAATGTAACGGGAACAAAAAACCTGCTGGCGGCGGCGCTGCGTGCGCGGGTGGAGCGATTTGTTTACACCAGCACGGTAGCGACGATTGCAGTTCCGCGCGGGTCGACTTTGCCGGATGAAAGCAATCGCGCTTCAGTAGATGAGATGGTTGGGAATTACAAGAAATCGAAGCTGCTGGCCGAGCAGGAAGCGCTGCGCGCTGCGCATGAGGGTTTGCCGGTTGTCATCGTGAATCCCACGACGCCGGTTGGGCCGGGCGATTGGAAGCCGACACCCACGGGACGCATTATTTTGGATTTTTTGCTCGGGCGCATGCCTGCGTATGTGGACACAGGGCTGAATTTTGTTGCTGTAGAAGATGCAGCGCGCGGGCATCTGCTTGCAGCGGAGCGCGGGAAAATTGGCGAGCGTTATTTGCTGGGCGGAAAGAACATGACGCTGAAAGAACTGCTGGATACGCTCGGAAGAATTACTGGCCTGGCGGCTCCCACGCGGCAGATCCCACATGGCGTGGCGCTTATGGCTGCGTACGCCGATGCGGCGTTTTCTCGCGCGCGGGGACGCGAGCCGCGGATTCCGGTGGAAGGAGTTCGCATCGCGCGGCATAAGATGTTTGTGAATGATGCAAGGGCGCGCAGAGAGCTGGGATATGATTCAACGCCGGTTGAGGCGGCGCTTGAGCGCGCGGTGAATTGGTACCGCGAAAATGGTTATGCAGGGACTCCACAGCGAGTTCAGGTCACCCGGGCCTCTGCTGCTTGAGGCGCAAAATTGAAATTCCTGATTACATTTGCGTTGGGTATGGAATTTGGTCCGTGGCGGCGTGTGCGGACATTTGCCAAGGTGACGCACTGCGATTTGGCGCTCTACGAGGCGAATTTTGGCGAGGCTCAGGTGCGGGTCGCCCTCACGGGCGTTGGGGGTGTTCGCGCAACGAATGTGACGCGCGCGGCGCTGGAGCAATGGCGGCCCGACACTTGTATCTCGGCGGGGCTGGCAGGCAGCTTGAGGCGCGAGCGTGAGGTTGGGCAGGTCTGCATGCCGCGCGATATCATGGAATTGGAGAGCGGGCGAACGGTTGTGGCAGACGGCGGCTTGATGAGGCAGGCGGAGAAATGCGGCGCGGTTGTCATCGAGCGGCTGCTAACTTCTTCAACAATGGTTCTTACTGCTGAAGGAAAAAGCAGGCTGGGAAAGATGGCCGAAGCAGTCGAGATGGAGAGTTTCGCAGTCGCATCAGAAGCGACAGCGAAAGGGATTCCGGCAATCGCTATTCGAGCGATCAGCGATGCAGCGGATGAGGATTTGCCGATGAATTTTTCGGAGTTGCTCGACGAGACGGGCAACGTCAGCAAGGGGAAAGCGGCTCGCGCTCTGGCTCGAAGCCCGCAGAAATTGGTGGCGGTGATGCGGCTAGAGCGGCAGAGCAAGTCCGCGGCGACGAACCTGGCGAATTTTCTGGATCGGTACGTTTCCGCATTGGCCGCGCGAGATGATTTGAGAACGGGCGAAATGGCTGAGGCGAAAAGAGGATGAGTTCGACGACGATTGTGGGAAGCGATCCGGGGCGGCGCGCTAGAAAAAAGACGATGCTGGCAGGCGTCTATCGCGGCGCAGGAGCGGTGGTGTGCGAGGAAGTTCCTATTCCGGAGATTAGCGATGGGGAAGTGCTCTTTCGCGTGGCGGCGTGCGGAATTTGCGGGACAGACATAAAGAAGATCGCACACGGTTTTGTTGATGCTCCGCAGATTTTCGGGCACGAACTTGCGGGAACAGTTGTGGAAACGGGCCGCGGGGTACGGAAATTCAAGCCGGGTGACCGCGTGGTGAGCTTTCACCATGTTCCGTGCGAGAAATGCTTTTACTGCGAGCGGAAGCTTTTCTCGCAGTGCGCGCAGTACAAAAAAGTAGGGCTGACGGCTGGTTTTACGCCGAATGGCGGGGGATTTGCGCAGTACGTTCGTGCGATGCCATGGATTGTCGATAGGGGAATGCTGGCGATTCCGCCCGGAATTACGTTTGAAGAAGCCACGTTCATTGAGCCGGTGAATACGGCGGCGAAGGCAGTGTGGAAGGCGAGAGTCGCTGCGGGGGAGTTCGCCGTTGTGATTGGGCAGGGACCGATTGGCATGCTGCTGACGGGACTTTGCAAGCTGAAAGGCGCAGCAGTGGTTACGACGGATCCGCTGGCCGCGCGGCGAGCGGCAAGCCTTCGCCTGGGCGCAACCGCATCATTCGATCCGGCATCGGATGATGTGGCTGCAGAAGTTCGGCAGCGGACAAACGGGCGCGGGGCAGATGTTGTTCTTTTGGCGGCGCCGCATCCGCAGCTGGTGACTGACGCGCTGGCGATGATGCGCGCGGGCGGACGCGTGATGCTTTTTGCGCATAACGATCCAGTTCTGAAGATTGAATTTCCGGCGGCGGCAGTGGGCATTGAGGAAAAGGAAATTCTGGGAAGCTATAGCGCGTCCATAACGGAACAAGAGGAGTATGCTGGAATCGTGTTTCAACGGCGGTTGCCGCTGGCGGAGCTTGTGTCGCATCGGTTTTCGACGGAAAGAATTGCGGAAGCACTGGAGCTTGCCGCCAAGCCGAATGCAGATACTTTGAAGGTGATCATTTCACATTCTTGAAGATTTCTGAACAATGGCGATGAAGACCTACACAGGTGAAATAGCGGCGGGTTCCAGTAAAGGTTCCGGCGGAGTGATGACGGCCGCTGTCCTTTACGGCCGCGAAGATTTGAGAATCGAACGAGTCGGTATTCCGCAGCTCGGCGAAGGCGAGATTCTGATGCGCGTGCAGGTGGCGCTGACGTGCGGGACGGACTTGAAGGTATGGAGGCAAGGTTCGCATCCGCGAATGATCCAGCCTCCAGCGATTTTTGGCCACGAACTAGCGGGAGTAGTGGAGGAAGTTGGGCCCGGTGTAAGCAGCGAGATTCGCGCGGGCATGCGCGTTGTACCGTCGAATTCAGCGCCTTGCGACGCGTGTCTGTACTGCCGAAAAGATCAGCCGAATCTTTGCGATGATTTGCTCTTCAATAACGGCGCGTATGCGGAATACGCGAGGATTCCCGCGCGCATCGTGAAAAAGAACCTGCTGGAAATTCCGGAGAACGTCAGCTTTCGCGATGCCGCGATGGCTGAGCCGCTCGCGTGCGTGCTGCGGGGAATTCATGAGACGCAGATTCGGCCCGGTGATACCGCGGTAGTCGTGGGATGCGGGCCAATCGGACTGAAATTTGTTCGTGCTCTTTCCGCGAGGGAGATACGCGTGATTGCGCTGGGAAAGCGGAAGAGTCAGATTGACTTGGCGGAACGGCTGGGAGCCTACGCGGCCTTTGATGTGTCGAGCATGGAGTCGCCCGTCACGATGGTTCGGGACCTGACGGAGGGCGGACGCGGAGCCGACGCTGTGATCGAAGCGGTGGGTTCGGCGGCGACGTGGCAATGGGCCATGCAGATGGTCAGGAAAGGCGGAAGAGTGAATTTGTTCGGCGGCTGCCCGCAGGGTTCCCAGGTGCAATTTGATCCGGCGTTGCTGCACTATTCTGAAGTGACGATTAAGGCGACATTCCATCACACACCGCGCTTCATCCGAGAGGCGCTGGATACGATCGCGCGCGGAGACGTGCGCTCGAGCGACTTCGTCACCGGCGAAATTCCGCTTGCCGAACTGCCGCGCGCGTTTCAGGACATGAAGAACGGTCACAGCGACCTGAAAACTGCGGTAAATCCCTGGGCCTGACGGACGCGATGCTCGGACGAAACGAACTGGAAATCGCGAAGCATTTGCCTCCCGATGGCTGCACGCTTACCGAAGCTGAGGAGTACACCCGCTGGCTGGCTACGCATCATTATGAGAATTTCCGCGTAGTATCGTGGCTCCTGCCTTCGCGCCTGCATCAGCATTTTTACAACGTATATGCGTACTGCCGCTGGGCTGATGATCTGGGCGACGAAGTGGCTGATTCAAAGCGGGCAACCGAATTTTTGAATGAGTGGGATGAGGAAGTGCAGCGCGCGTATCAAGGCAAAGCGACGCATCCGGTGCTGATTGCGGTGGGCGCAACAGCGCGGGCGCTGAATATTCCCATCGAACCGTTTCGCGATTTGCTGATTGCCTTCCGGCAGGACCAGACTGTCCATCGCTATCCTACGTGGGACGACGTGATTGGTTATTGCAAGTATTCAGCGAATCCGGTTGGGCGGCTTGTGCTTTATCTGATGGGTTATGGCGACGATGAGCGGCAGGCACTCTCCGACGCAACATGCACGGCGTTGCAGCTTGCGAATTTCTGGCAAGATGTGGGGCGGGATCTCGAAAAGGGGCGCATTTACATTCCGCTGGACATTGCCGCGAGCCACGGAGTAAGCGAGAGCGATATTACCGGCCGAAAATTCAGTGAGCACTACGTGGGTTTGATGAAAGACTTGATCGCGCGCACACGGAAGCTGTTTGCAGAAGGCGCGCCGCTCGCAGCGAGCGTAGCACGAGAGTTTCGCGTGGACGTAGAGCTATTCACGCGAGGTGGTGGCGCGGTGCTCGACGCGATTGAGGCGATGGGCTACGATACGCTGAACGCGCGGCCCGCGCTTGACCGCCGCGTGCAGGCGCGATTGCTGGGACGCGCGATGATTTCGCGGATTGCAAACTCGTTTCATTTCCATAATGACGACGGCCAGAAGCCCGGAAACGCTTCACTCGCCGGCCGACATGCCTGATCCTGCAGTTGCTGCTGCCTACCTTCATTGCCGCAAAATAGCACGGACGGCGGCTCGCAATTTTTACTACGGCTTTGTGCTGCTTCCCGGTGCAAAGCGCGACGCACTTTGCGCGCTTTATGCTTTTATGCGTCACGCAGATGACATTTCAGACGAGCCGGGAACGATGGAAGAGAAGCGGAAAGGGCTTGGCTGTCTTCGGACGGAAATGGATCGCACGCTCACCGGCGGTGCGACGGATGATCCTGTTTGGATGGCACTTCGCGATACGGTGCAGCGCTTTGGAATCCCGCCACGCTGCTTGCACGATTTGATTACCGGCGCTGAGATGGACCTCACCGTTTCATCGTATGAAACATTTGAAGACCTGAGGAAGTACTGCTATCACGTAGCAGGAGCGGTCGGGCTGTGCTGCCTTTACGTGTTTGGCTTTGCGGATCCGCGCTGTCCCGAGCTCGCGGAGAGAATGGGAATTGCTTTCCAGCTCACGAATATTCTTCGTGACGTGCGAGGCGATTACGCGATGGGGAGAACGTACCTTCCGCACGAAGACTTGACGAAATTTGGCGTGGACGCGCGAGAATTTAAGGACGGCAAAGTGGGCCAGAATTCTATCGCGCTTGTGCGTTACGAAATCGACCGGGCGATGGAGTTCTATCGCGAAGGCTGGAAGCTCCTGCCTCTGGTGAGCGAGGATAGCCGCGCGGCGCTGTGGGCTATGGCGCGGATTTATTCGGGGATTTTGGAAAAAATCGAAGAGCGCGGCGCGGATGTTCTGAGCGGAGCGCCGGCGCGGCTGTCAACGACGGAAAAGATTTGGATTCTTTTGCGTGCGCGATTGGGGTGGTTCAAGGAGAGCGATGGCTTACGAGAGAGTGATCGTGATCGGGGGCGGGCTGGCGGGCCTTTCAGCGGCAGCGGCGCTCGCTGAATCAGGAATCCGCGTCCAATTGCTCGAAAAGAGGCCATATCTCGGTGGGCGCGCCACGTCCTATGCGCTGCCGGATGGGAACCACATTGACAATTGCCAGCACGTGACGATGGGCTGCTGCACGAATCTCGCGGATTTCTACGAACGAGCTGGCGCAGCGCGAAAAATCCGGCATTACGACAGGTTATTTTTCGCGGATAAGCATGGCCGTGTTAGTACGATCCACAGCTCGCTTTTGCCGCCGCCATTTCACACCAGCTGGTCATTTTTGAGGCTCAGCGCGCTCGAATGGCGGGACAAGAGGGCGATTGCACGGGCACTGCTGCGGATTGCGCGCTCTGGCGGGCGCGCGAGCGTAGCGAATGGGACGACAATGCTGGATTGGTTGCAGCAGAATGGGCAAACGGAGGCGGCCATTCGTCGATTCTGGCGCGTAGTGCTTGTGAGCGCGCTGGATGAAGAGTTGCACCTTACCGATGCGCGCTATGGCATTGATGTTTTTTGGAAGGCATTCCTGCGGAATCGCGAAGGATACGTCTTGGGAGTGCCGTGCGTGCCGCTGGGCGAGCTCTACGAGGAATGCCGGCGCGGAATCGAGCGCCGCTCGGGTGCGATTCAGAGTCGCGCAACAGTTCGGAGGATTCGGTTCAGGGACGGAAAATTCGAATCGGTTGTGCTGGATGATGGATCGGAGCTGCAGGCGGATGCGTGCATCGCGGCTGTACCACATAATGCCCTGCTGGAGCTTTTGTCCGAGGAGGTACAAGCGAATTGCACCGCATTTCAGAAGATGAAATGCTTGCAGACTTCGCCGATCACGGGCGTCCATTTGTGGTACGACAGAAGCGTTCTCGATTTGCCGTTTCTGACGTTGTTGGATCACACAGTGCAGTGGATTTTCAACAAAAGCGCGCTGTACGCCATGGTGAGCGACACTGAGAAAGAAAATAGAAGCGAGAGCGGACAATATCTTCAGCTTGTGATCAGCGCGTCGTACGATCTGATTCCAAAGAGCCGACAGGACATTATTGGTCTTTGTGTTCGCGAATTGTGCGACGTGCTGCCAAAGACGCGCGGCGCGCAGGTGCGCAAAGCGACTGTGGTGAAGGAAGTGCATGCGACGTTTTCGCCACGGCCGGGCTCGGATAGCCTTCGTCCAGCGCAACGCACGGACTTGGCTGGATTTTTTCTTGCGGGCGATTGGACGTGCACGGGATGGCCTTCGACGATGGAAGGCGCGGTGCGCAGCGGGTATC
>JASHRN010000138.1 GCA_030037335.1 Candidatus Acidiferrales bacterium | reverse complement strand
AACTGCGTTCATTGCAAAACGTGCGACATTGCCGACCCGTATCAGATTGTGAATTGGGTTCCTCCGGAGGGCGGGGGTGGACCGAATTACGAAGGAATGTAGAACGGACGCTGTTTCGTTCCTCGCGAATTTTTTCTCCTGACAAGCCTACGAAGAGCCGGTAAGAAAGTGATGGAGCTTTGACCAGAAGCCGCGTTTTTTTGGTTTTGGCTGCGCAGTGGAATTTTGTGCGGCGGACGCTTCCTTTAATACTTCGTTTCTCTCGGCTCGCGGATCAACAACAGTTCCGTGGAAAATCCATGCGGGCTGCACGACGGTTTGTTGGGCGAGCAGGAGCGTGGCGACGCTGATGGGCTCGGGTGTTTCTGTGGCGCTCTTTGCGTCATAGGCGATAGGAGGAAGAGTGGTCGGAGTTGACGGCTGGTTGCTTATGACGAGCGGCGGCGCTGGCTTTGACGCAGGAGCAGTGTTTAGCGGAGTTTGAGACGCGGATGTCGGATTGTCGAAAGGCTGAGCAGTTTTGTCGCGTGGAATCGGATTCGCAACTGCCGGCGCGGCGTCCTGAGGCGCTGATTGTTGAGCGACTGGTTCATCGAAGTCGCAATCGCACTGGCCGACAGCAGGAGGCAAAGAAGCGAAAGATGAGCCGGGAACGAAGACTTCGCTGGGCTGAGGGACGATGGCGGATTCACTGCTGAGCTGATTCTGAAGGCGAATGGCGCCCCTCGCTGCGAGGACGCACATGGTGCCGGTGTTCGTGAGTCCAACGGTTGCATCGCGGGGCTGATCCCCGAGTGGAATTGGCTTGGCGATGACCAAAGGCATGTAGATTGCGATTGGCCGCACAGCATCGAAGCGGATACGAACGCGGCCGAAACTGAGCGCCACGGTTAGAGCCTCGCCTGAGGATAAAACCGTGAATTTCGCTGGACCACAAACATCCAGTTCGCCGCCACCGGTAAATTCAACGCGCGCCTTGCCGGAGAAGACGACAATTGTGCCGCCGCTGCTGAATTCGATGGCACGACCTGCTTCACCGGCGGTCAGGTGAGATGCGCCGATGACGGAGACGTCATCGCCTAAGACTTGGCCGAGAATGCTGGCGGGTGCGGCCGGCGATTGGGCACGAATTCCCGCATTGAGTCCGAGGAAGATAAGAATTACGGCTGTGTGGACGAGAAAACGCGCGAGCCGGAATGGTTTACTGCACAGCGGCTGTGTCCTGAGGCGCGACATTGCGATTGTTATACTATACGCCGATGAAGGAACCCGCCGCAGAACCAATCGGAACTCAGAAAAAATCCGTTAGCGTTCATTATGACACGCGGCTGCCGCAGCTTTCGCGCTGGCGGCGGATGCAAATTCCGGTGATCGCGTGGGTTGTGTGGGCAGCGATACGCACCATTGGACCGACGCTTCGACTCGAAGTGCTTGGATGGCAGCACGCAGAGCGCGCCTACGCGCGAGGCGAGCATCTCATCGGAGCGTTCTGGCACCGGTCGATTTTTTCGGCGACGTGGTGGTGGCGGAATCGCGGCGTGGTGGTGATGAACACGACGAATTTCGACGGGCAATGGACGCGTAAAGTCATCGAGCGATTGGGATTTGGAACGGCACAGGGGAGCTCTACACGGGGCGGATTGAAAGGCCTTGTGGTGATGGCGCAGAAATTGAAAGAAGGAAACGATGTGGCGTTCACCATTGACGGGCCGCGCGGGCCGCGCTACGTGGCGAAGCCGGGGCCGGTGATGCTGGCGCGAAAAACGGGGCAGCCGATTTTTCTGTTTCACATCGGGCTAGAGCATGCGCTGACATTCGAGAAATCGTGGGATTTATTTCAGGTACCGCACTTGTTTTCGCGGGCGATTGCCGTGGTTGCGCCGACGATCTATGTTCCGGCAAATGCATCGAGCGAGCTGATGGAAGAGAAACACGCGGAGATGCAGCGGGCTCTCGAACGCGTTAGAGATGTGGCGGAGGGTTGGTTTGCGATGAGCGAAGCGGAACGCGAGCGCATTCGGCGGGAATGGAATGCGTAGGCCCACAGAAAGTCTCCCACCTGTTATTCGGAGCGCAGCGAGGAATCTTCAGGTGCATATTTTCCAAGGACAATGCAGATTCCTCGTCGCTTCGCTCCTCGGAATGACAATGGAATTTCGTTTTGGGTGCTCGTTACGGCGGCTCGTAGTGCTCACGCGGTTGCAGAGGGCTTGCGAGCGGTTACTGTGCGGGCGGGAGGCCACGTCCAAAAACTTGGCCAGGATATTTTGACGCTGTCCATGCGCGATTTGTGCAACTCGTCTGCATAGAGGCCGATGCTTTTCATATCGGAGAGGGCGACCTGGCCACCCGGTTTGAGAACACGCACGATTTCGCGAATTGCCTCGCGGCGCCCTTCGCGACTGGGAATGTTGTGAATGGCAAAATTCGCGACTGCGGCGTCGAAATTGGCCTCGGCGAAAGGCAGCTTGCGCATGTCGCCGTCGCGGACTTCGACGTGTTCGGCGACTTCCTCGAGAGCGGCATTCCGAAGAGTGGCTTCGCGAGAATTGTTGCCCTGATCGACTTGGGACCACAAGTCAATGCCAACTGCGCGCCCGCGCGGAAGGCGCTTGGCAGCGCCGATCAGAAGGAGGCCGTGGCCGCAACCGACGTCGAGGATGGTTTCGTCACCGCGCAGATTCAACCCGTCGAGCAAGCGATCGCGGACGTGAAATTTGCCGAAGCGGCTGCTGGCAAACATCAACGCGGCACCGATCAAGCAGCCGATCCCAGTATTTTGCACCATAAAAGCCAAGCCAATCGCGAAACCGACGTGCTGGGCCAAAGCCCAGCGTACGACGAAGAAACCGATGATGGCGGCAGCGAAGCCGCCGATCAGCAATCCGCGAAAAACTCCCGGAGCATCAAGGCCGTAATCAACGCGAGGCTTACGCATCGTGGACGGGCGGCAACGCTTTCCAGCGAGTGAGAATTTCGAGCGTTTGGCGCTGCGTGTCGGCGATCGTGCGCGAGCAGTCGATGATGTCATCGGCGAATTGGCGTTTTTCGTCGAGGGGCATTTGTGAAACGATGCGGCGCTCGGCCTGTTCGCGCGTTATTCCGCGATTCATCAAACGCACGAGTTGCTGTTCGCGTGTGCACCACGCGAGAGCGAGGCGGTCAAAATCTTTGTAATAGCTGGCCTCAATATGCAGAGCCGCGACAACGACGGCAATCGATGAGCTATCTGTCTGAGCGATTTGCGCGAGCTGACGCGCGATTTCCTTCAAAACAGGCGGATGGGTAAGCGCATTGAGGCGCGCCAATTTTTCGGGATCTCCAAACACGAGCTCGCCGAGCTTGACGCGGTCGATTGCGTCATTTGCTCCGAGAATCTGCGGGCCGAATTCCGCGACAATCTGCTGCGCGACGGGATTCGATGGCTTCAGGAATTTGTGCGCGACCAAGTCGGCTTCGATGATGTGGCAGCCGTTTTGCTGGAGCATCCGCGCGACGATGGATTTGCCGCTGGCGATTCCTCCGGTGAGGCCAACGGTCAGCATCAGCGGTTAACGCGAAGAAGTAACGGCTTCGGGAGTGCGCTGGCCTCGGCGGAGACGCGCGGCCTTGACGGTATTGCTCATGAGCATGGCGATGGTGAGCGGGCCGACGCCTCCAGGAACAGGCGTGAGCGCTCCGGCGACCCGCGCGACGTCAGGATGAACGTCGCCGACGACGGCGGAGCCATTCTTGCGGAATTTTTCGAGGCGCTCAGGATTGTGCGCGAAGATTTTTTCGGCCTGACGCGGATCGGTGATGCGCGTCGTTCCCACATCGATGACTGTGGCGCCGGGACGGACGTCTTCAGGCACAACGAGGGCAGGGCGGCCGGCGGCGGCGATGAGAATATCGGCTTCGCGCGTGAATTTGCGGAGGTCGCGCGTTTTGGAATGGCAAACGGTGACCGTGGCGTCAGCGTGCATCAGGAGAAGGGCCATGGGCTTGCCGACAATGTTGCTGCGGCCGATGACCACGGCGTCGGCGCCTTCCACGGGAATTTTGCTGCGGCGGAGAATTTCCATCACGCCAAGCGGAGTGCAGGCGACCATGGTGGGGCGCTCTTCGACGAGCCGGCCGATATTGATGGGATGAAAGCCGTCAACGTCCTTGGCAGGATCGACGGCTTCGAGAATTTTTTTGGCTTCGATTTGCGGCGGGAGAGGAAGCTGGACGAGGATACCGTCAACGTCGTCGCGGGAGTTGAGTTCGCGGACGATGGCGAGGAGTTCGGCGGTGGTTGTGTTTGCGGGCGGCGTCAGATGGACGTTGCCGAGTCCGAGCTGCTCGCATGCGGCAATTTTGCTGCGGACGTAGATTTTGGAAGCAGGATCGTCGCCGACGAGAACCGCAGCGAGTCCCGGGCGGACGCCGATCGATTTTAATTCGGCGATTTCCTGGGCGAGCTCTGCGTAAATTTGATCGCGGATGACCGTACCACTGAGTATTCGTGCGGACAAAAAAGTCTCCCTTGGGATAAATTCGGATTACTCACCATCATAACATAGGGAGTTGCAGAGCATCGGAGACTAGAATAAGGATGTAGCGGCGGGAGATTTGCCAGCCTCGCAGCCTAGGGGCTTGCTGCAAAGGCTTCTTAATTGTCATTCCGAGCGCAGCCTGCGGCAGGCAGGCGAGGAATCTGCAGTTCGCATTTTCCTTAGGAAAAAATGCAAATTCCTCGTCGCTCTGCTCCTCGGAATGACAGTGAAATGGCGTTTGCATCGTCCTGGCAAAGGCGAGTGGTCGATACGGATTCAATGAATGGCGATGACGTTCAAGGACGTGCGCAAGATGGCGCTGGCGCTCGATGGCGTGGAGGAAAGCACGTCGTACGGGACGGCGGCGTTCAAGATCCGCGGCAAATTGATCGCGAGGCTGAAAGAGGATGGCGTGTCGCTGGTGGTGGGCACGACGTTTGAGGAACGCGAAGAGATGATGCGCGCAGAGCCGGAGACGTACTACATCACCGATCATTATTTGAATTATCCGTGGGTGCTGGTGCGGCTGCCGAAGGTGCATCCTGATGCAATGCGGGATTTGCTGAAAGGAGCGGTGCGATTGACGCAGAAGAGCAAGCCCGGATCAACGAAGCGCAGGAATCGTTGAAAAAGGGAAACTGCTATAGAATGACGCACTGCTCCAACGGAGATCGTTTCCAATAGGCGGAGATTACTTCCAGAGCTGGCCTTCTCGCTCGACCCGACAGTGATAGCATCCGCTACGCAGGTCATTAATGTTATACCACTCGTGCTCGCCGCCGATGGCCTCACAGTCCTTGATTTTTCTCAAGAGTCCTGTATTCCATAAACGGCGATAGAGTTGAGGAGGAAGAATGTGTCGCAGGGTGGTTCGCCAGCGATATAGCCGAGATACCATACCGGCGGAAATTGTAGCACCATGTCTATCTGTCTTTAGGCCCCCAGAAGTTTCCGAGTCCGGTTCTCTGTAAGCATGACCGCGCGAACCCAGCGCAAGGAGGAGAAATCAAAATGGAAAGAATTCCGGAACTACTGGAGTACGTCAACATGTGTCTCGAATCGAAGCCGCTTAACACACCCACGCTGTCCGTAAGTCGCGCGAAGATGTCCGAGCTGGTTTCCCTACTTCACAACCGAATATCAGGATTGGCGTACTTCCGGCAGCGGCTAGACGAGGGCGATTCGGCGACCGTGGAAGTAGACAGGGAAGAGCTGTTTAATCTAACCGCCAACGCCGTTTTCAGAGAAGTACCGCGGGCCGACGGATAACCGCCGGCCCGTATCGCCGCGTTACACAATCTCAGGCTGTGCTCAGCAACTGTAGGAGCTCCCGCACTCAGTAAATGTCGTACTGCTCCCAGTGAAGGGTGGGGTCGGCCTGGATGATGAGGCTCTTGTGCGTGACTTGCTCGAGCTCGTCCATGAGCGATGATTCGCGGGTCTTGAGCGCCTTGGCGATCTCCGGATGGACGCGAAGCGTGAGGCTGGCGGCTTCGATTTCCGGCGCCATTTTACGCGCTTCGGACTGAATCTCGTAGCAGAGCGTCGGAACGGATTTCACCATGCCGGAGCCGGTGCAGTACGGACACGGCTGGCAGAGCGTGCGTTCAAGAGCCTGCTTGGTGCGCTTGCGGGTGATGGCGACGAGGCCGAATTCGTTGAAGCGCAAGACTTTTGAAGGCGCGCGGTCGGCTTTGAGCGCATCTTCGAGCGCGGCCATGACTTTGTCGCGATTGCGGCGCTCTTCCATGTCGATGAAATCGATGATGATGATGCCGCCCAAATCGCGCAGGCGAATCTGCCGGACGATTTCCTTGACGGCCTCGATGTTGGTGCGAACGATGGTGTCTTCGAGGCGATTGGAGCCGCGGCCGACGAATTTGCCGGTGTTGACGTCGATGGCGACGAGCGCTTCGGTGTGGTTGATGACGATGTAGCCGCCGGACTTCAGCCAAACTTTCGGGCGCAAACCCTTGTCGATTTCCTGCTGAATTCCGAATTCCTCGAAAATGGGTGTGGGCTTGGTGAATAACTTCACGCGGTTCGCGAGCGCGGGCTGGAAATGGCTCACGAACTCGAGAATTTTCGTGTACTCCTCTTCCGTGTCGACCCAGATGGCCGTGTAGTCGGAGCTCAGAAAATCGCGCAGGATACGTTCGACGAGATTCAGGTCGCGATGCAAAAGCGAAGGCGCTTTGCGCTGCTCGGAGTTGCTTTTGATTTCGGACCAAGTCTTGGTGAGGAATTCGACGTCGGCGCGAACTTCGTCGGGTGAGGCGGTGGAGGCCGCGGTGCGGACGATGAATCCGCCGCCCGCGGAGCCTTTGGCGTCGTTGACAAGATGACGCAGCCGCGAACGCTCTTCGGCGGAAGCGATTTTGCGTGAAACGCCGGTGTGATCGAGCGTGGGCATATAAACGAGGAAGCGTCCCGGAAGAGCAATGTGACTGGTGATGCGAGCGCCTTTTTTGCCGAGAGGTTCCTTAGCGATTTGGACGATGATTTCCTGGCCGGCTTTCAGCAGTTCGGAAATGAGCTGATTTCTGCGCGGCTGGCCGCGATGTTGAGCGTGACGATGGAACGGACGGCGACCTCCGCGACCGCGATCACGGCCTCCACGGCGCATGGGACGCTGCATGCGCGGACGAAAGTCGGAACGCACGCGAGCCTGCGCCGGCGCGGTGAAAGCCTCGTTTTCGCCACTGGCCGCGATTTGATCGAGTGGACCTGTCGCAGCGCCTTCAATGCTGGCGGCAGCAGCTTCGGCCTCTTCGAGAGAAACGTGCTCGGGCTCGTGGGATTCATCCTCGAGAGTTTCTTCGGCTACTTCTTCGTGCGAGGCATCGCTTTCTTCCGGGTCTTCTTCCTCTGATTCCTCTGAATCAAGAGCCTCGCCGAATTCCGGAGCTTCATCTTCTGCGGTTCCCTGGGCGTCTTCCTGCGTTTCGGCATCAGCGGAATAGCTTTCTGTTTCCGCTGAATACGGCAGAGATTCCGCAGCAGCTTCGGCGCGCTCGGCAGCTTCGCGCTCGGCTTCCTCTTGTTGCACTTCGGCGACGTGTTCGGCCAATGCGGCGGCTTCTTCTTCTGAAAGATCGGCGGGAGGATGCACATAGCCGGTGGCTTCCGAGAGGTGCTCTTCCAGTTGTGCTTCTTGCTGTTCTTCTATTTCTTTTGGTGCAGCGTGGAAGCCAGAGGTTTCGGAATAGGATTCACTGGCATTTGCGCGATCAACAAAATCCGTTTCGTCGCGATGAGTTTGGGTCGGAAAAGATTCGACATCGGCTTCTGCATGCGAAGCTGATTGTGGCGGTTCTCCCGTTTTTGCCTTGGCGATTGATTCGCCGGGAAGCGGTTCAAGATTGGTGATCCAGCCGGACGGGGTATCGGTCTCGCGGCGGTATTTTCCGCGACGCTCGTTGCGCCCATAGCCTCGATCACCACGGTTCCGGTCAAAATCACGGGGACGAGAGTCTCGTTGGAAACGAGGCTGGCGGAATGCGGGCGGCTCTTCGGCCTGATTCTGGGAAATGTGAGAGTTCGAAAGCGATTCGCCTGGAAGCGATGCTGAGTCGCCAATTGCGGAATCGCCGACCGACGACGGATCGGAGTTTCGAATGGCCTCGTCAGCGCCCCGGTGGTCTTCGGCTATGGGGCTCGAGTAAGGAGCGAATGAGGACGAGGGAAGATTCGATTGCTCCGAGCCAAGAGTTGATTGCGACTGTTCTGTTCCTGAATGTTTTGCAGAAGACGCAGAAGAAAGCGATTCTCCGGGGAGCAGGACCGGCTCAAACGATTCACCGGAAGCTTCCGACGGCGGTTCGTATGGACGGTGGGAGGCATATTTGGATTGCGGCAATTCGCGTCCGAAACGACCGCGGCCACCGGGACCGCGATCTCTTCCGCCGCGGCCTTGCCGTCCGCGGCCTCCGCGTCCGCGATCTCTCCCGCCTCTGCGGCCAAAGGAGCCGCGATCGCCATGCGGGCGCGACCCGCGCGGGAAGGACCTGTTGTTGAAATTCCCGGGACTGGGCGATTCGTTCGTCTGCGGCTGTTCGCTTTCGCCGGAAGCAGACTCATGATTGGCCGTGCCGATTGTCTCTCCAGGCAGAGTAACCACGGGAGCCGATGAAACAGAGGGATCCTGAGCTTCTGAGGGCCGCGCAGTTTTTACGGCGCGGTCGTCAGCGTCATGATCCAAGTCATCGATTTCCTGAAGGAAGTCGCTGACGTAGAGGAAAGCGTCGCTATCGAGGCCGATATCGACGAAGGACGATTGCATGCCGGGAAGCACGCGCGTGACCCGTCCTTTGTATATGCTGCCAACTAATGCAAATTCTTTTTCGCGCTCAACGTAAATTTCACAAAGCTGTCCATCTTCGAGTATAGCGACCCGCGTCTCGTGCGGGTTCGCTGAGACCACCATTTCCTTTGCCATGAAAACTCCTCACGGAGCATCGGAACTCAGCCGCGCGGTGCACAAAGGCACGCGAGTCTTCCGGCGATGCCGGGCTGAAGGAGAGGGATTTTTGATTTTCGATCATAATGCCTCTGGTCCGATGCGTTCCTGATTCTCCTGAATATGATTTGCGGCGCGCATTGCGCAACCGGTGAATACCGCCCGAGCCTTAGTTGACGAACCGCTTGGTTCTGACGTTCATCACAAGGCCCAGAGCCAAAAACCCAAAAATTGTTGACGACCCACCATAGCTCATGAATGGCAGAGGAATGCCGGTTACAGGCATGTACCCTATCACCATTCCCGCGTTTACAAGCACCTGAAACGCGAAGATCGCAGCCACACCGATCACGAGATACATTCCCGCGCGGTCTTTGGCTTTCTGGGCATTGTCTATCAAGCGGAGCAGTAAAGCCAGATATAGAAGCAGAGTGATCAACACTCCAAAAAAGCCTTGCTCTTCCGCGAGCGCAGCCAGAATGAAATCCGAATACCGAACGGGCACAAAGCCCAGTTGGTTCTGGCTGCCTTTGCTAAAGCCAGTTCCCCAAAATCCACCAGAACCAACAGCGATTTCCGATTGCAGGATCTGGTAGCCGGCGCCGCGCGGGCTGTTTTCCGGGTTCAGGAAGGTCGCCAAGCGCTGCTTCTGATATGGCTTGAGAACGTGTCCGTTCCATCCAGCCACGGCAACCACGGCTCCCAAGGCGAGCACGCCGGCCGCATGCTTCCAATCAATTCCGGCGAGAAAAGCTCCGGCAATCGCCACTGGAACAAGAACCATCGCCGTACCCAAGTCTGGCTGAAGCAAAATCAAGCCGGCTGGGACGCCTACGAGCAAACCGATCTTCACCAAATCTGCAAGCGTCAATCGTTCTGTCCGCACTTCACTGAAGTAGCGGGCCAGAACGATAATTATAATCAACTTTACGAGTTCTGACACCTGTAAATCGACTCCCCAGATCTCGATCCAGCGGCGGGCGCCAAAGTGCTTGTTGCCGACGACCAGAGCAACCGCCAGAGCGCCGAGAGAGAGCAGGTACAGCAAAAGGCTTTGGTCGAGCAAAGCGCCGTAGTCGATGCGCGAAAGAACAAGCATTCCGGCGAAGCCGATGCCGATCCAGATCAACTGTTTCCATTGCATGCCGTGCAGCGGGCTATTGTGAGTCGATGAGTAGATTTCCAGCAGGCCGACCACGCAGATAATCATTACGATGAAGAGGAGCCACCAATCGAGCTCGAAGCTGTGTCCTTGTTCTCTCATTGATTTCGCGCCGCCGGTGCAGCATCGGATGCCTGGGATTGCGACCCGGATTTCGCCGGGCTGGCCATCGCTTCCAGTTCCTGAATGGGTTGACCGTACTTCTTTTCAAAATAGGCTTTAATAAAACGCGCGGCGAGCGGCGCAGCCACGCCACCGGCTTCGAGGTGAGTATCTTGTACCAGGACGACGATAGCAATTTCGGGATTCTGTTTCGGTGCAAAGCCGACGAACCAGGTGTTATACCCAAAGCTGTGCCGCTCCGAGGCAGTCAGCCGCAAAAGGCCTTTTGCGCTGATGGTCTGCGCCGTGCCAGTCTTGCCGCAGAACTGAACGTTCTGTAGCTTCGCCTGCGCCAGAATCGGATACCCGAGCAGGTGGCCTGTGCCGCCGTCCTCGTTGACGACACCGTACATGCCGTCGGTGACCTCCTCTACAGTTTTCTCAGAAATGGGGAAGTGCACTGTTTTCACTGGCGAAAAATCCTTGAGCAAATGCGGCTGATAGAAAACGCCCCCCATGGCGATGCCACTTATCGAGCGCACCAGTTGAATCGGTGTTACTTCGATTGGGCCTTGGCCTATTGCCAAAGAGATTGTCGAACCGGGATACCATTTGTGATGGTAGACGCGCTCTTCCCAGTCCTCTGAAGGCACCAGCCCAGGCTCTTCGGATGGCAAATCGATTCCCGTCAGCTTTCCCAAGCCAAGCGAGCTGGCGTAATAAGAAAGCTTGTCTATACCCAAGCGCATACCGACGTTGTAAAAGAAAATGTCGCAGGAATGCACAATGGCTTTGTGCAGGTCAACTTCGCCGTGTCCTTTGGGCTCCCAATCGTGGCGTATCTGGCCGTAAAACATTCCGTAGCCAGGGCAAAAAACATGGAAATCAGGCGGAGGAGTGCCGGATTCGAGCATTGCGACGGACTCAAGAATCTTAAAAACCGAACCGGGGGCGAGTTGCGCTTGAATTGCGCGATTGAGGAGCGGTTTGTTGGGGTTATCGTTCAGGTCCACCCATTCTTTTCGCGAAATGCGGACGGCGAAGTCATTGGGGTCGAAAGCAGGGCGGCTGACCATGGCGAGAATTTCGCCATTTTGCGGGTTCATGGCGATCATGGCGCCGACTTTGCCTGCCATCTCCTCTTCGACAACGCGCTGCATGTCCAGATCAATGGTTAACTGAATTGGTTTGCCGGGAATCGGTTCGGTGTCGTCGAGCGTACGAACCGGCTTACCGACGCTGTTGACAATGATGCGGCGCATTCCGTCGGTGCCGGTCAGAATGTCGTTGTATTGGCGCTCGAGCCCCGCTTTTCCAACGATGTCTCCCGGTTTGTAGCGATCGCCTCCCGATTGTGCCAATTGCTCAGGGGATACTTCGCCGACGTAGCCGATTACGTGCGCGAGGAAATCGTCAGGCGGATATTTCCGGCGCTGGACCATCATTAGTTCCAGCTCCGGCAGATCGGCTCGATGAGATTCGACGAATGCGAGATCGGCATCCGAGGCTTCGGGCTTGACCACGATGGGTTGAAATTTGGGCTCGTCGCGCGCTTCGGTTAGCTGCTGTTCCAGATCCTGCGCTGTAATGTCCAGGCCGCTGGTGATTTGAGGAAGGTCTCTTTTGATTTGCGCAGGGTCATCGCGCAAAAGCAGAATGCTGAAAGACGGATAGTTATCGACGATGACGCGACCGTAGCGGTCCAGCATCTTGCCGCGCGGGGCGATGATGGGGATTGTCCGGATGCGGTTTTTTTCGGCGAGGTCAGCGAAATGGCCGGATTGGATGATTTGCAGTTTCCAGAAACCAATCAACAGCAGAATAACTTCGAGCACGACAACATAGGACACAAGAATCAGGCGTCCCTGAGGGAGCTTCTGGTCGCTGCCAATCCAATTCGCCACGCAAACTCCTGCCGCGCGACGGGTTGCTAAAACCCGATCGTACCTCTGTTTGACTTCCGCTCTCTGGAGAGCTGCGCGCTCCTGGAAATTCAGCGGATGAAAAGGTAAGCCTCACCGTAGCACTAGCATGAAGGCGGTGCAAGTTCCGAGTGACGTGTCAATTAGCTGAGTGCGCGCAAATCTACACTGTCCGGGAGGACAGTCAGCGCAAGGAAAAGCGTCGAGCGAGAGGGAATCGAACTGTCCTTTCGTACAAGTGTTTGCGATTCCGCAAACTTGTTTCAGGTCGTATTGAAAGGCCCAAACCCGTATGTTAGATTCGCAATTCAGCTGAAATTCTCTCGATGAACGCGGAAAAATCCACGGTCGCGACGCGTCCCCCCAAAGTAAACAAGGTGGAAGTGTACTGGCATCAGGTGACGTATCGCAGCGTTTTGCTTTACATTTTCGCATTTCTGGTGATTGTTCTTGCGGCTGGATATCTCGCGCTCCCCGATACATTCACAAAAATCGTAAATCACGTTTCAACCGCGCTGGAAGCAAAGGACACAACGGCGACTCCGGCGGGAGTCAAGGGAGCGCGATTCGTAAACCTTGAAGGGAAAGTGGAAGTGAAGAGAGCCAATTCGGTCCAGTGGATTACGGCAGATTACCAGATGAGCCTGGATAAAGGCGATCTGATTCAGACTGGGCCGGACGGCCTCGCTCGTTTGGCTTTTGCCGATGGAACGCAGTACACGGTGCAGGCGCAGACGTTAGTTACGGTAGAGGAAATCGATGTTCCGAAAGACAGCGCTTCGAGCGTCGCTGTCCACATCAGCTCGGGAGCGGTTGATCTGACCACCGGAGCATGGCAAGTTCCTGGATCAAAGGCCGAAGTTTCATTCGAAGATGCGGTTGCTTCGCTGCATGAGAACAGCCATGCAGACGTGAAGACGGATCCGGCGACGAATCAGGGCGAAATCACAGTTGCAGCGGGCGCGGCGGAAGTACAACGTGGCAACCAACAAATTCAAGTAACGCAATGGCAGCGAGCATTGGTTCCGGAAGGCGGCCCGATAACGAAGACCGACGTTCTTGCCCCTCCCGGGTTAGTCCAGCCTGTTAATCTGCAACCCATTATTGTGCCAGATCCGAAGCACACATCGATTCGTTTCGAATGGCAGCCAGTGGACACAGCGAGCGAGTATGAACTGGAAATCAGCGACACGGGAATGTTTAACCGCGTGCTCGCCGATCGCAAGACGACAGACACGGCCGTTGATGTGACAGGATTAAACTCAGGGGAGTACTTTTGGACGGTCAAGGCGATCGACGCTAAAGGAGCGTCAAGCGAAGCCGCGGATCCGTTCAAGTTCACATTGGTGGAACAGGACAAGCAGCAGGCAATGCAGCTCGACGTGGATCCGCCGGTGTTTCACGGTAAGGTTGTGGAGATCAGCGGCCATACTGAGCCCGGAGCGGCACTGCTGATCGATGGCGAGATGGTAGCGGATATTGGTTCGGATGGGCGCTTTCGCTATTTTACTCAGCCGATGACAACAGGCGCGCACGTAATCGTCATCACAGGACAGGACCGCAGGGGCCTTACCGGCACTCAGCGGATTCCCGTCGTTGTGCCATAAGTTTCATTCGCAAATCATTTTCGAGCACGCAGTTCGTGGGCGGGGGGAATTGCAGGCCGTGAGGGGTTCATGAAAAACGGATATTCGATGAGGTCGGTCTTTAGTCTTTTCTCGTCCGACCTCGCCATCGATTTGGGGACGGCGAACACACTTGTATTTGCCAAGACGAAAGGCATTGTCGTCAATGAGCCTTCGATCGTGGCGATTAACAAGAACAATGGAGAAGTGGTAGCCGTTGGCAAAGAGGCGAAAGAGATGCTGGGGCGCACGCCCGGCAATGTGGTGGCCATCAAGCCGATGAAGGACGGAGTGATCGCAGACTTCAAGGTAACGGAGAAGATGCTCACGTACTTCATCCAGAAGGCCCACAATCGCCGCGTGTTGGTGCATCCGCGAATCGTGATTGGAGTTCCGAGTGAAATTACGCCGGTAGAGAAACGCGCGGTGCAAGATTCGGCCTATCGCGCGCGCGCCAGTGAAGTTTACCTGGTGGAGCAGGCCATGGCTGCCGCGATTGGCGCGGGGCTGCCCATCGAGGAGCCTTCGGGAAACATGGTAGTTGACATCGGCGGAGGCACGACGGATATCGCGGTGATTTCCATGAGCGGCATTGTCTACTCGCGTTCGGTGCGCGTGGCCGGAAACGAGATGGACGAATCGGTGATGCACTACCTGAAGCGAAAGTACAACCTACTGGTGGGAGAACGCACCGCCGAGCAGATCAAAATTGAGATTGGGTCCGCTTATCCTCTGGAAAAACCGCTGACGCTTGAAGTAAAGGGCCGAAATTTGATTGAAGGCGTGCCTCGGACAGTGACGATTGACGACAGTGAAATTCGCGAAGCGCTCTCCGAATGCATCGCAACGATCCTGAATGCTATCCGCGTGGCGCTGGAACGTACGCCTCCTGAGCTTTCCGCAGATATCAGCGACCGCGGCATTGTGCTGACGGGCGGCGGCGCGCTGATCAAGAACCTGGATAAACGTATACGCGAAGAGACCGGCTTGCCCGTGTCCATTGCAGATGATCCGTTGGCTTCCGTAGTACTCGGCACCGGGAAGATGCTCAGCGATTTCAGGCTTCTTCGACTGGTCTCAATTGATTGAGGAAAACATGAGATTGGCTTGTCGACGGATGTCGCGTTGCGCTGGCGAGTGCCGGAGATGTGCGCGAAGTTTGGATCGAGTACTGACGAATTCGCGGTCTTCTTTTTTTTGCTTCGGGTTCTGAGCAATTATGGATGTCCCTCCCCGCCACCGGCCTTTAGTCCTGCTGGTCGCCATCATTCTGGCGCAGGTGTTGCTGCTCGCGTTTCAAATCCGGCGCGGCCAGGATGTCCGGCTCATCCGCGTGTGGTCGGCAGAGTTGCTGACGCCATTGCAGCGCGCAGGCAATTTCTTGGTGAACAAGGTTGATGGGGTGTGGTTTGGGTACATCGATTTGCGCAACGTGCGAGAGGAAAACAGCCAACTGGTGAAGGAGCTCGGTGATCTTCAGCTTAGGAATCAGCAACTGGAGGGGCAGGCGGCGCAGGCGGTGCGATTCTCGCGCCTGCTTGGATTCCGGCAGGAGAATTCGGACATACCAATGATTGCGGCCGAGGTGATCGGCGCCAACGCAGACTCCACGAGCCGTACAATTTTTATCAATCGCGGAGATCAGGAAGGAGTCCGGAGGAATATGGCGGTGATCACGCCAGACGGAGTGGTAGGGAAAATCTCCGAAGCGCTTGCGCATACGTCTCAGGTGCTTCTGATCACGGATCGTGAAAGCGGAGTAGGCGCGCTGCTTGCGAGCACGAGAACGCACGGAGTGGTGAAAGGCACTGGCGACCCGCTCCTGTGGATGGATTATGTGAGTACGGAAGAAAAAGTGCAGACGGGCGATGAGGTGCTGACTTCCGGGGAAGATCGAATTTTTCCGAAGAATCTGCCGGTTGGTCGCGTAGCTTCGACCAAGGCTGGGTTTCCGTTTCAAACGATCGAAGTCACCCCGGCCGCGCATTTGGACAGACTCGAAGAAGTGCTGGTGCTGCTGAGCGAAAAGCCCTTCAGTCCGCATCCGGCGAATGATGCGAATTCCTCGACTCAGCAGAAAGCCCCTGCTCGAGTTGAGCACGGGGCACAGACGCCGGAGAGCCTCGCGCCCGGGAACAACAGCGAGCCCTCGCACAGTCCGGCCAGCAGCGCAAAAAAAGCGCCGGAGGCATCCGCAAAGAAGCTCGCCTCAGCCGTTCGTCCGGGGACGCCGCAATGAGGACGGTTAGATCATGACCGTCCGGATGGATTCACAATCGCAGCACATTGAAGTCCACAAGTTCTATGCCGGAGCCGTGGTTGGCATTTGCTTCCTGGCGTTGGTTCTGCAAGCCTTTCTCAACCGCTTCAGCCAGCGATTTGAGATTCTCGAGTTACCCTTGCTTGTGGTGGTCTATTTCGGACTTAGCCGCCGCAACTCGATCACTGGCCTTCTGCTGGGGACGGTTGTGGGACTCTTGCAGGACGGCATCAGTCACACTCCTATCGGGCTGTACGGAATCGCGAAGGGATTTATCGGCTTCATTGCTTCTTCGATAGGCGCTCGGCTGGATACAGAGCATCCGATCAGCCGTTTCATTTTGATGTTTCTGTTTTTTCACATTCATCAGGTTTTGCTGGCGACAATGATTCGCCTTCTCTTGGCGCAGCATGCACCCTTTTTCACCGTGCATCTATTGATCGCATCGATCATCAATTCCGCGATTGCCGTATTTCTTTTCATCGCGTTGGATCACTTGCGGAAATAGCTGCATTGCCTTCCTGCTTTCGTTAACCTAACATTCGCGGGCCACCATGCCATCTGCAGACCCTTCTACGGATCGCGCGAACCAGCGTAATGCCGTAATAGCATGCTTTCTTGGATGGACGCTGGATGCGTTCGATTTTTTTGTTTTGACGTTTGTTTTAGCACCGATCGGAAGGGATTTTCACAAGAGCGTGGCTGAGATCACCCTTGCGATAACCGCAAGCTTGATCACGCGACCCGTTGGTGCATTCATTTTCGGGCTTTTGGCGGACCGGTACGGGCGTCGCTTGCCATTGATGCTGGATGTTCTGTTTTACTCCGGCATTGAAGTGCTGTGTGGATTTGCGCCGAGCTTTTCTGTGTTTATTTTCCTGCGGCTGCTCTATGGAATTGGGATGGGCGGGGAGTGGGGCGTGGGAGCTTCGCTTGCACTGGAATCGGTGCCGGCGAAATGGCGCGGCGTTTTCTCCGGATTGCTGCAGGAAGGCTACGCCTTCGGATATTTGCTGGCAGCAGTGGCATATTGGCTCGTGTTTCCACACTTTGGCTGGCGGGCTCTCTTCTTCGTCGGAGGCTTGCCCGCTCTGTTGACTCTGTTTATCCGGTCCAAAGTCAAAGAGAGCGAAGCCTGGGCCGCAACAAAAACGCAAAATAATTGGAGCTTTTACTGGAGGACTATCTTTCGAAACTGGAAGCGCTTCGCGTATCTGGTATTGCTGATGGCGCTGATGAACTTCATCTCGCACGGAACGCAGGATCTTTATCCAGCTTTTCTTCAGTTGCAGCGTGGGTACAAGCCAGGAACGACCGCACTCATCACGATAATCTCAATGATTGGGGCGATTGCCGGGGGAGTCCTTGTTGGACTTTATTCGGATAAACATGGGCGGCGGCGTGCCATCGTGGCTGCGATTATTCTCGCGCTGATTTTAATCCCCGCATGGATCGCCGCTCCGAATTTTTCAGTGATTTTGATCGGCGCGTTCCTGATGCAGTTCATGGTGCAAGGCGCGTGGGGAGTGATTCCAGCGCACATCAATGAACTTTCGCCCGACACGCTGCGAGGATTTTTCCCCGGTTTCGCATACCAGGTCGGGGTGGTGTTCGCGGCTTCCAGCGCTAATCTGGAGGCGGTCATGAGTCGCAACATGACTTATGGACACGCAATGGGACTGTTCGCGGCGATGGTGCTCATTTTGGGAGCGATAGTCGTCGCTTTAGGACCGGAAGCACACCGTGTGAAGTTTGGGCGTGGGGAAATTTGAATGCGCACTATCGAGCGGACGCGGTTTTTATGGGTTCGAGGCGCAGATTGATGATTGTTTTTCGTCCCGAATGGATGATGACGTTGTGCTTCCAGGGGGTGGTCGTATGCCATCGGGAAGCGCGAATGTCGTAATAGCCGGCCAAAACAAAATTGAAAAGATACCGACCGTTAGAATCGGTTCGAACGGCTACAGGGGCCGAACCATTGGAGCGCTCAATGATTACTTCGGCACCAACCGCAGGCGCGCCAGCTCGTGTCAGGACTGTTCCTGTGAGCTTACCGGTTTGCACGTGAGCGGCGACGCCCGGAGCTGCCAGAGCGAAACAGGCCGCAAGGGTAAAGGGAATCAGCCGGCGCATGAAAACTCCTCTGCCACCGAATGCTCTATTTTAGCTGCGGCTCGGATGACTCCAGCAGAGCAGAGCGTCGCGGACCACGTTTCTGATACCTGTCCCAAAAGGCAGGATTGCAAAATCTTCGCCATCGAAATTCGCGGCGCATTCGCGCGCGGGCGTGCATCTCAATTTCAAATGGTCAAGCGCGAGAAACGATCCGGAAGACAAACGCTGCCGTTGATTGGCGAGAACATCGATGCGCTGCGCGAATCAGCGAAGAATTGCAAGGCATGCGATCTTTGGAAGAATGCGACGCAGACTGTTTTTGGCGAAGGCGGGGGATCGGCTCCCAAGGTCATGTTCGTGGGAGAACAGCCTGGCGATCAGGAGGACTTGAGTGGCAAACCGTTCGTGGGCCCTGCAGGAAAACTGCTCGATAAGGCGCTGATCGAGGCGGGGATTGACCGCCGAACTGTGTACGTTACCAACGCGGTGAAGCATTTCAAATGGGAGCCGCGAGGCAAGCGGCGGATTCATAAGAAGCCAAATACGATGGAAATCGCGGCCTGCCGGCGCTGGTTGGACGGAGAGATTGCCGCGCTCAAGCCGCGAGCGATCGTTTGTTTGGGAGCCACAGCGGCGCAGGCGCTCTTGGGCAAGGATTTTAGGGTTACACAGCATAGAGGCGAGCGGCTCGATTCGCTTTTGGCGCAGGTTGTGATGGTGACAGTGCATCCGTCATCGATCTTGCGCGCGCCGGATGAGGAATCGCGTCACACCGAAATGAAGCGGTTCATCGAGGATCTGAAGAGAATCGCAGAAGCGGTCTGGCCATCGAAATAAGCAGCCTCGATCCGGCTTTGCGTAACAGGTTCAATTAGGCGATAATAAGGCGAAGGCGCTCGATTCTGCTGCGTCTTTCCTCCAGATGAATTCGATCACTGCAGCGCAAACAGTGGCTGGCCTCAAATGGGCGCATCCGCTCGTTCAGGAATGGTTTGTGTCGAAGTTCGGCACGCCGACGGAACCGCAGATCGCGGGCTGGCCGCATATCCTGTCTGACAAAGATACGCTCATCAGCGCTCCCACTGGATCGGGGAAAACTTTCGCGGCATTTCTGGCGTGCATCGACCGTTTGGTTCGCAAAGCGATCACCGGAGCTCTGAAGGATGAAATCGAAGTTCTTTACATCTCGCCGCTGAAAGCATTGGGAAATGACATCCAGAAAAACCTGGAAGCCCCTCTGGGAGAGATCGTGCAGTTGGCCGGAGCGCGCGGCTTTCTGATGCCGGAGATTCGAACCGCTGTTCGCACCGGCGATACACTCGCGCACGAGCGCCGGGCGATGCAGAAGCGGCCGCCGCAGATTCTCGTCACGACGCCTGAGTCTCTTTACATTCTGCTGACTGCGGGAAGAAGCCGCGAAATGCTCCGCAGCGTGCGAACCGTGATTGTCGACGAGATTCACGCTGTAGCCGATGACAAGCGCGGTTCGCATCTCGTGCTTTCGCTGGAGAGATTGGAGGCAGTGACGAAATGCCATCCCACGCGAATCGGATTATCAGCGACGCAGCAGCCTATCGAGGAAATTGGCCGTTTTCTTGTGGGCAGTTTGCGGCCCCTGCCGACGATCGTGGAAGTCGCGCAGCGACGTGAATTCGATCTCGCGGTGGAAGT
>JASHRN010000137.1 GCA_030037335.1 Candidatus Acidiferrales bacterium | reverse complement strand
CCACCGCGCTCGACGTCACCGTGCAGCAGCAAATCGTTCAGTTGCTCACGAATCTTTGCCGCGAACTGCACCTCGCGCTGATTTTTATCACCCACGACCTCGGCGTAGTTGCGCAGATTGCTCAGCGCGTCGCTGTGATGTATGCGGGTCGCATCGTGGAAATGGGACCAACAGCGGAAGTCCTGACTCATCCCGCGCATCCCTACACAGCCGGACTGCTGCGTGCCGCTCCGCGCCTCGAAGGAAAAAAACTCACGCCAATTGCCGGCGCGGTTCCGAAGTTGGACGATTTGCCCCCTGGCTGCGCGTTTTCGCCGCGCTGCGAATTTCATTGCAGCGAATGCGATGTCGCCGTGCCGGATTTGCGCGAAGCCTCGCCGGAACATTCCGCTCGTTGTATCCTCGTGCCCATGAGCGATTCGGGGAAACAATGAACCAGGAAAAACAGATCGACGCGGAAAAGCAAATGGCGCTGGTACGCGACCGCTTCACGCGCACTGCGGGGGTTTTCGCCGATTACGTCTTGAAAGAGCGCGTTTTCGAAGCCGAGCGTCTGCTGCGTCTCGCCGCGCCACGCGGAACCGAGCGTACCATCGACGTCGCCTGCGGCCCGGCAACTCTCGCGCGCATCTTCGCGCCTCACGTCCGCTGGATCGCAGGACTCGATTTCACTCCCGCCATGCTTGAACGCGCGCGCCGCGAAGCCGCTGAGCGCAACCTCGCCAATTTTTCCGCCATTCGCAGCAACCTGCTGCGAATGCCGTTTCGCGATGCGACTTTCGATCTCGTCGTCACCAGCTACAGCATTCATCATCTGCCGGATGCCGCTGCGGCAATCGCTGAAATTTCACGCGTTCTCAAGCGCGGCGGAAAATTTGCCCTGCTGGACATGATCGTCTCCGAAGACGCAAAAATCGCGCGCGCCTGCAACGAACTGGAAATTGTGCGCGACGCTTCGCACACCCGCGCGTTGCCGGTCAGCGAATTCGAAAAGCTGCTCGCCGCCTGCGGTCTGCGAATCGTCCAGCGCGAAATCATCGAGCATCCGAGGCACTTCGATCAGTGGATGCGCACCGCGGGATCGAAGCGCGGCGACAAAGAATACGAAGCCACGCGAAAACTGCTCGAAGATTCCATGCGCGGCGATACCGCCGGCTTGCATCCAAAGTTTTTCGATGGCCCTTCGCACGGTGCCGCGGATGAACGTCCCGACATTGAGTTGACGCACACAGCCCTCTATTTCGCGGCGGAAAAGCAGTGAACGGAGCGGCGAACGGAGCAATGAACAACGGTGCTCCTCTGCTCGAAGCGCGTAACTTGCGGAAAGCGTTTGTCGTCGCTGGCGCGGCGTGGGAAAAATCCGACCGTCGCGCGCAGGCCGTGGACGACGTCAGCCTCGAAGTTCATCGTGCCGAAACGTTTGGAATCGTCGGCGAGTCCGGCTGCGGCAAAACGACGCTCGCGCGAATGCTGCTGCGGCTCGTCGAGCCGGATGCAGGCGAAATTCGATTCGACGGCGACGACTGGCTCGCTGCGCGCGGCTCCGATATGCGCAAAATCCGCCGCCGCATGCAAATGGTGTTTCAGGACCCCATGGCTTCGCTCGATCCGCGCATGCGCGTTGACGCAATTGTCGGCGAGCCGCTCGAAATTCATGAGCCGGAACTAAGCCGCGCCCAAATTCGCGCACGCGTTGCCGAAACTCTCGATGCCGTTGGACTGAGCTCCGACACTCTGCGACGCTACCCGCACGAATTCTCCGGCGGCCAGCGCCAGCGCATCGGAATTGCCCGCGCGCTGATTTTGCGCCCGGAGCTGATTATTGCCGACGAGCCCGTCTCGGCTCTCGACGTTTCCATCGGCGCGCAAGTGCTCGAGCTGCTCGGAAATTTGCAGCGCCAATTTTCTCTGTCACTGTTGCTGATTTCGCACAGCGTGCCCGTTGTGGCGCAGCTCGCTTCGCGCGTGGCCGTGATGCAAGCCGGCAAATTCGTCGAAAGCGGCCCTACGGAGCAAGTCCTGAACGCGCCCGCGCATCCCTACACCCAGTCCCTGCTCGCAGCCGTGCCTCGCCTGCCCGTCTGAAAAACTATTCCCGCGTCGCGATTTGAGTTAGACTGCGCCGAGAAACTTTCCGGCATCTCATCCGTAATTGGTAATGTGGGCGAAACGCGTTCGCTCGCAGGAGGAAGAAAATGGCTGTGACCACCGCTGCGGTCCCGGAAGCCCCTCAATCCATGGGCGCATTTGCCCGTGTCATCGGTGCTCTGCTCAGCCCGCGCGCCACTTTTCAGGACATCGCGCGGAAGCCCAGTTGGCTTCTTCCGCTATTGATCATCATCCTCCTCAATATAGCGATCACAGGGATTTTTGGCCATCGCGTCGGATGGCGCGCGTTCATGGAAAGGCAGAATATGCAAAATCGCCGCGCTCAGCAGCAGATGCAACAAATGACGCCCGAGCAGCGCGAACACATGATTGACTTGCAGGTGAAAGTTGCGCCCATTGCGGGATACATTGGCGCGATTGTGATATGGCCTCTCTTTGCTCTCATTACTGCGGCGATATTCATGGGAATACTAAACGCAACGTCAAGCACGGGCATGGATTTCAAAACGTCATTCGGAGTTGTCACCCATTCGTTGATGCCATTAGTCATTGCCTTCCTCTTAGGCATATTGGTCTTATTTCTCAAACCTCCCGATACCGTTGACTTGCAGAATCTCGTGGCCTCAAACGTCGGCGCGCTTTTGAGCAAATCCGCTCCGATGTGGGAACAGTCGACGGGTACTTCGATCGATATTTTCACCTTCTGGGTGTTGGGCCTGATGGCCTTCGGCTATTCCGTCGTCCGCCCGAAAAAGCTCAAAATGGGCACTGCGCTTGCATGGGTCGTAGGAGTTTGGGTGGTCTATGTGCTGATTAAGGCTGGCCTGCTCGCCATGGTCGCCTGATAGAATCGCCGGATGGCGTTTCGCTTTGAAGTTCTATGCACCGATCCCACCGGCGCGCGTCTCGGCCGCCTCGAAACTCCTCACGGCATAATCGAAACGCCGGCGTTCATGCCGGTAGGAACGCAGGGCACAGTAAAAGCACTCACTCAGGAATCGCTCGAATCCATCGGCGCGCAAATCATTCTCGCCAACACCTATCATCTTCTCTTGCGCCCCGGCCCGGAACTCATCCGCGAAATCGGCGGCCTGCACAAATTCATGGCCTGGCCGCATCCGATAATCACCGACTCCGGCGGATACCAGGTCTTCAGTCTCGCGGACTTGCGCAAAGTCACCGACGAGGGCGTGACTTTCCGCTCGCACATCGACGGCTCCTCGCATTTTCTCTCGCCTGAGAAGGCGCTCGACGTTCAAATCGCCCTCGGCTCCGACATCATCATGGTCCTCGACGAATGCGTCGCCTCTTCGAGCGACGCAACTCGCGCCGCAGATGCGGCCGCGCGCACCCTTGCGTGGGCCAAACGCTCCCGCAACTATTTCAGCGAGCACGGCGATTCTCAGCGGCAAATGCTCTTTGGTATCGTGCAGGGAGGAGCAGACCGCGACCTTCGGCGCAAATGCGCCGACGATTTAGTCGCGCTCGATTTTCCGGGATACGCGATTGGCGGGCTGGCCGTCGGCGAGCCACACGAAGTCACCTGCGGAGTCACCGCTGCGGCGTCGTCACGCCTGCCCGCCGAAAGGCCGCGCTATTTAATGGGCGTCGGCAGGCCCGAGCAAATTCCCGATTACGTCACGCGTGGCATCGACATGATGGATTGCGTCTTGCCGACGCGCAGCGCGCGCCATGGATGTCTTTTCACCTGGCAAGGCCGCCTGCTCATCAAGAACACGCGTTACGCACGCGATTCGCGTCCCATCGACGAAAACTGTGAATGTCCCGCCTGCCGCCGCTATTCCCGCGCCTATCTCCGCCATCTTTTCATGTCGCGCGAATTTCTCGCCGCAACTTTGACCACCCTCCATAATTTATACTTTTACCTTGACATGATGGCGAAAATCCGCAAGTCTATCCGTTTTGGGAACCTCCTGGGATTCTGTTCAGAGCTTCAGGCGCGTCTTGCAACGAGTGTCTCCGACTAGGTAGCCACGTCCGTTGTTCAGCGTCACAGAATTGAACGGAATCGCTGGGCAGCTTTTTTCCCAAAGTGTTTCTCTAACTTTTTAGGGATATTCGCAAGCGCCGGAGTGCAATAGTTAATGCCGCAGTCACCTTTTTTTGACGTTTCCATGCTGGCGCAGGCGTCTGCCAGCGGTCTGGTGGCCATTCTTCCGTTCATTCTCATCCTCATTATTCTCTACGTTCTGATGATCATGCCTGCACAGCGTCGCCAGAAAAAACTCGCGGCCATGATTTCAGCGCTGAAAAGCGGAGACAAAGTCATCACCAACGGCGGGATCTACGGAACTGTCGTTGGCCTCGATAAGGAATCGATTCAGCTTCGCATCGCCGAGCAGGTCAAAGTCCGCGTGGCGCGCAGCGCAATCGCCGGCCTCCAGCCCGAAGCGAAGGAGAGTTAGCTCAGGTCATGGAATCCAATCTTAAATGGAAGGCGCTTTTCATCGTCATCGTCGTTTTGATTTGCTTTTACGGTCTGTTCGGCCGGCCTTCCTTTCCCACTTCCTGGGGCGACGTCGCCAATAATTTCAGCGATCGCATGCAGCTCGGGCTCGATTTGCGCGGCGGCAGCCACCTGGTTTTGCAAGTGCAGGTTCAGGAAGCAGTCGCCAACCAGTGCGATCAGACCATCAACGACTTGCAAGATCAGCTTCGCAAACAAAACATCACCGCCGGCGCAATTCGCCGCGTCAGCGACACCCAAATCCTGATTCCCGACGTCGCTCCTGCATCCAGCGGAGCTTTGCAGGCTCTCGCGCAGAATCAATTTCCGGATTGGATCATGTCGCAAGCCGCCGGACAGCCCAATGGCTTCACCCTGACCATGAGAAGCGCTGCGGTCACCGATATTCAGCAGCGCACCATGCAGCAGTCGCTTGAAACCATTCGCCGCCGCATTGAAGGTCTGGGCCTGAAGGAGCCTAACGTCGCCCCGACTGGCCGCGGCGAAAACGAAATTCTTGTCGAGCTTCCCGGCGAAGGCGATCCCACTCGCGCCAAACAAGTAATTCAAGCCGGTGGACAATTGAAATTCCAATTGGTCCTCGACAACAATCCCTATCCGTCTGAAGCTGCAGCCCTCGCGGCTCACGGTGGCGTTTTGCCAACCGATAGCCAACTCGTTCCTGTGCAAGTTTCCTCCGGGCCGGGGCAAAACGGCGCGGAGGGCTGGTATTTGCTCCAGCGCACCCCCATCATTACCGGAGCTGATCTGCGCAGCGCCAGTCCCGGACCCGACGGCAATCAGCCCGGGTTCTATCAAGTCAATTTCTCGCTATCGAATCAGGCCGCGAAGCGCTTTGGTCCCTTCACGGCATCCAACATTGGCCGGTACATGGCTGTTGTCCTTGATGGCAAGGTGCAAGGCGCGCCGCCAACCATCAACGGCCAGATTACGGATCAGGGCGAAATCGAAGGCAATTTCTCCCAGGAGCAGGCAAAAGATCTTTCTTTGATTCTCAACGCTGGCTCGCTCCCCGCCTCCATCAAGTATCTCGAAGAGCGCAGCATCGGCCCGTCGCTCGGTGCCGACTCCATTCGCGAAGGGATTCAGGCCTCCGTTGCCAGCCTCATCGCCGTCTGGATTTTCCTGGTCGTCTATTACCGCCTGAGCGGCATCAACGCTGTTGTCGCCCTCCTGCTCAACCTGATTATTCTCGTTGCCTTTATGGCGATTTCGGGTGCAACGCTGACACTTCCGGGCATTGCCGGCGTCGTCTTGACCATCGGTATGGGCGTCGACTCCAACGTGCTTGTCTTTGAACGTATCCGGGAAGAACTACGCGCGGGCAAGGCCAACGCCTCCGCCGTCGATATTGGTTTCGACAAAGCGTTCCTGACCATCATCGACACGCACATCACCACGCTCGTGTCTGCCGCGTTCCTGTTCCTCTTCGGTACCGGACCGGTAAAGGGATTCGCCATTACGTTGACTGTCGGCCTTTTGGCCAATCTGTTCACTTCCGTTTATGTGTCACGGGTCATCTTCGACTGGCATCTATCTCGCATGGAGCGTGAAGCGGAGCTTAGTATATAGTTTTCAATGACATACATTAACCGAGGCAATCCAATAGCCACCGTGCCGTTTCGGGAACATTTTTCCGTGAAGCGGTGTCTAACTCGGCAAGGATAAGAGCGGACTTATGGAATTTTTTCACGCGCCCGACTTCGACTGGATGAGCAAGGCGAAGTATTTCGCCACTCTTTCCGGCTGTCTCCTGCTCATCGGTCTTATCGCTGCCATTTATCATGGCGGCCTGCACTACGGCATCGATTTTGAAGGCGGAACCCAGGTCATGGTCCGCTTTGCTTCTGCCCCTCCGATTGGACAAATTCGCAAGGCCCTCGATGCCGCCGGCCTGAAAAATAATGAAGTCACCAGCAGCAGCGACATCTCCAACGCCAATTCCCGCAATGACGTGATGATTCGCGTTGGTCAAAATGGCAAGGGTGAAGTCGAAAGCGAAGATGCCGAGAACGCCGCAAAACAAACTGTTCTGACCGCGCTCGAAAAGAACTTCGGCACGCCCACCAGCAACAAGCCTGATTTCAACGCCGCCGCAGTGCCGGACATCGCCGATTACCTGACGAAGCGCGATCCGCTCATGCTACAAACTGCCGCAGGCGATCGCTATACCCAGTTGGCGCAGGCGCTCACCGGCGCGCGCGACCGCGACCACGGCGGCATCGTTACGAATTTCGATCAATTGAGCGGCATCGGCGGCGCGAACGCCGCCGTAATCGCGGCTCTTAAAGACGGATATTCGCTGAACAATTTCAGCGTCCTCAACGCGCAGGTCGTCGGCCCGACCGTTGGCGCGCAGTTGCGCCGTCAGGCCATTCTCGCCACGCTTTACGCTCTCGCCGGAATGCTCATCTATGTCGCCTTCCGCTTCGAATGGATTTACGGAACCGCCGCGGTCATCGCCGTTTTTCACGACGTGCTCATCACCCTCGGCTTCTTCTGTCTGTTCTATAGTCATTTTGAAATTTCTCTCACAGTGATTGCTGCGCTTTTGACTCTGGTCGGCTATTCCATGAACGACACCATCGTCATTTTCGACCGCGTGCGCGAGAACCTGCGCCTGATGCGCCGCGAGCCCATGCCCGTCATCATCAACCGCTCCATCAATCAGACTCTTTCTCGCACCATTCTCACCAGCGGCCTCACTTTCCTCACCGTCTTTCTCCTGTTCATCTTTGGCGGGCAGGTGCTGCGAAGTTTCTCGTTTGCGATGGTCATCGGTGTTGTGGTAGGAACCTACTCCAGTTTTGGCATTGCGGCTCCGATTGTGGTGATTTGGACCAAATGGCGCGGTCATGGCGCTACAGTTCCCGTTGCTTCTTCGGCCGATAAACGCGCCGAGAAGCGGCTGGCAACAGCACGGAGGTGAACAATGTTCGATCAACTTGTTGAATCAACGAACAGGAAAAAGACCAATAAGGTCTGGAGTTTTTGGCTCTCGGCGGGCATTCAGGCGCTGATTCTCTTCGTCCTGATTTTGATCCCGCTGATTTACACCAGCGCTCTGCCAAAGGCGCTGCTGAACAGCACATTCCTCGCAGCGCCGCCTCCGCCTCCACCACCGCCTCCGCCGCCCGCAGTTGTGCACGTAGTTCGGCAGAAGCCAGTCTTTCAGAAAAATTTTGTCGCGCCTACGGTAATCCCGAGACACATTGAGAAGATTGTCCAGCAGCCGCAGCCCGACGTTGGTGCGGATACCGGCGTAATTGGCGGAGTCGGCGGTGCCACGGGCGGAGTGATGAACGGCATCCTCGGCGGAGTGCCTGGGGGTCCTGCACCGCCGCCACCCAAGCCCACGGCCCCGCTGCGCGTCGGCGGAGCGGTTATGTCTGCGAGGCTGACCTATGGGCCGGCGCCGCAATATCCGCAGATCGCCAAGATGGCGCACGTCTCCGGCACTGTGGTGCTTCACGCCATCATTGCCGAGGATGGCACGATCCAGCAGCTTACCTTCATTTCGGGACCTGCGCTTCTCCGGAATGCTGCAATGGAGACGGTAAGGACCTGGCGCTACCAGCCAACCTCGTTGGATGGACAGCCAACCAAGGTGGATACGACGATCTCCGTCGTCTTCACCCTCGGCGAATAAAATCCAGAGCTTCCGGCGGGCTCACTCCCGTCCGGAAGCTGCTGTTTGATGTGAGGGCAGGAAAAGGCAGGCTTGGGTTTGCTGCCAAAATTTTTCGATAATTTTCGGAGGAGGAAAGAAAGTTATGCTTGCAAATCTTTTGGGCGTCGCTGTCCTGTTGTTCCAGGATCAAGGCGGCGGAAGCGCAGGTGCACCGGGTTGGGACATTCGCAGCATGTGGCATACGATGGACGATCCGGCAAAAGCTGTCGTTATCATTTTGTTTATTATGTCCGCTTGGTCGGTCGGCATCATGATTGACCGCTGGCTGATGTACAGTGCGGCGCGCAAGCAGTCTCGCGTTTTCGTGCAGCAGGTCACCGGCGCTCTCAGGGACAACAAGCTCGATGAAGCGATTTCCATCGCCGAGCGCAACAAGAAGAGCCATCTCGCCAAGGTAGTCGCCACCGGGCTCTCTGAATTCCAGGCGGCATCGGCTCAGGTCGCCGATGAAGAAGTGATCGAAGCCGCCAAGCGCGCCCTCGAACGCTCCGTCGCCATCGTCCACGCCGAAATGAAGCGTGGCCTCTCCGGCTTGGCCACCATTGGCGCAACCGCGCCATTCGTCGGCCTCTTCGGAACGGTCATGGGCATCATCGGCGCGTTCAAAGGCATCGCGGCTCAGCACGCCAGCGGTCTTTCCGCAGTCGCCGGCGGTATCGCTGAAGCTCTCGTTACCACCGCGCTCGGCTTGCTCGTCGCCGTGCCCGCCGTGTGGACCTACAATTATTTCACCAATAAAGTCGAAGCCTTCGACGTCGAGATGGACAACTCCTCGATGGAGTTGGTCAACTACTTCCTCACGCGCCGAGGCGGAAGGAAGTAAATCATGGCGTACAAACCCAAAGTAGGCGCGACGATGTCGGCTCCCAACGTTATTCCTATGGCCGACATCATGCTCGTCCTGCTCATCATCATGATGGTCATCACGCCCATGCTGACGAACCATCAGCTCGTCGACATGCCCAAGGCCAAAAATTGGGAAAACATGTCGCCGGCGGAACGTGATGATGCTGTCGTGGTGGCCATCACCCGGGACGGCCGCTATTACCTCGGCAACAACGAGATTGCCCTCAGCAGCATTACCTCGACTGTTGAAGACAAAATGTCGAACAAGCTCAGTAAAACCGTCTATATCCGCAGCGACGAAAACGCCAAATACGGTGACGTCAAGAAAGTCGTTGACGCCGTTCGCGATGCGGGCATCGACAATGTCGGGCTGCTGACGCTCAAGGATGAATCCGGTGCGCCGGCCCCGCCGCCGAACCTTGGCGGCACGCCCTAGGAGTAAGGAGAGAGAACCATGGGAATTTCAGTCGGACAACATGGCAGCTCGATGTCGGAGCCGAACGTCGTTCCTTTGATCGACGTTCTTCTGGTGCTGATCATCATCTTTATGGCCATCACGCCCACCACTCCGACCGGCATGCCTGCGCTCGTGCCGCAGCCGCCCCCGAAGAATCAGAAGCAGCCGCCGCCCGATAACACCACCATCGTTGTGCAGGTGGCCTCGGACGGCAAGGTCATGATCAACCAGACGCCGGTTTCTTGGGATCAGCTCGGCCCGCAACTCAGCGACGTCTTTAAGACTCGTGCTGACAAAACCGCGTTCGTCAAAGGCGAAGACGACACCTCCTTCGGATACGTCGCACACGCCATTGATATCATGCGCGGCGCGGGCATTACGAACGTGGGCTTGATCACGGCAAAGATGGAAGAGGGACAGTGAATTTTGCGTCCGGGCTCGTAGTGCGCCCGGGCGCTTTCCCAACCGGCCCTGCACGCCTTGGCTTGCGCTCGAAACGCAGCGCTCCTTCGCTCGCGTGAAGCGACCGGTCGGTCAAAAAATCATCGAGGAGAGAGGGATGGTACGCAGATCCCAGGTGGTTCCCGTATTTGCGGTGCTTGCGGTGGTTTTTGGCTTCAGCGTGGCCGGATGCGCGAAGTTGAAGGCGCGCGATGACCTGAATAAAGGCGTCGAGGCCTACAAGAACGCCCAGTTCGAAGCAGCCATCGAGTATTTCAAAGATGCCGCCGCGAACGATCCTAAGCTCATGAACGCCAAGCTCTACCTGGCTCAAGCCTATGCACAGCAATACATCCCCGGCGCGCCTTCTGACGAAAACAAGCGAAACGGCGAGCAGGCCATCGCCGTGTGGAAAGAAGTCTTGCAGTCTGACCCCAACAATTTGACCGCCATCGGTGGCATTGGCTCCATGCTTTTCAACATGGCCGGGTCCCCGTCCTTCAACCGTGACATGATGGAGCAGGCCAAGTCTTACCAGCAAAGGGCCCTCGCGGTAGATCCAAACGATTCTACGGTTTATTACTGGATCGGCGTAATCGACTTCACAGTTGCCTATCGCACGAACATGCAACTGCGGGCGGACTACAATCAAAAAGCCAAGAAGCAAATCCACCCTCTCGATCCGCTGCCGCCTGCATTGCGCGACCAATTCATCCAGCAGGAAGGGCAGACTGTCGACGAAGGCATCAGCGATCTCCAGAAAGCCATTCAGATCAAGCCCGACTACGCCAACGCTATGGCTTACTTGAACCTCCTGCTCCGCCAGAAAGCGGATATGGAAACCAGTTCCGATGCGCGCCAGGCCGATGAAAAGCAGGCCGATGATTTGCTCGAAAAGGTTAAGGAGATCAATCAGAAGGAGATGACCACCTCTCCTTCCGGTTCACAAGACTGAGGCTCCTTCAGCAATCCCGAGCGGCTGGCCATCTTGCGCCAGCCGTTTTTTTTGCGCCCGCAATAACTTGCTCGCCCCTGATGAGGTCAGTTTGAATTTTCTTGTTCGTGAGACAAGGAGTCTATTCGAACTGACCGTTATCCATTTCGCGCGCCGCCTGAAAGATTTTTGCGTTCGGCGTACAATAGTGGCGTTGTGAGCTCAGAAAGCAAGCCAGTCAGCGAAACAGCAGCTCAGCGCGTCCTGGATCTGCGTTTTGTCGAGTTGATGGACAAGGTCCGGCGCAATCGGCCCGGCGACGACCTCGAACTCCTCCGCCGCGCTTACGATTTCGCCTCTGACCAGCATCGCGGCCAGCATCGCGAATCCGGCGATCTCTATCTCTCTCATCCCCTCGTCGTCGCCGGTCTTCTCGCCGATATGAAGCTCGATGTCACCACGCTTTGCGCCGCCCTCCTGCACGACATCGTCGAAGACACCAAAATCCCCATCGAAAAAATTTCCGATATGTTCGGCGAAGACGTAGCTCGCGTCGTCGGCGGCGCCACCAAAATCAGCCGCATCGACTTGCTTGCCCCCGAAGCGCGCCAGGCCGAAAACGTCCGCAAAATGCTCCTGGCTATGGTCAACGATGTCCGCGTCATCCTCGTCAAGCTCGCTGATCGCCTCCACAATATGCGCACACTCGAATATCTCGCTCCGGAACGCCAGCAGCGCATCGCCCGCGAAACCATCGAAATCTACGCTCCGGTCGCCAATCGCCTTGGCATGGGCGTGATCCGTGGCGAACTGGAAGACCTCGCCTTCCGCTATCTTGAGCCCGCTGCATTCTTCGAATTGCAAAAGAAAGCCACCTCGCGTCACAAAGTTCAGGAAAAATTCCTCCATGAAGTGCAGGACGCGATTGGCAAAAAAATGGTCGAAAGCGGTATTCCCGCCGAGGTCGAGGGCCGCACGAAACACCTCTTTTCGCTTCACCAAAAAATGCTGCGCCAGCAGCGCTCCATTGACCAGATATACGATTTGATGGCTGTCCGCGTGATCACCGATACCGTTAAGAATTGCTACGCCGCGCTCGGCGTCGTTCATCAGATCTGGCGCCCTGTGCCCGGCCGCTTCAAGGATTACATCGCCATGCCGCGGCCCAATCTTTACCAGTCGCTCCACACCACCGTCATTCACTCCGGCCAGCCGTTCGAAATTCAGATTCGCACCCAGGAGATGCACCGCATTGCCGAGCAGGGCGTTGCCGCGCATTGGAAATATAAAGACCACGGCTCTTCCGGCCGCGCCGCGTCCGACGCCGATGACCAGCGCGACGATCAGCGCGTGCTCTGGATGCGCCAGCTCATCGAATGGGTCCAGGAAATGGAGGAGCCCAGCGAATTTCTCTCCACGCTAAAGGTCGATCTTTACCCCGAAGAGGTTTACACCTTTTCTCCCAAAGGTCGCGTCGTCGTGCTCAGCCGCGGCTCGACTCCCGTGGATTTCGCCTATTCCATCCACACCGAAGTGGGCCATCACTGCGTCGGCGCGAAAGTGAATGGCCAAATCGTTCCATTGCGCCACGTGCTCACCAATGGCGACGTGGTCGAAATCATCACGCAGAAAGGCCACGGCCCCAGCCGCGATTGGCTCAAATTCGTTCACACTTCGCGCAGCCGCAGCAAGATCCGCCACTGGATCAATCTTCACGAACGCGAGGAAGCCACCACCGTCGGCCGCCGCCTGCTTGAGCGCGAAGCGCGAAACTGCGGCCTTAGCCTCAAGAAAATTTCTGACGAAGACTGGCAGCGCGTCGCCTCCGAATACGGTTGTGGCCGGATTGAAGACCTGCACGCCGATCTTGGCTACGGCAAATGGTCCGCGCGCCAGGTGCTCGCCAAGGCTTCCGGGCAAGCCATCTCCGAATCCGCTGAGGAAAAATCACCCAAACTTGTCTCTACCGTCAAGCGCATGCTCGGCATGCAGCAGGCCGCCATTCAAGTACGCGGACACGATGACCTGATGGTCTATCGCGCCAAATGCTGCAATCCCATCCCCGGAGACGATATCGTCGGCTACGTCACGCGTGGCCGCGGCGTCGCCGTGCATTCCACCGCCTGCCCCAATGTTCAGAATCTTCTTTACGAAACCGAGCGCCGCATCCCTGCGGAATGGTCCGGCTTGGCCGAGTCCATGTTCCCGGTACGCCTCCGCATTCTGGCGGAAGACCGTCCGGGCATGCTCGCGGAAATCACCGCCGCCATCAGCGCCGTGGAAGCGAATATTCGCACCCTTGAAAGCGTCGGCGAACGCTTGCACGCCCGCATCGAGATTGCCCTCGACGTGCGTGACCGCAAGCAGCTCGAGAAAATCCTCCTCCAAATCAAAAAAATCCCGGGCATCCTCGATATCGGCCGCATCTACAACGTCTGACCCGACCCTAATCCTCCGTTCCTTTCCCGCATTATCATTTCCGACATGCCGCTCCGTTTGCCGCAATTCCGTAGCTAAAATTGACTCAGTCATGTTTTCGGCTCCCCTTCTCGCACCGGTTGAGCGCCGCCTTGCGCCTGCGCGGAAGACTGCTCTTCTGTTCCTGACCGTTTTTATGCTCGTTTCCGGCTGCAGTCATCTCAAGCCCCTCGATACCTCCGCGCTTGACAGTGCCGGCATGAGCTTCACCACGGTCCAAACTCTCAGAGGCCTGGACGTCACCAATGCCGAAGTCTCGCAAATCGCAGAAGCACGCCAGGCCGGCCTCACCGACGACGACTGCGTCACCCTCGTGCGCCTCGCTCGCAGCCGCAACGAAAAATTCGAGAGTGGCGACGATGTCGCCCAGTTGCTCCGCGCTGGAATTTCCGAGACCGCCGTCATGCAGCTCGCGCAACTCAATCAAATTGCTTCCTCGAGCGGCGAAGCCGTCGTTATGCGCCTCGCAGGCCTCTCCGACCAAATTATTCTCGAGGCCGCCCGCCGCCACGCTGCGGGATTGCCGGTCCTCTCCGGTGCGTCGCTGGCCAATTTCAAAAACACTGGCATGCGCGAAGCCACTCTTCTGCAATTGGTTCGTCGCGGCGTGCCCGACAACGAAGCGCCCACCATTCTCGCTCTTCGCCGTCATGGCTGGACCGATGTCCAAATCCTCCGCCGCTACCCCGGCGGCCATTAACAGCAGCTGCGAAAACGCTGCTTTTGTCAGGGCACGGTTTCAACCGTGCCGCAAACCATGCACACGAACCCGGTTTTAGCCGCTGACGATAAGGATTGTCATCCCGAACCCAGTCGCGCGTTTGCGACGGGTGTGAGGGATCTGCTTCTGCCTTTTGGAGTGCGGCTTGTCCTGAGCGCAGTCGAAGGGCGTTCGCCTCGCGGACTTCGGCGAAGCCAGAGCTTGCAGCTTCCGGAGGCTATCAGGCTGCCTCATAAATGGTTTTCAGGGGGTCGGAGCTTTAGCTCCGACATAAACTGCCCGAAAAGTAGGGGCTTTTAGCCCCTGAAGTAACAGCGCTGAGTTCATCTCGTACTTACGAGATGACTTCTAGACCCGTAACCTTCCACCAGATAAAATCTCCTTGCCTTGACTGACACTGCTTGCTTCCGATTTCGGTTGCTCTCCACCTCCCTCGCGCTCGCCGCAATGGTCATTTCTGGCTGCGGAGTTCCCGTCGCTCCCGCCTACCAAATCCAAAAAGAATCGCTCGCTGTGCACTTCGTTTCCGGCAATCCGCCGCATCTCGCCATTCGCGCCGACTACCGCCTCGCCAACATCGGCAACTCTCCCCTCCACTTCGTTCCTCTCACTCTGCCCGGCGAGAAGGACTTCGGCCTTGCCAATCTGCATGCTGAAATCGACGGCAAAGATGTTGTCGCTCCGCAGCATAATCCTCACGAAGCCGCCGAAGACCGGCGCATCCCGCTGGCCTCTGCGTGGCGCCCAAAGGGAAAAATCTCGCTCACGCTTTCATACGATCTCGCGGCCTCAACTCCAGCCGATCCGCGAATTTTCATCGCCACGAACATGTTTTACCTGAACGATTCCGGCTGGTTCCCCGCCTTTATGGGATTCAAGGCCTTTCTCTCTCCGCCCGTTACGCGCCCGAACACCATCGATGTCAGCGTGACCGTTCCTTCCGATTTCCGCGCCACCGCAAGCGGGCGACCGCGCGGCGAACAAAAACATGCCGGCAAAACGGAATACCGTTTTCGCATCGGCAAATCCGGATTTGATCCCTACGTCTTCGCTGGACAATACAGCGAGCAAGCCGTCGTCTTCGGAGACACTCGCGTCACCTTCTGGAATGCTAAACCCCTCTCACCGTCAGACGCGCAGGAGGCAGGCGTCCGCGTATTTTCGGTGTACCAAACCTACGCCAAGGCGTTCGGGGCTCTCTCGCATGCAAGCATTTTCATCATTGCAGATCGAGATTACAACGATCCTCAAAACAAGCTTGCGCAGGTTCTCCTTTTTCCCCCTCCGCGGACCGTGTTCAGCCCATTCGATGTTTTCGTCAAACCGGTAGTTGATGAACCCTTTCCTTCTTTCTTCATTAAAAGCGCTTTGGCATGGACCTGGTTTGGGCATGAAATTAAGCCTCGTCCTGAAGCGTGGCTTCTCGCGCGCGAGCTTGCCGAATACGCCGCCGTGCTGGCCGCAAACAAGAATCGCAAGGGCCTCATCATTTCTGCAATGGACTCTTATGACCGCGGAGGCGCTGTCGAAAAACCCGTCATCAGCCTCTCGGTCGGCGATCCGGATGAGCAAATCTTCATGGGACGAATGAAACTCATCCTGTTCTTCTTCGCCCTCGAAGACAAATGCGGCCAGCAAAATGTCACCCACGCTATCGCCCACATGGTTTATGCTTTGCGTGGCGAAGAATACGGTTATCCGGAATTTCGCTCCGCTCTGGAAGAGGAATGCCATCAGGATCTCGCGGAGTTTTTCAGCACCTGGCTCGCGAAGCCCGGAATTCCGCCCGATTTTCGCGCCCGCTATGGCAATTCAAGCGGCCCGAAGTAAAGGTCGACGCGAGAGGCGTAGCGAAATCACTCGGATTTGCAAGGGCACGACTTTTTGCCCTGAGGAGTGAAGCACAGTCATGCCGTTGTTTTTTGCTGTCATCCCGAACCCAGTCGCGTTTTGTGCGAATGGAGGTGAGGGACCTGCTGTTCGCTTTTTCATGTTAGCTTGCGTAACGGCACAACTTTTTGTCCCTGAGGAACGAAGGGCAGGAGTGCCGTAAATCTGCGATCAGAGAGCGGCTTTAGCCGCTGAAGGTGAGTTTGATTTTTGCTGGTTGCTGCTAACTTCTAGCATCACCACAGGAGGAATCGTGAAGGAAGTCATTTCCACCGCGCACGGCCCCAAAGCCATCGGCCCCTATTCGCAAGCCATTCGCGCCAACGGCCTCATTTTTATCTCCGGTCAGGTCGCGTTTGATCCGTCCACGGGCCAGCTCGTGCAAGGCGACATCGCCGCGCAGACCGACCGCGTCATGCAAAATCTCAAAGCCATCGTCGAAGCCGCCGGTTCCACGCTCGACAAAGCCGTGAAGACCACCGTCTTTCTGAAAGACATGAACGAGTTCACCGCGATGAATGAAGTCTATGGCCGCTACTTTCCGACGAATCCTCCAGCGCGCGCCACGGTCGAGGTCGCCCGTCTGCCGCGCGATGTTCGCGTGGAGATCGAACTCATCGCGCTGGCCTAACAGGAGCCTAGCAGGAGAAATTTTCGGAATGCAAATTCGCCACAATTGGACTCGTGAGGAAATTCGCGCAATCTTCAATTCGCCGCTCCCTGACCTCATTTTCCAGGCGCAATCCATCCATCGCGAGTTTCATCCGCCGGAGGAAGTCCAGCTCTGCCGCTTGCTCTCCATAAAAACCGGCGCTTGCCCCGAAGACTGCGCCTACTGTTCGCAAAGCGCCCACTACAAAACTGGCGTCGCTCGCCAGAAATTAATGAATCCCGCCGACGTTCTTGAATCCGCCAAGCGCGCGAAAGCCGACGGAGCGACGCGTTTCTGCATGGGCGCCGCCTGGCGCGATGTTCCCGAGGGAAGGGAATTCGATTCCGTTCTCGAAATGGTCCGCAGCGTCGCCGCGCTCGATCTCGAAGTCTGCTGCACGCTGGGCATGCTCACCGATTCCCAGGCCGCGCGCCTCAAGGAAGCCGGCCTCACCGCCTACAATCACAATCTCGATACTTCCCCGGAATTTTACGGCCACATCATCACTACGCGCGTCTACGAAGACCGCCTGCAAACCATCGCCCGCGTCCGCAAAGCCGGAATCACCGTTTGCTGCGGCGGAATTCTCGGCATCGGCGAATCGGAAGAGGATCGCATCGGCCTCCTTCATCAGCTCGCAACTCTTGATCCGCACCCCGAAAGCGTTCCCATCAACGTTCTCGCCCGCGTCGAAGGCACTCCCCTCGCCAACACCCCTGATCTCGATCCGCTCGTCATGGTTCGCGCCATCGCCACCGCGCGAATTCTCATGCCTGCTTCTCGCGTGCGTCTCTCCGGCGGACGCCACAAACTTTCTCGCGAAGCCGTCGCTCTCTGCTTCCTTGCGGGCGCAAATTCCATTTTCACCGGCGAAAAACTTCTCACCACTCCAAATCCCTCCGTCGATAAAGATATGGCTCTCCTCGACGATCTCGGCATGAAGGCAATGGCGCGTGCCTGACGAAATCACTGCAAGCCGCCGCGCAAATGGATGTCGCCAGGGTACAACTTTCCACGCTGACGATGGAAACGTAGCCGCGCCAAACAGCGCAGCTAAGTCAGGGGTTTTAACCTTTGAGGTCAATGGAACCAGTCACAAAACAAGTTCCAATGACTTGCGCGCTCGCATCGACGCCGAATTAGCCGCACTTCGCGAAAATTCGCAACTCCGCGCGCTCGATCTTCCGCGTGGCCTCAATCTCTGCTCCAACGACTATCTAGGACTTGCCTCCGATCCGCGCCTGAAACAGGCTCTTCTCGACGCCGTTTTCGCAGCTTCGCGCATCGCTTCTACTGGCTCGCGTTTGCTCTCCGGAAATTCTCGCGACTGGGAAGAAATCGAATCCGAATTTGCCGATTTTGTGAGCTTCGATTCCGCGCTGTACTTCAATTCCGGATATGCCGCAAACATTGGGCTGCTCAGTTCAATTGCCCAGCCGAACGACATCATCTTTTCCGATGCGCTCAATCATGCCAGCCTCATCGACGGCATCCGCCTGTCGCATGCGCGAAAAATAATCTATCCGCACCGCGATATGCAATTTCTCGAAAATGCGCTTCACGAAAACGCTTCTTCGCCCGCCGCGAAAATCATCGTCACCGAAAGCATTTTCAGCATGGAAGGCGACATCGCTCCTCTCGAAAACCTCGCGAATCTCACCGCTGCGCACCACGCCTTCCTCATCGTCGACGAAGCGCACGCTCTCGGCGTTTGCGGCAACGAAGGCTGCGGCCTCGTCGCCGCTTTGCCCGATCGCAGCCGCGTTCTCGCCGCAATCTATCCCTGCGGAAAAGCGCTCGCTTCCTGCGGTGCTTTCGTCGCTGGCAGCGCCGCCCTGAAAGAATTCCTCATCAATCACGCGCGCAGTTTCATTTTCAGCACTGCAAACCCTCCCTACATCGCGCATCAAATTCGCGCTGCTCTCGCTCTCGTGCGTGCCGCCGAAGACCGTCGCGCGCATCTCCGCGAAATCTCGCTCGCCCTCCGCTCCGCTCTCTCCGCTGTGGGCCTCCATTGCGGCGATGGCGATACTCCCATCGTTCCCGTAATTCTTGGCTCCAACGAATCGGCCCTCCGCGTCGCTGCGGAATTGCAATCTGCCGGTTTCGCCGTGAAAGCGATTCGCCCACCCACTGTTCCCGCAGGCTCCGCGCGGATTCGCCTGTCTTTGACCGCGTCCATTTCTCTCGACGACGTGCACCGTCTCACTCACATGCTTTCGTCTGCCGCTTCCTCCGCCCACATCACGTCTTCTGCAAGCCTCGCGCATGCCTAGCCGCTTATGAATGAGGATTGTGACTGCGCGGCCGTGCCGTGTACTGGGAAACGCCTAATTGTCATTCCGAGGAGCGCTTTGGCTGCCGCGAAGTGGCAGCCAGCGACGAGGAATCTGCAGTTTGTTGAAGCCTCTGGGGAAGCCATCGCGGCAAGTCAGCGACGGTGCAGAGTCAATGCCTAGCCGTTTCTTCATCACTGGCACAGATACCGCCGTTGGAAAAACCACCGTCTCCGCATTGCTTTGCGCTGCGCTCGACGCGTTTTATTGGAAACCTATCCAGACCGGCACGCGCGAAGGCACCGACCGCATCACAGTCGTGCGTCTCGCGGACCTTCCGCGCGACCGCGCTTTGCCCGAAACGTATCGCTTCTCTCCGCCCGTTTCGCCGCATCTCGCCGCGCAACGCGCCGGCATTCGCATCAGCCTGCACAAAATAAAATTCCCTAAAATCCCCGCCCACCAAAATCTCATCGTCGAAGGTGCTGGCGGTGCGCTCGTCCCCATCAATTCCACCCAGCTCATGACCGACCTCATGCGTCATCTCGCGCTTCCCGTTCTTCTCGTTTCGCGCACTTCCCTCGGTACCATCAATCACACTTTGCTTTCCATCGCTGCCTTACGCGCCGCGCGTCTCGATCTTCGCGGCATCGTTCTCTCCGGCAAGCCCAATCGCGACAATCGCCGCGCTATCGAACACTACGGCGAAATCGAAGTCCTCGGTGCCGTGCCCTTCCTTGCCAAAATCAATCGCGCTACACTCATCAACGTCTTTCGCCGCAATTTCAACGCGAAGGCCTTCGCTCCATGAACCCGACGACGCCCACTCCTCTGCGCATCTGGCACCCTTTCTCTCAGCCAGCGCTCGATCCCACGCCGCTGCGCATCACGCACGCTCAGGGTGTCTACCTCTACACCGACGACGGCCGCCGCATCCTCGACGCCATCTCCTCCTGGTGGACCATCATTCACGGCCACTGCCATCCCGCGATCATGTCTGCCATCGCCGCGCAAACCGCACAGCTCGATCACGTTCTCCTCGCCGGATTCACTCACGACCGCATCGAAGAACTCGCCTCGTGCCTTCGAAAAATCCTTCCGCGCGAGCTCGACACCATTTTCTTTTCCGATGACGGTTCCACCGCCGTCGAAGTCGCTCTCAAAATGTCCGTCCAGTATTGGCAGAACATCGGCCGTCCGCAAAAAAATTCCATCGTCGCCCTTGAACACGCCTATCACGGCGATACCGTCGGAGCCATGTCCGTCGGCGCGCGCTCCGCCTTCAGCGATCCGTTCCGCAGCTTCCTTTTTCCCGTACACCGTGTTCACAGTGCGTATTGCTATCGCTGCCCGGTCGGGAAAACGCGCGCCACTTGCAATATCGATTGCGCCGACCAGCTCGCGCGCCTGCTCGAAGAAAAACACTCCGAAATCGCCGCAGTTATAGTCGAGCCGCTGCTCCAGGGCGCGGGCGGCATGATTGTTCATCCCCAGGAATTTTTGCAGCGCGTCCGCCAGCTTTGCAGCGAATACGGCGTGCTGCTTATCGCCGACGAAGTTCTCACCGGCTTCGGACGCTGCGGCAAAATGTTTGCCTGCGAACTCGCCGGAGTCGTGCCCGATCTGATGTGCCTTTCAAAAGGAATTACGGGAGGAGTGCTGCCGCTCGCCGCCACCGTTTGCACCGGCGAAATCCGTCGCGCATTCGTCAGCGAAGATCGCAGCCGCACTTTCTATCACGGCCATTCCTACACAGGAAATCCCATCGCCGCAGCCGCCGCCGTCGCCAGCTTCAGAATTTTCGAGAACGAGCCCGTCTTCGAACGTATCACCAGAATTTCACAAATTCATCAGCAGCGCCTGGCCGCCATCGAAAATCATCCCGCTGTCGGCAACGTCCGTTCCATCGGAACCGTCGCCGCCATCGAACTCCGCGCCGACGACCTCGGATATTTTTCGTCTCTCCGCCCGAAGCTCTACGATTTTTTCCTGAACGCTGGAATTTTGCTTCGCCCGCTCGGCAACGTCATCTACATTCTCCCGCCGTATTGCATCACCGCCGAAGAATTGCACTTCGTCCACGACCGCATCGCCGACGCCCTCGCCCGCGTCCCCGAATGGTCCGCCCCGCCCCGCGCCCACGCCGCGTCATAAAATACTGCGTTCCGCTTGCCTCTGGCCTATGGGCAGTCTGAATTTTCTCGAGCGTGAGACTAACGAATCAAAATTCGAATTTACCCATTGTGCCTCCGATAGGCCGTGCGACCGCGTATCCTGTCATGCTAAAATTATTTCCTCCCACGGGCCTGTAGCTCAGGTGGCTAGAGCGCGCCCCTGATAAGGGCGAGGTCGACTGTTCAAGTCAGTCCAGGCCCACCAACCCCTTGCGAGTCATTTGCCAAATTTGAATCCATAGGCTTTGCGCACGTTTGGAAGAACGGATTGCAATTCTGCAGGGGTGCGAATTATTGCCCGACTATACGAAGGTGTCCTTCCATCGCGGATGAGTTTGTTTTGATGGCGTTCGGGACCGCCGTAAAAGCTCAAACCGATGCCCCCTGGCACCCGTTCGTGCAGGTATTCAATGAAAACAAAATTGGGATCGAGGCCGACCCCTCGATTGCTCTTAAAAGCTCGAACACCAGATATTCTAAGCGCCTCATCCACGATTCCTTGGGCGAAATCGACAGAATACTGTGGCAGGCCGCGAAAGTGGTCGCGAACGTTAAAGATCATCTGTTCTCCTTTCCTCTTCTCAGGTGGAACGGGAGCCTCGCGAGTCGAGGAGGATGTCGAAAGAAAGTGCTCGGTCAGCACACTGGCACAGAGGGCAGCCGGATCGACCCCTTTTGCAGCGGCTTCACATTCGACCAGTTTCTCGACGGGTTCTGGCAGTAGCACGGTCAACGTTTTCATAGGCGACATAGTACGACATATGTCTGACTATGTCAACGAAAGGCCGTTCTAAGGCGGTGCCCCCACCATTTGCATCGCTGAGATTCATCGCATTCCGAAATCGTGTAAACTCTCTCTCCAATCATTCGTAATTCGGAGGCGCGCCAATGCTCTACCTGCTCTGGGTCATCATCATCGGCATTCTCGCTGGATGGATCGCCGGCAAAATCATGCGGGGCAAAGGATTCGGCCTTCTCGGAGACCTGATCGTCGGCGTGATCGGCTCGCTGCTCGGAAGTTTTATTTTCGGCTTGCTCGGACTCGGAGCCTACGGCTTGATCGGACGCCTGGTCGTCGCCATCGTCGGCGCCGTAATTCTTCTTTGGCTCATTCGCCTCATCAAGAAATCGTGAGTCCCGCGCGCACTCACCATATCTGCTAGGTGTTTCTTAGGGGGGCAGAGCTTTAGCTCTGACATAAACGGCCAGTAAGTGGGGGGCTTCAGCCCCTGAAAGAGAGCCGTGAAGTAGCCGCGACTAATCCTCGCCCGCAAAATACTGCCCGAGCCGCCGGTGCAGTTGCTCCACAGCGCGTTGAAGCTCCGCCACTCCTTCTGTGCGCCGGCTGACGTCCTGCGTCTTCAAATCCTCCAGCAAATCGTGCGTCAACGTCGTCGCGCGCCGAATCCTCTCGAGCGTCAGCAGAGAAAGCACCGTCGACGGATCGCGATTCTGAATCTGCCGCTCGCGCCACTCCTGCACCGCCCACGCCGTTTTTCGCACGTAATCCACCGCGTCGCGAAATTCGCGCAAAATAAACGGGTCCATGTCGCCGGATTTGATCCCCTGCTCCAGCCGCAACAACTCGGTGCTCGTTTTGCGAAGCTGAAAATTCAATCCCCAAAATCCTTCATCCGGCGCGAGCAGCTCGATCGCGATCCCCTGAATCTCGCCGCCCCGTGTCCGACGCAGCGCCCCAACCCGCGCACGCGCCTTCTGCGCCGTCAGCCGGTTCGTGACTTCCGCCTCCACGCCTGTCGTCGGATAAATTTTCATTTGCAGAAGCGCACCGTGCGCGTTCACTTCCGAAGCCTGCGCCTGCTCTTTGAATTCTGCGCCATTCGCTTCGCGCCAGAAGACTTCCAGGGGTACAACTACGGGGAAGCGGCTACTGCGCCGTTGTTCTGGTCCGGAGGACTTGGAAAAGGAGGGGGGCTTTTCCGGAGCCACGTTTCGCCTCGATTGTGCGCTCCTACTCTGTACCTCTTGCGGCAAACTTAGCAAGCAATAAAGACTTTAATTTGCCACAGATCATATCCTCCGCATTCAGTCACCGGCTCGCCTCCGCGTCTCGCGAGCCTGTTCTTTCTCTTTGCCGTATAATCCACGCCTCTGGAGGAATTCATTCATGAAACGCATCGCTGCCATTTTCACTGCTTTCGCTATTTCACTCGCTACTGCGCTCATTGCGCGTGCACAGGAGCCACAAACCTCTGTATCGAGCGATCCTGTCATCCAGCTTTTTCAGAAGCTCACCAGCGCGCCCGGCCCATCCGGCTTCGAAGAACCTGTTACAAAAATCATGGTCGATGAGATGAAGCCCTACGCCGACAAAATCACCTACGACGGCCTCGGCTCCATGATTGCCGTCCAGGACAGCTCTGGCCCGCGTGTCATGCTCGACGCGCATATGGACGAGCTCGGCGGCCTCATTCGCCGCGTCACTCCCGATGGTTTTCTCAGCATGCAGATGCTCGGCGGCTGGTTTGACCAGGCCCTCGTCGATCAGCGCTGGTGGATCATCGGCTCGAAGGGCCGCGTCCTTGCCGTCACCGGAATCCGCGACATTCATATCGCCGCAACCGCGGAGCGCTCAGAAGTGTTCCCGCGCGACTCCTTGTATCTCGACATCGGCGCAAAATCTGCCGCTGAAGTGTGCGAAATGGGCGTCGAGCCCGGAGATCCTGTCGTTCCCGACTCGCCATTCGAAATTTTGAACGGCACGCAAAACTATCTCGCGAAGGCATGGGACGACCGCATCGGCTTGGCCGTCATGATCGAAGTGGCGCATCGCCTCGCACACTCGCCGCACGCAAATCAGATCTTCTACGCTTCCACCGTTCAGGAAGAAATCGGCATGCGTGGCGCGCAAACCGCCGCCGACGTAATCAAGCCCGACGTCGCCATCGCTCTTGAAGTCGGCATCGTCAAAGACGTTCCGGGAGTAAAGCCCGAGGAAGCGCAGGAAGTTCTGGGCGGCGGCCCAGCAATTTTTCTCTGGGACGCAAGCGAATTGCCCAACCGCAAATTCGTCGCTTTTGTGAAAAACACCGCCGCCACGAATTCCATTCCGCTGCAATACGACCTCATCACCGGCTATGGCGACGATTCAGCCGCCATTCAAAGAAGCAACGGAGGCGTGCCCACCGTGAATCTCGTCATCCCCACGCGCTACACGCATTCGCACAACGGCATCATCAATCGTGGCGACTTCGACCACATGGTCGACCTCGTCACCGCTCTCGTTCAGAAGCTCGACGCCGCCGAAGTCGCCCGCCTCCGCACCTTCGCCCCGTCATCCGAATGAGGCCTGATGGGAAGGCATGCGCCTAGCTCTGATTCTCACAACTTAGGGAAAAGACTGAGACGTTGTCACGCCAAGATAAACGAGTTTCGCGGCTTTGAATTTGGCAATGACAGAAGAAGACACATAGGAGGACCCGTACGAGTCGAGGAAGTCCTTTTCCGACATGCCAGCGCTTTCTCGCCGCCGGATTTTTTCCAACTCACTCGCAGGCGTCTTTTTCTTGACTTCGAGGTCGTAAGTCAGTTTGTCAGGAGTTGCCGTGCTGGGCTTTCCTAGAACAGCCTCCACCTGCGCTGGCGTCAATCCCAGATGAAGACCGTTCGCCGTTTGGATCTGCTGTGAAGGGAGCAGTATTCGAGAACAGAGTTCGCTCCCATGCCAGCTCGGCCCTCCCGTGAACAGATAGAACGATGCTCCGAATCCCTCGCCGTTTTCTTCAAACACGAGATGCGTGTTGGAATCGTCCGTAACGTAGCAGGCTTGAGTCCGAGCCAGCGCGGCATCGCCTCGCGTAACAATAGTCGTCCGCCCGAGCTTGGCTTGCGCTTTGGAGATTTCTCCGACATCCACTTTGATGCTTACGATCCGCAGGGTTTCCGCGTCGAGTTCTCGATGCTGCGTATTGGTTTGCTGGGCAGATAAGTAGCCGTTGTTAAACACCGACCACCAGTCGGAATTGTCATTTGTCACGCGCGAGGGCGTTTGTCCCCACAGCGTTGGCCCTGCGCAGAAGACGGCTAAGCAAGCCGTCGCTAGGTAGGCTGCCTTCCTCACCAAGAAAGTTTGAGGTGATTTGTTTTCTGGCGCAACTTGTTCACGAAATGTCGCGAACTTCTGGTAACGGCCTATCAATCAAGAGGGCGCCGGGACTTTGCCCGGTTCTTGACCAGAGCGGTCTGACCTTCGTGGAATCGCAAGACGGGAAAACGCCGCACATTAGCCGGTTTGCGTTTGCGTGCTAGTTACTAGCCACTGCTCTGCTTCACTCCGCGCGCAGCGCTTGTATCACGTCTACGCGTGCCGCTCGCGCCGCCGGCCACGTCGAAGCAACAACAGCCGCTGCCAGCAGCACAAGCGCAGAGACGATTACCGGCAAAACCCCCGGCATTTGCATCTCGAGAACATATCTGCCAATCAACCGCGTCGCCGCGTAACCGAGCGCCCCTCCCGCCAAAACGCCGCCGAGCGCCATCATCGCGCCCTCTCGGATAACGCCTCTGAGAATGTGGCCCGGCTCCGATCCCAGCGCCATTCGGATGCCGAATTCTCGCGTCCGCGCGCTCACGGAAAATGCCAGCACGCCCGCGACGCCAACCACCGCAATCAAAAGCGCCACAGCGGCAAAAACTCCAAATACCATTGAATTCAAGCGGTCCGGTGCGAGCACTTCGGCGCGAATATCCTGCAGCGTCGAGGCGTGTTCCACCGGCTGCTCCACGGACATTTCGCGAATCGTGCGCGTCACCGGCGTAACCAGCGAATACGGATTCACGCTGGTGTGGATGAAGAGATGCCCGTTAAACATAAAACCCGCCGTGTCGAAGGTGCCATAAATCGTCGCCGTCGGTTGGGGAACCACATGCTCATCATCAATATCCGGCACAACGCCGATGATGCGGTGCGGCGACGTGAAGCGTGCCTTCTCGTCGGCGGTTCCCGGAAGGAATTGCAGCACGGGATCTGTCCAATACACATGCCGGTTCAATGCATCCTCATTCGGAAACATCCGCTGCGCCAGCGTCTCGCTCACAATCACCACCGGCTCGCTGCCAGGCCGCTCGTCCAACTCATTGAAGTCCCGCCCCTCGATGAGCGGAACACCCAGCGCCGCAAAATATCCCGGTGAAATTGTGCGTGGCTCCGCGCGAGGATCTTCCTGGCTCGCAACGTGCACGTGCCCATCTGCGGAAAACTGCAAGCCCGGACCGAACACGGTGGCGTCGCGCCACGGCTCAACATCGCCGTAGGCCGTCTTGACCACGCCAGGCAGCGCTTCCACGCGCCGCATCGCCTCTTTATAAAAATCAATGACCTGCTCCGGCGTCTTTCCATACGTCATCGCCGGAACGTCAATCGCCAGCACGTGCCGCGTGTCCATTCCGGTTTGTGTTCGTTGCAGCGCGATCAGCGTAGTAACCAGCATTGTCGCGCCAGCCAGCAGCACAAACGACGCCGCAATTTGCGTCACCGCGAAAATCCTCTGATTCCGCTTCGTGCTGCTCGTGATCCGAACTCCACCGCCCGACACATTCAGGCCGCTCGAACGGTCGGCCGACGGCAGCCGCGGCACAAACGCCAAAACCACCGCCGCAATAATCGCGAGTCCCGCGCCCACCCACAGCATGCTCCAGTCCACCGTCAAACCAACGGCGCGCACACTAAACCGCGACGCATATCGCGCCAAAATCGCCACCAGCGGCTGCGCGCTGATCACGCCGAGCGCCGCCCCAGCGCCGCACAGCAACAAACTTTCCGCCAGCAGCATGCGCCGCAGCGCGCCGGTTCCCGCGCCCAGCGCCGAGCGGATCGACAGCTCACCTTCGCGCCGCACTGTCCGCGCCAAAATCAAATTTGCTACGTTGCAGCACGCGATGATGAACACCAGCCCCGAAGCCGCCAGCAGCACCAGCAGAACAGTCCGCGCGCCCGACGTAACCTGGTCGCGCAACATCTTCGCGCCAATGGAAAAACCATCGTGCGGCGGATACGCTTCCGGATGGTCCTTCTGCATATTGGCGTAGACAGTGCGCAACTCGCTGCGCGCCTGATCCAGCGTGGTGCCGGGAGCAAGCTGCCCAAAAAGCTCCGTCATGCGATGCACGCGGCCCGTCACCATCGTCGCCGACAGATGATGCGGACTCGTCACAATGTTCGCGATAATTTGTGTATCCGCGGGGTAGGGAATTGAAGGCTCAAGCACGCCGATCACTGTCGCAGAACGGTCCCCAATGCTTCCCAGCCGCACCGTTTTTCCAATCACCGTCGGGTCTTTGTGAAAAGCCGTGCTCCAGAACCGATACGTCAGCACCACCACTCCCGCCGCCTTCGCTCCATCGTCCTGCGGACCAATCAGCCGCCCGAGCATGGGCTTCAGTCCCATCACATCGAAATAATTCCCGCCGACCACTCCCGCCTGCACTTCGCGCGGCTCGCCCAAGCCGATCATCGTGAATCCGATGGTCGAAAAGTCGCCGAATCTCGCGATGGAATGGACGCTGGCCTTCAGGTCGTTGATTTCCGGCACCGACCACGTCGTGTCCGGCTCGTCGAGTCCCATCGCGCTCTGCTGGATGTAAATCAGCCGGTTCTCGCCGCGATTCACCAGCGGCTTCAGCAACACGCCACGCACCAGCGTGAAAATCGCCGCGTTCGCGCCAATGCCCAGCGCCAGCGTCACAATCACCGTCAACACCAGCCCGGGCGTCCGCCTCAGTGAATGAAACGCGACCTTCATGTCTCGCAGAAATCTCATCGCACACCCCCTCGTGTGCCTGAAATTCTAGCACGCCCCGTTCCAACCCCAAGCACGTCAAGTTGAATCACTTAGCGCGCCTCCGCGTCGCTGCAAATGCCCGTTTTCGCCGCCCCGCGTCCAAATTCGGACACTCCGCCCCCGCCGAAACGCGAACGGCACCGGCCGCCGACACAAGAGGCAAAAGTGGTGTCCGAAAATGAACGAAGGCGCAAAAAGAATCGCGAAAAAACTCGATTAGGACTGCGTCCGATGCTTTATTTTGTGTAAGTTGCATGAGGTTCTAATTCCCCATAGAAACTCGATTAGAATTTGACAAGCGCATAAAAAGCGAAACTCCTTCGCCAGAAGGCCGCTACGGCGCTTCTGAAAACAAAAAGCCGCGTCGCCGCGGCTTGCCTTCCTTTCTCTTCCACCCTTTTCCCGTTCGACTGGACTTTTTAGTCGAAAATACTATGTACCATAGAGTTAACTAAAAGTCAACGAAAATCGCGACATTCTACCTAGATACTTAAAGTCCGTGGACTCAAGGTCATCAAGGGTGCTCAGATACCCCGCGTGAGAATTTCGGGCCAACGCAACCTCAAGAAATCCTTCGGCATGAGAGTTAGACAACTTCGATTGGCGAAGGGCATGTCACAAGAAGCGCTCGCACTTGCGTGCGGCCTTGACCGAACCTATATCGGAGGAGTTGAGCGCGGTGAGCGGAACATAAGTCTGATCAACATTCACAAGATAGCGGATGCCCTGGAAATTCCGCCAACTGCACTGTTCTCCGTGCCGGAAGGCAAGACCTTAACCGCATGAACTCGCCAGATCTCCGCCAGCGGATCCAGGATCGCTTTCTAATGGAGCTGAGGCATCATTTTGAGGGCTGGCTCAACAAGGTAACAAATGACTCTTCTGCCGCAGCCTTTCAGTCAGAGCTTGAGAGTCTACGCGCAGACCCAGTCTATCGCTCATTTGGTCTCGCCACTCCCGAATATGCCTTGGTACGAATCATCGGACGGGTGAGCATCAGTATCGGGCGACGGCTGGGCGAGATTTACGACAAGATTCCTCGCTTTATTACGCAGGCTCGCTTCAATCTCACAGCGGAGGAAGTCGCGCCTAAGATAAATGGGGCGCTGGAGTTGGACGTATGCATCCCGCTGACCAGGCTAACGGCGGATGACCGGGAGCATGTTAGGGTTACGATGCAACAGCATGTTCCCTCGGCGCGAGGCGATGCAGGCGTCGCCATCGAAATCCGATACAACTTCAACCCGAATGACAGTGCGCGATTGCGGAAGGATGACTTGATGGCAGCGCTCCTGCAAAAACAGGCATTCGCTCCCGTCTACTTGATATTCAGTTCTATCTCTCCTAGGGATGAAGCGATCGCACGCCTCAAACGCGCCGGTTGGATTTTCTTAGTCGGGCAAGACGCTGCCGCATTTATGAATGATCTGATTGGCATGAACATACAAGCAATTCTCGAATCTGCTCCTATCCGGCGGGAGATTGTAGCCGAGATGGCGCGAATCATGCGAGTCGTTTACGAATCGCCAGCCATGAAGTTAACGCTCAAAAGTGTTAGGGGTGTGCCTAAGCCTTAACTGCGTACACCGTAGATTCGTGGAGATCCTTCCCGCTATGCCGACGACGGAATCTTTCTATCCGACTGACGCTGTACCCGAGATCAAGTCCCTCAAAAACCCTCGCCAAGAGCACGTCCGTCTCGACGTACACACCCTTGATGCATGAGCATCCCACCACATATGCGAGCTGCGCACCATTCTTCAGTAACGGATCTTGCGATGCAATCTGACGGGCGAGTCCATTAAAGTATTTGATAACGTAGTTGGCCATGAGATTGTCTTGTTTGCGAATTTCCTCGGTCAACGGCAAGACCTCACGCTCAATAACCTTTAATGCCGGTTCGACTCTGCCCTTCGACAGAACGCTTGTAGCGGTCCCCCACGTCCCACCCACCGTATTGAGGTCGAGTTGAGATGAATCCTTTGCGCTCCGGAAAAAACCGAGCAGATACAAGTGAGGTCTAGTATTCCAAACATAACTGTAACGATTTGGATATGGGGGTGAAGTCACGACTCGATCCACATGCGGAAGACTCATCACGGGCAGATTCAGAGAATCGACGTTGTGGACCTCAGCTTGGCCGATCTCGCTGAGCTGTCTCACGTCCTCCAAATCTGAGATCATCCTCTTCACGTGGGCTTCGAACGTGTCCCAGACACGAATGTCGTGGCTACTTCGATCTATGAAATGCAATTGTAACCGGCCCAACGTTACATTTGTTAAATCAGGGACCAGAACGCCGGCCACTGCCATTTGAAAGAACTGAGCGCGCTTAGGCTCGCTTATACAACTCCGAATGGAGTCCAGTAACAGTAACAAGTCCAGAAGCACATCTGATCTCCACCAGCGGTATACGTTGTGTATCGGCGGTGCGGAGTAGCCCAGTTGGTCAAGCGATCTCCCGCTGGCGTTGGCTCTCTGCTGAGCGAATGTTTCACCTATCCGTGTCAGGTTGTCTCGCAGGCCATCACTGTCCAAGCTCCACTCAAGCGACGCCTTGCAAACAAAATGGAGTAGCGGATTGATCTCGAAACCTATCGCTGTGTGGCCTTCCAATTTTGCTTCGATCAGTGTAGTTCCGGCGCCAGCAAACGGGTCCAAAACGACTGCTCCGTGTGGAGTATTCATATCGTTCAGTATCTTGTTGACCAGATCAGGTCCAAAGCTAGGTGTTAGCCGAAACCATCGATGGACGCGACTTGCGAGGCCGCCCTTAAAGGTCGCGTCTCTGACGTGCAGCCGCCTGCTCTCAACTCGACCTGTGACATCCAGCGGTGATGTTCGAGGCTCGAACAGTGCCAGCTGTGACCGAAGCAATCGGCTCTCCTTAAAGATGACTTTAAGTACCACTGGGCACTGCTGTTGTCAACTGTTTTGAATTCGGCGGCCTAAACCGACAGCAAAAACAAAAAGCCCGTCGCGCGATGAACGTGACGGGCTTCGTTTGTCTGGAGGCTCTTAAAGGCAGTGATGAGTGATCAGTGACGAGTGGCTAGAAAACGGAAAAAAGCAGATTTCTCACACGGCAAGACCCGCCGGTTCGGAATGACAGCGTAAAAAAGCGAAGACAGGGTCTAGTGGCGAGAAAAGCCACTGCTCTCAACAATCGGAAAAACATCCCAGAACCCGTTAGGAATAAGAAACCGAGTTACCTGATTTTCGTGAGGTGTCACGAGAACCAAGTTTGTCCCGATGTTTTGCATCGGGACTGGGCAGCATGGGCCTGCTGTACAAAACAGGCGTATCTGCCATTTTCTTTAGAAAGGAGGTGATCCAGCCGCAGGTTCTCCTACGGCTACCTTGTTACGACTTCACCCCAATCATGAGCCATACCTTGAGCGCCTGCCTCCTTGCGGTTAGCTTGGCGATTTCTAGTACAGCCCACTTTCGTGATGTGACGGGCGGTGTGTACAAGGCCCGGGAACGTATTCACGGCGCCGTTCTGATGC
>JASHRN010000136.1 GCA_030037335.1 Candidatus Acidiferrales bacterium | reverse complement strand
GCTGCTGCCCCACAGAATGAATCGACGATGCGGATCGTGATTACGTGCCCAGGCGAGCGCCGCTTCCAAATCGGCTTCGAGGTCTGTGACGTTGTCCGCCGCTGTTTCCGTGTGGCCGAGCCTTTTCACGGTTTCGTTCGTGTGGCCCCACATTTCGCCGCCCCAACGCTGGTCTATGGCCAGGCAACTGAATCCGGCCACGACAAGTTTCGGCGCGATGGGCGCGTACTCGAAGTGGTTGGAACCAGCCTGATGAAAAAGCAGAATGACCGGACGCGAAGAGTTCGGCGCGGCGTAGTATGTTCCGAAAATTTCCACGCCATCGCTGGACTTGAATTGGACTGGCTGCTGCGCCTGCGCCACGGCGGACATCAGAAAAATCACGGCTGCTGCCAGGATCAACCACACCCCATGAAACCTGATTTTCCTTCTCATGAACTCTCCTCGTCAAAGTTACAATCGTCGGGACAATTGGAAGCTGAATCGGCGTGCACAAGCCCCGGCTTTCTTTTTCCACCGATGGACATTCTACTTTTTTCTCCCCTAGCGCGCGAACTGCCGTGCGAACATCGTCACACATGAAGTAAACCTCCGCTCCGAGCATTGCCTCCTGGGCGTTTGTTTGCACGCTCTTTGCTGCGTCGGACGCAGGCGCCGACGCCGCACATTCTTTGTGCCGACGCGAAAAAGAAATGCGCCGGAGGCGACTCAGGCACTCCGGCGCATGGATTGCAAGTAGCTACAGCCGACGACCTCAGAGCTTAATCACGAGGCTGACCGCGAGCCGGGACGAATTCTGCGTCGAGCCGTTTGAACGGAAACCGAAATAGTCATACTGCGGACGGAACGCGATGTGCGGCGCAACACTGAAGTCCGCACCGCCGCCGAAGCCAAAGGCGAACGGATTTGACGTAAGCCCGCCGCTGCTGAACGAGAAATGCGAGCCGCCAACGAGCCCTTCAACGAACGGCTTCACCACGGGAATGTGCGGAACAGTGATCCGCGGGCCGAAAGTGTAGCTTTCGCCTGTCACTCCAACTCCGCTCGGCGAACCGTGGTAGACGCCAAAGTCAGCGACGACGCCAAAAATCCCATTGGCGTGAACACCCAAGGAGGCATCAAAGCCATTCAAATTAATGCCCGAGACACCGCTGGACCCGTCGAGATGCAGAAAGGCATACCCGCCCGAGACATCGATCTTTTGGGCGTAGGAACTGGCGGCCAAAAGCGAAAAGGTCAGAACCGCCAGGATCACTTTAATCGTCTTCATCTATAGCTCCTCGTTAGATTTAACTCACAGTTACCCACTTGCAGAGTCAGCTTCGCTTTGCGTGGGCCGGCCATTGCTCCATCCCGAAAACCTTCCTGAATTGTAAATGTTTATTTGCCTTGAATTTCCCCGCGAGCAGGTTAGGTCAACTGCCGAGCACGGTCAACGATTCGAGACTCCGAGTGTAGCGAAAAGGTATCCTGAACTTGGGTCTAAATATTCACGCTAAGCCTATTATTATCATTAACATATCGCAGCGCCGCTGACCGGCCGCTTTCTTGGGACCCCTATGGCTTCTTTGTTGGCTTCCCGGCGGCTGGCTGTCCTTGCAGACCGAATACAGAATTCACTTCCGGCGGCAAATTGCCCATCCGCCCTATGAAGGTCACCACCTGCCAGATATCCTGATCCTTCAGCACATTTTTCCATCCCGGCATGCCTGTCCACCGTATCCCATGCACCGTGATGTAATAATTGTCCGCATCACCCATATCGGCAGCGTCGGTCATGAACTGCGGCGCACGCGGATAGAGCGATTCACCAAGCGCCGAGCGGGGATGAGCGGGGTCGCCGTGACAAAGGGCGCAGTGATCGAGATAAACAGCGGCGCCAGCGATTAGGTTCTGCGTTGTCGGCTGCAAGGGATTTGTCACCTTAGGCGCATTGCGGTCGACGCTCGCGTCCATCGCGCCTCCGGCCAGCCGCCGTTCCCACGACGAGGGTGCTTGGTCGGCGCGCATGTCAACGCGGCCAGTCTCGGCAACAAAAATCACAGCAACGATGATCGCAGCGACAGTGATCAAGATTCCGAGTATGAACGCCTTCATTGTTCCCTCCTCAGCCTTAGCTCTCCATGATTATCAGCGAAGCCCACGCGCAAATCACCCGAAAGCCGCGCGCGAAGGGTAACATGGAACGATATGTCTTCGGCTGCCCAATCCGCCGCGCGACCCGGCGCTTACGCAATGGAGTCCGGAGTACTCACCAGCAAGGGCGCCCGCTGGATGGTCGCCATCGCGTCAATGGCCAGCGCCATTATGGAGCTGGTTGACACTTCCGCAGTGAACGTCAGCCTCCCTTATATTGCCGGCAACCTTTCCGCATCAGTTGACGAAGCCACTTGGGTGCTGACGTCCTACCTCGTCGCGAACGCGATTATTCTCCCCCTCTCCGGCTGGATGGCGAATTACTTTGGACGCAAGCGCCTGCTGATGGGCTCGGTCATCGGCTTCACCATCGCCAGTGTTCTCTGCGGGCTCGCTCCGAATTTGCCCTTGCTGGTGCTTTTTCGCGTGGTACAGGGTGCGGCAGGCGGCAGCCTTCAACCGATCACGCGTGCAATTATGCTCGAAGCGTTTCCGCGCGAGGAGCGCGGCCACGCTATGGCGCTTTGGGGCGTAGGAATTGTCGTCGCGCCCATTGTCGCGCCAATGCTTGGCGGCTGGCTGACGACGGACTACTCATGGCGCTGGATCTTCTTTATCAATGTTCCCATCAGCATACTGGCGCTTTTTCTGGTGCAAATGCACGTTTTCGATCCGTCGTACATTCGGCGGCGTTCGAGGAGCATCGATTATTGGGGCATGGGCATGCTGGCAACCGGCATTGCTGCTCTGCAAGTGATGCTCGATAAGGGCCAGGAAGATGATTGGTTCGGCTCGCACTTCATCGTGATGATGTGCATTATCGCCGTGGCCGCGCTGGTCGCGTTCGTTCTTTGGGAATTGCACACGCGCGAGCCCGTGGTGCATTTCAATCTGATGCGCTACCGCACTTTCGCTACAGGTACTTCCCTCTCCATGGTGCTGTTTTTTGGACTCTACGGCAGCATCGTGCTCTTGCCGCTCTTCATGCAGGAGCTTTTGAATTTTCCTGCGGTCACAGCAGGATTCTGGAATTCACCCCGCGGAGTCGCCACGCTGATTTTCATGCCCATCGCCGGATTCTTGATCGGCAAGCGATGGGACATGCGCGCACTGCTGACCGCCGGACTCGTCGTTTCGGCGATTGGCGCTTACATGTTCTCTTTCCTGAATCTGAATGCAGGGCCGTGGGATTTCTTCTGGCCGCAAATGGTCATGGGTGCCGGTCTGTCGTTCATGTTTGTCCCGCTCGCCACGATCACGGTCGATCCCATTCCGCAGGAAGAGATGGGCTACGCGACCAGCTTGATCGCTTTGTCGCGCAATTTGGGCGCGGGTTTTGGTATTTCGATTTTCACTGCATTCATTGACCGCCGCGCGCAATTTCATCAGGTACGGCTGATCGGAGAGATGGCCACTCGCCCAAACAACATGTCCAGTTTTCGCTCAGGCATGCAGGCATATCTGTTCCAGCATGGCGACGCCGCGCCGCACGCCTCGAAGCAGGCTCTCGCAGGAATTTATTCCGATGTGCTGCGCCACGCCTCATTGATGAGTTATCTCGATGGATTCCGCGTATTAGCTGTGCTCTTGCTCATCGCCGCGCCGTTCATTTGGATCATGAAGAAGCCGCAATTCAAAAAGCCCGGCGGTGCATAGCGCAACAGGAACCCCATTAGCGATCAGCGAGCAGCGGCCGGATGAAGCTCCTTGTAGCGGTTATCGAACGTCTTCAGTTTTTCCTGAACCGCTGGATCCAGCGCAGGACGAACTCCCGA
>JASHRN010000135.1 GCA_030037335.1 Candidatus Acidiferrales bacterium | reverse complement strand
AATGGCGGAGTGGCAGTTGTTGAGGGCCATCACTTCAATGAAGAAGCGGAAGGTTTAGATGAATTGGCTGGCTGAATTCGCACGGCGCGTGGGAATGCTGTTTCGGGGACGGAAGTTCGACCGCGAAATGGAAGAGGAGATGCGGCTGCATCTGGAGCTGCGCGAAAGAGAGCACGCGGGGAACGGATTATCGGCGGCGGAGGCACATATGGCGGCACGAAAACATTTCGGCAACGCACTGGCGCTGCGCGAAGCGAGTCATGATTCGTGGGGCTGGGTGTGGCTGGAACATTTGTTGCAGGACTTGCGATTTGCGTTTCGGATGTTCGCCAAAACTCCGGGATTTACGGCCACGGTAGTACTTACGCTGGCGCTGGGCATCGGTGCAAACACAGCGATTTTCAGTATGATTGATTCGATCCTTCTGCGTCCGCTGCCGATCGAGAAGCCATCGCAGGTAGTTGTGATCCAGGAAAATTTGCCGAAGCTCAACCTGTTTCATACGACCATCTCGACACCGGATTTTCGCAATTTCAGCAGGCATGCCGACCTTTTTCAGTCCACAGCTCTGATGGTCCGGAAGAATCTTAATCTGACGGGCGAGGGGCAGCCGCAGCGACTGGTTGCAATGCGCGCCACGCGGTCGCTCTTCCCGCTGCTTGGCATTCGTCCAGTTCTGGGCAGGACTTTCACGGCGGAGGAAGATACTTACGGGAGCGGCCATGTCGCGCTTCTGAGCGCGGATTTGTGGAAGAGCCTTTTTGGAAGCAGCCGGGAAGCGATTGGTAAGAGTATGCAGCTCAATGGCCAGAGGTATCGGATCATCGGCGTGCTGCCAGAGAAACTGGGCATCCTTTACCCTCATGTGCAGCTGTGGATTCCCATGGCATTTTCTCCTCAAGCATTTAGCGATGAGGAAGAGGGAGACCTCTGCTGCACGATGCTGGCCCGACTGCGTGCCGAGATTAACCTTCAACAAGCGAATGCAGCAATGGCCGTTGACGCCGTGCATGAGCTTGCGAGCGCTCCACCTCAGATTCGGCCTATGATGCAGGGTTTTGGAATCGAAGCGCGTTCGCTGCGCGAGGAAAAAGAAGGCGACGTCAGCCAGCCTCTGTACCTGCTGCTCGGCGCCGTTCTGCTTGTTTTGCTTATCGCGTGCGCGAATGTGGCGAATCTGCTTCTTGCGCGAGGAAGCTTGAGAACGCGAGAAATTGCAGTTCGCGCCGCGATCGGCGCCGGACGCCGCCGGATTGTTTCGCAGCTTCTTACGGAGAGTTTGCTGTTGTCGCTCGTCGGTGGCGCTGTGGGTGTTCTTTTTGCTTGGTGGGGAGTCAAGGCGCTGATTAATTTTGCGCCGGCAAGCGTGCCGCAGGCGAACGCGATTCAATTGAATGCATTCGTGCTTGGGTTTGCGTTTGTTGTGTCTGTATTGTCGGGAATTTTCTTTGGGCTTGCCCCTGCAGTTCACGCAAGCAAAATCGACCTGAACGATTCGCTGAAGGAGAGCACGCGGACCGGCGGTTCAGTATCTGTTCGCTACGGGCTTCGGCGTGCCTTGATCCTCTGCGAAGTCGCGCTCACTTTCGTGCTATTGGCAGGCTCGGGTCTTCTGCTGAAAAGTTTTGCGAAGTTGCTGGATGTTAATGTCGGATTTGATCCCGCGAACGTTTTGACGATGCGGCTTTCACCATCTCAACAGAGCAATTCCGCGCAGGCTGCGGCCTTCTCTCGAGCGTTGCTGTCCCGGCTTTCGGCCATACCAGAGGTGGCGCAAGCGGCTCTTGCGGGAGAGCCGCCGCTGATGGATCCGGGCAATTCGATTTTCTTGATTCGCGACTACCATACACCGGTGAACGGCCCTCAACCTCACGCAGACAATGTGATGACCTCGCCGGATTATTTCGCAACGCTAAGGATTCGCTTGCTGTATGGCCGTTTTTACACGGATGATGACATACAAACCAAGAATGATGTTGTCGTGGTTGATCAAACGCTCGCGGAACGTTTTTGGCCCGGCCAGAGCGCGCTTGGGAAGCAGATCGGGTGGGACAGCAAGGGTCCGTGGTCGACGATTATCGGCGTTGTGGGCGCGGTTCGCAGCCACACGTTGGCTAGGGAATCGGAAGGAACTCTCTACTTTCCCGGATACTACGAAGGGATGTCGCTGGTCGTACGGACATCCGCCAATCCCGCTGCGCTGACTGACGCAGTTCGCGCGCAGCTTCAGGCACTCGATCCCAGTCAGGTGGGGTACGATGTGGAAACGATGGAACAGCGTATTGCGGAGTCCGCGGCTCAGCAGCGATTTTCAGCAATGCTGCTGGCGCTTTTCGCAGTTCTGGCGTTAGTGCTCGCGATAATTGGGCTGTATAGCGTGCTGGCATACATGGTGGCGCAGAGGACGCACGAAATGGGCGTGCGGATGGCGCTGGGTGCGAAACCGCGCGATGTGCTGCGGCTCGTGATTGGTCAAGGCCTGAAGGTTGCGGGAATTGGTGTTGCTGTCGGGATTGCTTTGGCGCTGGGACTGACGAGGCTAATGGCGAGCCTGCTCTATGGGGTGAGCGCGAGCGATCCGGCGATCTTCGCAGGAGGGGCGATTTTGTTGTTGGTCGTGGCTGTTGCGGCGTGCTATGTGCCCGCGCGGCGTGCGGCGAAGGTGGATCCGATGACGGCGCTGCGGTATGAATGAAGGCAGTAGCGAGTGGTCAGAAAGACGAGTTGCCGGTCGAGATTTCTATCTCTCATTTAACTGCAAAAGTCCATGAAAGAGCGGGCCTATTCGGCGGTTATCGAATGCCGAGCTTGTCGATGATGCGCGTCACGTCTTTTTGAGAGACGTCGTAAAGTTCGTGCTCGTCTTCCTGTTCGAGCCGTTCGCGTAAATACTCCGCAGCGATGAAGCTGGCTTCGCGGTCGGTCAGGCTGCGCTTCGAGCGCTCGCGGAATTCCACAAATCCTGTGTGGGCGAGGCCAAGAACGACGCCTTTGCCGTCAACGTAGAATTTGCAGTCAATCGTGTCGGCATGACGCGTGGCAATGGCATTCCACACGTGCGAAAAGCGCACGCGGTAGACCATGTCGGTCATTTTCGACGATACTTCAAAAGGTCTTACGAAATCGCTCATCGCGCCTTGGTTGGGAATGCGCGAGACGGTCTGTGCGCTCATTGAATTGCTTTTCCTTCCGCGAAAAATCCTACCACAACACTACAAATGCTGCGCATACAGATCTGCACAATGAATTTCCATGAGCCTTTCAGGATGCGCAAGAGGCGTAAACCCAAATTTCTCGTAAAGGCCGTGCGCGTCGCGCGTGACCAGCAGCCAGCGCCGGAGGCCCTGCAATTCGGGATGGGACATGATGCACTCCATCAGCCATTTCGCCAAGCCGCGACCGCGATAATTGGGAAGCACGAAAACATCTGCCAGATAAGCGAAAGTGGAATGGTCGGAAATCACTCGCGCGAAGCCGATCTGTTCTTTGCCGCGAAACAGTCCAAAACATAAGGAACTCCGGACCGACTTTTTCACGATCGCGCGAGGGATTCCGTTCGCCCAGTAAGATCCGTGTAGGAAACCGTGAATTACGTTCATGTCGAGCCGATTGGGAGCGGTGGTTACGCAAAAGCCGTTTTTCCGCCACTCCGCAGCGCGCGTTTTTGCCATGGGCAGTCGCGCGGCCTTATTTGTGAACCGCAACGGCAGCATGCGCCTCCGAGTAGCTGCGAATGGCCGCACCAACTCCGGCTCCCGCGGAAAGGCGGAATCCCTGGTCGAGCAAACATTTCTCAAACGCCGCGAGGAACAGCAGCACGTTCGCTTTCTGGCAGCCGTGTCCCATCAAACCGACGCGCCAGAGTTTGCCTTTCAGAGGACCGAAGCCGCCGCCAATCTCGATGTTGAATTCATCCAGTAATTGATTGCGAAGCTTCGCATCGTTGACGCCCGCAGGAACTTTCATTCCGGTGACGGTGACCTGGCGGTCTTTTGGATTCTCGACGAAAAGCTCGATACCCATAGCCTCCACGCCTGCGACTAATGCGTCGCGATTTTCGCGGTGACGCGCCCAGCGTGCTTCGAGACCCTCTTCGAGGACGATGCGCATGGCCTCGCGCAAAGCGAAAACGAGAGAAATCGGAGCGGTGTGATGATAGGTGCGCTCTTTGCCCCAGTAATTCATGGTTGTGGTCAAATCGAAATACCAGCTTTGCACGGGAGTTTTGCGCGCTCGCAGTACTTCTTCGGCGCGCGCGTTGACGGTGATAGGCGACATTCCCGGAGGCGCGCTCAGCGCTTTTTGCGATCCGCTGAAGCAGATATCAATTTGCGTGTGGTCGACATTGATGGGCATTCCAGCGAGGGTTGAGACGGTATCGACGACAAGGAGCGCGCCTAGCTCATCGGCGACCTTGCGCATGGAATCGAGATCGGTGACAACGGAAGTGGAACTTTCGCCATGCGTGACGCCCAGAATCTTGATCTTCTTGCCTTTGCCGGCGCGGCGGACGTCGTCTGGATCGCACGGCCGGCCATAGGGCGCTTCGACGCGGACTATTTTTGCCGGAGTCCGTTCGGCGATGATGGCCATGCGTTCGCTGAATGCGCCGTTGACGCAGATGATGGCTTCGTCGCCCGCTTCGAGCGGGTTGAGCACGGCGGCTTCGATTCCACCCGACCCGGAGGCGGAAATAGGGAAGGTGAGCCGGTTCTGTGTCTGGAAGATTTGCCGCAGGAGGACCTGAACGTCACCCATCATTTCGAGGAACCACGGGTCCAAATGGCCGACGATGGGTGTGGACATCGCCCGGTAGACTCGCGGATCGATCTGCGACGGACCGGGAGTCAACATCAAGCGATTCGGAGGAAGCAGTTCACCAATGGGCGAGTTCATTTTCGTTCCTAGCTGCGCGTGCCGCCTTTGAAATGATTGCTTCTGTGGCCGGGAGCCCTGCGGTTTCTAAGGGCAGGCAGGCGCTTTCTTTTCGTAATTGGCACCCAGTCCAAAAGGATAGTCTCTCCAATTTCAGGTGCGACGGTCAACATCCAAAATGGCCGGCTTGTGATGGTACGTCGTTGCGCAGGTGAGAAAGAAATCAGTGGCGGTCCGAACAGAGGCTGAATTCGCGGCGGTCGAGCTGGCGCATGAACTCGCCCGTGTCGAGTTGAACGGTGAGTTGCTGTGCCCCTTTGAATTTCTGAACCGCAGTCACAGTTCCGCGGCGCTGGGTCACGTTGTGGATCACGCGATCGCCAACCTCCATCTCGCGAGTGAATCCGCTGCCGCTATCCAGGGCACCTTCGATTTTGCGCTGAAGCGATTTAAGCAATCCAGCCATTGGTTTTTTGCTCTTGAAATGCCTAAATTCCCGAGAAACGGGCCGACTGAGAGGTCTGGAACCAGCATCGCGCCAAGGGAGATGCAGGTCAAGATTTGTGTTAATGGAGGTGCTTTCGCGGCAACAGCAGTCTGTGAAGCCAGCAGGCCGGGTAGTAACCGGCAGAGCGCGGCGCGATTTGAGCGCTATTGCTCAAACTGTGGCGCACAGCTATCGTGGATGGCCGAACAAGCGTAAGCCGGCGGCTCCGGCTTCGAGAGAGGATTTGCGTGCAAAAGGAGAGCGAAACCGGGTCGGAACGGCGGGCGATGCGGCGACATCCCTTTGTGGCGCTGGCTGAACTCATTGGCGTCGGAAGCAACCAGCGCGTTTCGGCACAAACGACGCAGTTAAGCACGACGGGCTGCTACCTCGGCGCGGCAAACCCCTTTCCGGAGGGCGCGCGAATTCGAATTCGGCTGATGAAAGACGGTGCAACGTTTGAGAGCGAAGGGCGAGTACTGCATGTGCATGCGGAGTTTGGCATGGGCGTAATCTTCGAGAACGTTCCGCCTGAGCAGCAGAATCTGCTGGATTCGTGGCTGGCCAAGACCCAGAGCTAATTTCTGAAGACCTGAGCTTTCGCTGCAAAAACCATACCTCAGTGTTCACACCTCTCGGAGCGCACGAGAGGCAAATGTTGAATATGGCTGAAGTTATGCGGTGTAACCGAGGGGAACCAGCTCGTAGTAATCGAACTGAATCCCAATTCCCCGCCTTCCCCATAGGCGGCCGCGCTTGTCCACTCGGACCACGCGCCCGACGCAACGCCAGGCCCGTTCGGGTTTGCCGCTTATCTCTTCCGGCATGGTGAATTGAAGCTCCACCGGCATGCCCATGCTCACGGGCAGCGACGTAGAAAAGTAAACGCCACGCCGAGAGATGTTCACAGATTCCGTCTTTACTTCCGCCACGTCGGCATCGGAAAAGGGGCGGAATTGTATAGGAAGGCGAAGATCCATTCTGGGAGTGAGACGGCGGTCGACACGTTTGCTAGTCATGGTTTTGCTCCAAAGCCTGGGAGGGGGACTTGCAGGCAGCTTTAAACTAATTCTATGCTCCGATGGAGCCGCGGGGCAAGCATTTGCGCGCGGTGTTCACTAGGAGTGAAGGGGGTAGTTCAGTTGGTCGCTGAAACGTACACCTGCTTGGGCGCCAGCAGTTTCACGCCAGACATCTCGGTAGCTACTTTCAGGTTGTGGAAACCTGGTTTCCCGGACGGAGTTGCTTGGAACGTTAGCAGATACTGCTGGCCGAGCATTTGATGGAGATCGTCGAGAAAGGGTTGAAATGAGATAGGGGTGTGGGTTCCCTGCGTGAATGAATAGCCGCCGGTGTCAGAAGTGAGTTCACTGAGCGAGCCTTGGCCATTGAGATTAAGGATTTCATTTCTAGTGATGCGTCCCGAGCTGACGAAAATGCTAAAGATGGTCACGTGGGATTCTTGCGCGTCGCGAATGGCCTTCTGCAGCCCAGGATTTTGGTCGGGCTGGGTGTTGAAGAGCCCGTATGTCGCATCGATGCCGTCGCTGATCAGCAGTATTTCGCGAATGCCCGCTCCTCCGGGCCATTTTTCGATGAGACCGGATAATGCCGAGTAAATGCTGGTGTTCCCCGCGGCTGGGCCAACTGTTACATGCAGCGCTTTGGTGATTGCCGCGCGGTCGGTGGTGAAAGGCTGCTCAACTCGCGTGCTGCCACTCATGGTGTAGGCGAGCCCAACTTGCGCTGTTTGCGGGAGGGTTTGAACGAATTTGGAGATGTCCTGAAACTGAGCGCCGAGGCGAGATGTGGCGTCCGAGTCGATAAGGATCATCAGCTGAATGAGAGAATCAGTCTGGCTCAGAGGTACGAGACTGACCACAGGCCGCGGATTTTTGTCTTCGTGAACGATCACGTCTCGGGGGGAAAGTGTTATGTTAGCGCCGCGCTTTGCACGCGCCGTAACGATCACCCGGACATTCTGGCCGGGGGAAGCCGCTGAATCCTGTGCGAATAATGCAGGCGCAGCAAAAAACATCATGAGGGCGAGAACGGTGAAAGCCGCAAAAGAGGAATTCTTCGGATTCATCTTTTTGCTCCAATAACAGCATCAGCGGGTGTACGACTGCATGCGCACATGCAGATTAGATGTGTGCAGCGAAATTTAGGGTACTTCGAGCAAGCTCGGCACGCAGTGTATAATTCGATACTCAATGGACGGAGCAAAAACAGATTCACCGATGAATTCCGGGCTTGCCCGCGAGCTGGAAATCTACCAGCTTGGGCTGACTGAAAACAGGATCTCAATTCCTGCCTCCTTGTCGTTGCTGGAGCAAAAGGCGCGCGACGTGCTGGATAGGCGCGCGTATGACTATGTTGCGGGCGGCGCGGGCGGCGAAAATACCATGCGGTCGAACTTGGAAGCGTTTTTTCGCTGGCGCATTGTCCCGCGGATGTTTCGAGATGTTTCAGCAACCGACATGAGGGCCGAATTGCTGGGCGCTAAGCTGCCCGCGCCTGTATTACTGGGGCCAGTTGGCGTTCAGGGCATTGTTCATCCCGAAGCCGAACTGGCGACGGGCCGCGCGGCAGCAGCGCTGAATTTGCCGTTCGTCCTAAGCACCGTCTCCTCGCAAACAATCGAGAGAGTGGCGCAGACGATGGGAACAGTGCCGCGGTGGTTTCAGTTGTATTGGGGAAAAAACCCGGAACTGACCGCCAGCATGCTGCGCCGGGCTGAAAATGCCGGGTTCACGGCTCTGGTGGTCACGCTGGACACTTCCATGCTCGGTTGGCGTGAACGGGATCTGGATCATGGTTATCTGCCATTCTTTTCCGGGGAGGGGCTCGCAAATTATTTCAGCGATCCGGTGTTTCGGGGGTTGCTGAAAGAACCACCGGAGAAAAATTCTGCTGAAGCAGTGCGTTTGTGGGCAGCTATTTTCACGAATACAAGGCTTACGTGGAGCGATTTGGGATTTTTGCGGCAATATACGAAGCTTCCGATCCTGCTCAAAGGCATTCTGCATGCGGAGGATGCGGCGCGCGCCCTCGATTGCGGAGTGGACGGATTGATCGTGTCAAACCATGGCGGCCGGCAGGTGGATGGGGCGATTGCGGCGCTCGATGCGCTTCCTGGCGTAGTGAAGAGAGTCGGTGGAAAAGTTCCGGTGTTATTCGACAGCGGCATACGCCGAGGCGCGGACGTCATCAAGGCTCTCGCTCTTGGAGCTAACGCCGTTTTGGTTGCGCGGCTTTATGTTTGGGGTTTGGCCGTGGCGGGCGAGGCGGGGGTGCGTGATGCGCTGCTGAATCTGCTGGCTGATTTCAATCTGTCCATGGCACTCAGTGGATTTACAGCACCGCGCGAACTCAGTCCCGCCGCGCTACAGCGGTGCGACGCTTCGTCGTAAGGCCTGCGGGAATAGTCCGATACCTGGTGCCGGTCTATTGTCCTTTGGAATTTGTGTTTTGCTTTGGCGGCGCTCAGGCGACAACCTTGGCCAGTTTTGATGCCAAAAAAGCACAGGCTGAAAATTGCGAACATCGAGGTAGTGCGAGTGCCAGGGTTCTGAAAGAACGATACGTGCGGGATAGGCCTGATGTCAATCTATGAGAAGGTCAAAACACCAGTGTCGGAGGACGGATGGAGAATGAAGTAGCATTTGACGATATTGGCGCGGGCTCTCTATAATTGGGGGTTCGCTTTAACCATTGGAGGCAGTATGTATGCGGTAATCCGGAGTGGCGGAAAGCAGTATCGTGTGGCGCCGGGCGAGACCATCCGAATCGAAAAGCTCGGCGGCAAAGTGGGAAGCAAAGTGGCCTTCGACGAAGTTCTCGCTGTACATGGCGATGATAAGAAACTTTTGTCTGGCGCAAGTTCCGGGAAAGCGAAAGTGACCGGCAAGATTGTCTCGCAAGGGCGGGGACCGAAGAGCCTCGTCCTGAAATACAAACGCGGTGGGCAGTACAAAATAACGCGCGGACACCGGCAAGCGTACACGGCGGTGGAAGTTGGCGAAATTACAGTGGAATAGAGGAATCCATGGCGCATAAAAAAGGCGGAGGATCTTCAGTAAACGGACGCGATTCGCACGGGCAACGGCTCGGAGTAAAGCGTTTCGGGGGTCAACTGGTGACTGGCGGAAGCATTCTGGTACGCCAGCGCGGGACCCGCTATAAACCGGGGAAAAATGTGAGCCGTGCTAAAGACGACAGCCTATTTGCTCGCATCACCGGAGTGGTGCTCTTCGAGGACAAGGGGCAGAAAGGGCGGTACATCAGCATTGTGCCTGCCGAAGATGAAGCGAACAACACCGGCGAAAAGGCTGCTCGGCAGTAATCTATTCGCGTTTCCCTACCAACCGTACGCCCTTTGTATTTTCCGTTAGCGGTGTCGTATTCTCTCCTTAGTTCAAGGTGCTGTCGTGTTCGTTGACGAAGCAAGGATTCTCGTAAAAGGCGGGGACGGTGGGAATGGGTGTGTCGCGTTTCGCCGCGAAAAGTATGTGCCGCGCGGAGGGCCTTCGGGCGGCGATGGAGGAAAGGGCGGCGACATTATTCTCGATTCAACTGAGCAGGAGAATACGCTATTGCGATATCGCTATAACCGCGAATTTCGCGCTGAGCGCGGGCGCCACGGGGAAGGATCGAATTGCCATGGGTGCTCCGGCGCGGATATGAAGCTGACGGTTCCGGTGGGAACGCTTGTTTTCGATGAAGAGAGCGGCGAAAAACTCTTCGATTTTACGCAGGCG
>JASHRN010000134.1 GCA_030037335.1 Candidatus Acidiferrales bacterium | reverse complement strand
GAAGTGGTAGCCGGCGTTATCGTTGTAGAGGAATTCGAATTCGACTTCGTCCATGATGGCACGCTCGACGAAATCCTCGGCGCGGAAGCGATAGTCGACGATGGAGCCAGTGCGAAGGTTGCGCATTTTGGTCTGCATGGAGCCGCGCTTGTTGCCGGGCGTGCGGTGCTCGACGCTGAAGACGGTGTAGAGGTCGCCTTCGTGCTGGATGATCATGCCGGGGCGCAGTTGTGTCGCTTTTACCATCGACGGCTCCTGATTCTGTTTGGGAACTTCCTGCTTGTCGAAGCGTGTGGAAGCTAGTCCCGCGAATCGTTTCGATTTGAGGCTTAATTATAGCGGGACGCGGAGTAGATGGTCAATGCGAGGGCCTGTTCAATGCTGGGTGCCTAAGGTTATCGCGAAGCGTATCTCCATCGTGGGTAGGACACTCCCGCGAGGCGATTGAGATAGAACGCCTGGAAAATAAGCAAGACGACGGCGGCTTCGATGATGATGAGGTCCGTCGGTCTCGTGATGATTCCGAGCGAAACGATCAGCGTTGTAGCGCCGGCGGGAGGATGACTCGCGTTGAAAAGAATCATCAACGCGCCCGTGGCGGCCAGCGAAAGAGCGGCCGCAACAATTCTGTACCAGTTGAAGCCGGCATGAGGCGCGGTGATGGCAGCCGGCATGCCCATCAGCCGATAGGCGGCATATCCGCAGATGAGGCCAATGGCATGACCGAACAGGGTATTTCGCGGAGTGGAAGCTTCGGATCGAGGCGAAAAGAAGAGCAAGTAAGCTGTGGGACCGAGTGACGGAAAAATCAAGGGCACGCGCGTGACCACGGCAAGCAAAGCAAGCAGCGCAATGGATATAAAGCTGTTGACGAATACATAGACCGCCCAGACAAGTCGCGGCGGGACTGGCTTGACGAAGCGTCCGAGACCGATGCGCTGAAAGAGGTGCGCAACATGCTGCAAGTCGTTCGCCGGAATAATCGGCGGAGCAGCGAAACCGTCGGAGGAATCGGACCGGAGAGGAACAGAGTTGCGATGATCGAAAGTGGACATGGCAGCTCCTGCGAAAGAAATGCATTCGGAAGGAAAAGAGTAGCTCAGCGCCCTCCTGCGCAATTTGGATGCAACGCGCCAAGTTTTTAGGCTACGACGCGCAGGTGTAAGAATACATCGCGCCTGCCTGCGCAGGCAGGCGCAATTCGTGCGCGAATAGGAAGAATTTCCTCAAAGGATTTTACAGCACGGCTAAAGCCGTGCCCTTACAGAAGCAGATCGGCGGCAGCGTGAACAGCGAGCTTGTTGAGTTTCAGAAACCGGGGGCGCCGGTAGCGGCGGCGCGAACTTCAGCAGGTTCGGCGGAGCGACCGAAACGGATGCGCTCGATGAACCCCTGGCCGAGCGACATCAGGCCGGTATAGAGATAACCCCAGACGAACAGCAGCAGAAATGGAATGGTGATGTAGTTTTCGTTTTGCACTGCATAAACGACAGTAGCGGCGAAATAAATTCCGAGAAGCACTTCGGCGTAAGGAATCCAGCCGGCGCGCTTGCGATATTTGCGCTTGAGCCACGCGCCGCGCTCCTGGCCTTCGATTCGGTATTTCGGAGTACGAACAAATTCCGATTGCTTGCCAAAAAGCGCTTCGATGACGGCGACAGAATTACGGACGGAAAGCCCAATTCCAACGGCCATCACAAAAGGAAGATAGGCGATGGAGCGCCACCAGGTTTTGGGATAGAGAATGCGTTCGGAAGCGAGATAAAAACTGGAAATGGAGCAAGTGGAAGCAAGGAAAAGCGGCAGGTCGATGAGCATCATCTGAAACCAGCCCTGATAGAAGCGGACAATCATAGCGGGCAAGAGAATCACCGAGAGAATGACCATCAGCGGATAGCTGATGTTGGCGGTGAGATGAAAGAAGGCTTCGGCTTTGACGTAGCCGGGCACGTCAGAACGCAAGACGCGGGGAAGAATTTTGATAGCGGTTTGCATCAAGCCCTTGGCCCAGCGCGCTTGCTGGGATTTGAAGGCGTTCATTTCAACGGGCAATTCCGAAGGGCAATCAACGTCGGGAAGATAAATGAAACGCCAGCCACGAAGTTGCGCGCGATAGGAAAGATCGGTGTCTTCGGTGAGAGTGTCGTGCTGCCAGCCGCCCGCGTCGTCGATGGCGGAGCGACGCCACACGCCGCCAGTTCCGTTGAAATTGAAAAATGAACCGCGGCGGAAGCGCGCGCCGTGTTCAATCACGAAGTGGCCGTCAAGAAGGATGGCTTCGGCTTCGGTGAGCGCGGAGTAATCGCGGTTGATGTAGCTCCAGCGCGTTTGCGCCATGGCGAGCTTGGGGTCAGAAAAATACGGAACAGTGCGGCGAAGGAAATCGGCAGGAGGAAGGAAATCGGCGTCGAAAATGGCGACGAGTTCACCCGTGGCCGTTTTCAGACCTTCCTGAAGCGCGCCGGCCTTGAAGCCTTCGCGATTCTCGCGATGAATATAGTGAATCGGAACGCCGAGAGCCTGCTGGCGCTCGACACAGGCGCGAGCGACGGCTTGCGTTTCGTCGGTGGAGTCGTCGAGAAGCTGGATTTCGAATTTGTCCTCCGGGTAATCGAACTGCGCGACGCATTCGACCAGGCGCTCGACGACGTAGCGTTCGTTGAAGATGGGAAGCTGTATGGTAACCTTTGGCCATTCTGTGACTGGCGGCGTCGGGCCGGGAACGTTATCGCGATAGTGATAAAAATTGTAGACGAGGACGTAGCGATAAATTCCGTAAGCGGCGAGAATTATGAGCACGACGAAATAGGGAATCATCATGGCCATATCGAAAGCGTTGGCCTGGTAAATCCCGCTGAAGGTGTGATCGCGAAGCTTGCGCAGATAGGACGTAAGCGGATTGGCCGCGATGGTTGCGAGCGTTGCAAGAATGAGCTGGTAGTTCACTGCGCGATTGTCCTCATCGGATGAAAAGCGAATCGCATTCCGGCGCAGCGGCTTCTGAAAAGCGCGTCAGATGGATACACACTGCGGCGCTGCTGATTGGCTTGGCGATTCTCGAAGCGCTTTTCTTCACGCTTTACCACTTCAGAAACCTCGAAGCGCACGTCATTGGGACAATTTTTATTGGCCTGGGCGCAGGCATTGTTTATTTCGTGATGCTCTATGCGCTTGAGCGCCGGCCTGAAACTGCAAAGGCGAAACGCGCGGCGCTTTGGATCGTCCTCGCAGGCGCAATTCTTTTTCGCATTACGCTGTTGCCGCTCGCGCCCACTCTTTCCGACGATCCTTACCGCTACCACTGGGACGGCCAAATTCAACTGGCCGGCCACAATCCGTATATCGCGAGCCCAGACACCTTACCGATCGGCTCGCGCGTGACGCCAACAGGACATTTATTGCCGGCGCACGATATGCCGAATATCTATCCGCCGCTGGCCGAGCTGATTTTCCGCGAAGCGGCGCGCTATTTGCCGGGCGCCGTCGCGTTCAAGCTGCCATTCTTTGGCGCGGACCTGCTGGCGGTCCTGCTGCTTGCCGGCTGCCTGCGAAATTCAGTCCGACGCGAGTTTCGGCTGGCAATTTACGCGTGGAATCCGCTGGTGATCGTTGAATTCGCGGGCACCGGCCACAGCGACGCGCTGGCCATTGCCGCCTTGCTCGGAGCCCTCCTGATTATACGGTCGCGGGCGGGAGTGTCAACGATTGTGCTGGCCGCGTCGGCTCTGCTGAAGGTTTTCCCTGTAATGCTGTTCCCGCTGTGGCTGCGGCGAGCGGGATGGCCGCGAACGACGCGTTCCTGGGCCGCGGGACTCGGGTCGGTGGCGCTCGCGGTGTTGTGTTTTTGGCCTTATCGCGCGGCGCTGGGGCGCATTCCGGCGACGCTCGCGTATTTCACGGCGCACTGGCAGGACAATAATGCGAGCTTGTTCACGTTGCTGCGCATGTTCAGCGGACATGCGAGCGTGGCGGCGGGAATCGGCGAAGGAATCGTGGTTGGACTCGCGCTGTGGGCGGCGGCGCGGCGGCTGGAGCCGGAACGCGCGGCGTTTCTGATTTTTGGCGCGATATTACTGCTTTCGCCGAACGCGTATCCGTGGTACTTCACGTGGATCATTCCGCTGCTGTGCTTCTTTTCGAATCCGGCGTGGCTGCTGCTGACGATTTTGCAGTTCTTGTCATACAGCGTGTTGATTGGATATGGGATTTTGGGGACTTGGCATTGGAGCCCGCTGATGCTTTGGCTGGAGTATGCGCCGTTTTATGGGTGGATGGGGTGGCTAGTGTTTCGAGCAAACGCTGCCAGGCCTTTCGCGTCGGGCGACGGAAACTCTCTTCAATAGGTTCGTCAGCTATTTTGCATTCTTTACTGCCAACGGCGCAGCGATCATGTCCTCGGCAGCGACAATTTGCCAGCGGCCATTCCGCAACACCCACGTATCCGTCCACACAAAACGCCCGCGCCGCGGCTTGCCCGTCCGGCGTTCCCAGGATTCACTGCCCTGCGCTATCGCGGCGTTTCCAAAAAACCGAATCTTCACATCGGCAAGGTGATCTGAAATGTATTCGCCGCGCTCTTGCCGAGTCGACGAGATTTCCTCGCGTTTGTTATACGGATGCCCGTCCGACGGATCCACGCCCACGAAGTCGTCAGCGAGAATTCGCTGCACAACCGAAACGTCGCCTGACACAACCGCCTCCGTCCACTGAATCTCGCTTTCGCGAATATACTTTTCTGCGGCAATTTGATTGTTCGTCAGGTTTTGCGCCGTAGAACCTGCATGCGGGCTTTGTGTGTTCATAAGCTGCGGCGACAGAAGCGTCGTGAACGCAAAGAGAAAAGCGATATTGCGGGCCATAAAGTCCTCGTAGTGACACTCCGTTCGGAACAATCGGCGCATATTCTACACGCCTTCCGCGCGAGGGTGGTTAAACGTTCAGAGAAAGAGAAGTTTGCGGGATGAAGTCGGAGGTGCGGTTGGCGTTGGGGGCGGGAGGCATTTTGGAGCGGTCGACAGCGTTGTACATGGTGTCGCGTTCGAAGGGGATGCGGCCGGCGGCGCGAATGAGGCGCTCGAGTTCGGCGAGGGTCATGTGCTGAGGAGTGGTGGCGCCAGCATCGTGATAAATCTTTTCTTCGATGACGGTGCCGTCGATGTCGTCGGCGCCAAATCGCAGGGCGATTTGCGCGATGCGCGGCGTGAGCATGATCCAGTAGGCTTTAATGTGGTCGAAATTGTCGAGCAGCAGGCGCGCGATGGCCATGGTTTTCAAATCGTCGAAGCCGGTGGGCTTGGGGCAGAAGTCGAGTCCGGTATTGTCTGGATGAAACGCGAGCGGGATGAAGGTTTGGAAGCCCTTGGTTTCGTCCTGCAATTCGCGGAGAAGAAGTAGGTGCTCGACGCGCTCCTCGGCGGTTTCGATGTGTCCGTAGAGCATGGTGGCGTTGGAGCGCAAGCCGAGTTGGTGCGCGGTGCGGGCGATGTCGAGCCACATGCGGCCGCTGGTTTTGTGGTCGCAGATAATTTTGCGCACGCGAGGATTGAAAATTTCCGCGCCGCCGCCGGGAAGCGAATCGACGCCGACGTTTTTCATGGCGAGAAGCGTGTCGCGAATCGAGAGCTTTGAAATGCGCGAATAGAACCCGACCTCGACCATGGTGAAGGCTTTGAGATGGACTTGCGGGAAGCGCTGCTTGAGGCCGCGAATCATGTCGAGATAGAAATCGAACGGCAGATCGGGATGCAGCCCGCCGACGATGTGGAATTCGGTAGCGCCTTCGGAGACGCCCTGCGCCGCGCGGTGCCAGATTTCGTCGAGCGAATAGGTGTAAGCGCCCGTGGCGTTCTTGTCGCGGCCAAAGGCGCAGAGCTTGCAGTGCGCGCCGCAGACGTTCGTGGGATTGATGTGGCGATTGACATTGAAGTAGCAGACGTTGCCGTGCCGCTTTTCGCGGACATGATTGGCGAGCCAGCCGATGGTGAGAAGATCGGGCGAAGCGTAGAGCGCGAGGCCGTCGGCGGCGGAGAGACGTTCACCGGCGAGGACTTTTTGCGCGATGGGCTCGAGACGCGGGTCGCTGATGTGCGGTTGCGTGTTCATTGCAAATGAGCGCGACGAATTGCGCTGACGACAAGGAGCGCAATGGCTAAAAAGTGAAGAATGTCGCTGCGCCCCAGAAAATCAGGAACAACAAACTAATATAGCCGTTGATGGTGAAAAACGCAGCATTGATTTTGCTGAGGTCGTTGGGTTTGACAAGCGAATGCTCGTAGGCGAGCAGTGCCGCGACGACGACGATTCCCGCCCATGCGGGCCACGCGAGCGAAAAGCTCCAGGCGAGCCATCCGAGAAGAAGGACCATCAGGACATGCATGATACGGGCGACGCCGAGCGCGCGGGCGACGCCGAAGCGTTTGGGTATGGAATAGAGGCCTGCGCGCTTGTCGAATTCAATGTCTTGACAGGCGTAAAGCACGTCGAATCCGCCGACCCAAAGCGTGACGGCGGCGCAGAGGATGAGCATGCGGGGGTCGAGCGAGCCGCGAACCGCAATCCATGCAGCGGCGGGAGAGATGCCGAGGCAGAATCCGAGGACGATGTGCGACCAGGCGGTGAAGCGCTTGGTGTAGGAATAGAGAAAAAGAATCGCGAGCGCGACAGGGGAAAGCTCGAGCGCGAGGCGATTGAGTTGCCAGGCAGCGATGACGAGCACGGCGGCTGAGATTAGCGTGAATGTCCACGCAAATCGCAGAGACAGTTCGCCGCGAGGTAAGGCGCGATTTCGCGTGCGGGGATTTGCGGCGTCGTAGCGCACGTCGGCGATGCGGTTCATGGTCATGGCGGCGGAACGGGCACCGACCATGGCGACGATGATCCAGCAGATTTGCCAAGCGATGGTGCGCGGCGCGGGCCACGCGGCGCGTCCGGCACGCTCGGCGAGAAGCGCGGCGACGAGGGCGAAGGGCAACGCAAACACGGAGTGCTCGAACTTGATCATTTCGAGCACGGTGCGGATGCGGCTGTGACCCTGAGTTGGGGCGGAATTGAGCCGGGCGTCGCGGAGTTCAGTTGCCATGCTTGCCGCCCTGCCAGCGATACTGATCTTCCTGCGCGAGATCGAGATGCGCGAGGACGCGATAGACGAACTGCTTGACGATTT
>JASHRN010000133.1 GCA_030037335.1 Candidatus Acidiferrales bacterium | reverse complement strand
CTCTCGCACAGCGCAAACGTCCTCTCATGCACCGCCGTCCCTATCGGCACGTTTTCTCCTCCACTGTTTCGCGCTTAGCAGCAAAAAAATACGAAATAGAATCGCGGCTGCTTCCGATTCTTAGGGGGTCGGAGCTTTAGCTCCGACATTAGCTCCGCTTTCCTCAAGGGGCTTTAGCCCCTGAAGAGCTCAGACCGCGTCCGGGCACTCCCCGCGCATTGCGCAACCATGTAGAATACAATCGATGCCCAAGAAAGCGCTCTCCGCTGGACCGGTGCATAGTGTACCAGCGGATTTACGAAAAGCTCTCATTTCTGACCCGGCAGCGCTGGCAAAATGGGAGGACATTACGCCGCTCGCGCGCAATGAATGGATCTGCTGGACGATCTCCGTCAAGAAACCGGAAACCCGAAGGGAGCACGTCGAGCGCGTCGTCTCTGAACTGAAAGAAGGAATGCGCCGCCCCTGTTGCTGGCCCGGCTGCCCTCACCGCTGAAAGAAGGACAAGTTAAGGCTGTGCGTTTTCGTAATCTGGCGTAACTACCGGCCCTCTGGATTTTTCATCCGATGTTGCAACGCACTTCCATTTTTCGTTTACCTTCCGGAATCCAAACAGTACGCTCTTGCTCTCTGTAGGCCATCGGGCATGAACCGCCGCCTGTCTGTGGCGAGCGGTTCGCGAGGGAATCGCTACGCTCAGGACCTTAACCCTTTTCCCGGGCAGTTTTGCCGTCGCTAGAAACTGTCCATCTCGATAAACCAGAACCACAAACCAGTCCAACTTAGGGAAACGCTGCCTGTATCCCTCGGGATAAGCAAAACCACCAGCGGCTGTCCATCGGGTTTGATGTGGTCTCTGCCAATGCGAGCATGCGCCAACCATCATCGCCCAGTCCGCGTTCCCTGATTCCTCGCGGTGTCGCTGTACGAACTCTCTCGCCAGGACGCCCAATGCAGTACGCCAGAGAGCTGAGTCATCGTCGGCACCCAGCTTGGCTTCGAACGCTTCGAAAGGTATGGCCGAATTTTCGAGTCTTGTCACCGTCCGACTCTAGATGCCGCCGTCAAGAAACTCACTTCAAATGCTCCACCATCCACCCACTCCAATCCTTATAAACCTGCACCTGATGCACCGGGTCCGGTGGGAAATGGCCGACCACAGGAAACGCGATGAACTTCACCGGCTGCCCGCGATCCTTCAACGCATGGAAATATTCAAATGAATTGGTGATCGACACGCGTGGGTCGCGCACATCGTGCAACAGCAGCAGCGGAGTCGTCACGTCGCCCACATACGTAATCGGCGACGCCTCGCGATACTTCGCCATATTGTTGCCGACCCACGGCGACCCACTGTAAATATATTTTCGCCCAACATTGTTATCCGCCCAGTCGTATTGATTCACAAAATCCGTCACCGGCGCTCCCGCAACGGCCGTCTTCCAAATGTGATAGTGCCCGATCATCCACGTTGTCATATATCCGCCGTACGACCAGCCCGAAACGCCGATGCGCGACTCATCAATGGACGCGTGCTTTTCGAGCGCTGCAATTCCCGCCATCACATCGCGCCCGGGCCCGTCGCCTGAATCGCCATAAATCGCTTTCGCGTACGCGTTTCCCAGGTTCGTGCTGCCGCGATAGTTCGGCTCGAACACAATGAATCCCTGCGCCGCCAGATATTGCCCAAACGCCGAGAAGCCCAGTATCGAAGCGCTGCTCGGCCCTCCGTGAATTTCCAGCACCAGCGGATATTTTTTGCTCGCGTCGTATCCAGGCGGATACGTCACCACGCCGTCTTCATGAAAATTGTTTTGTCCCTGCCAGTCGAATCCTTCCTCGCGTCCCAGCGCAAGCTCGCTCATCCACGCATTCACGTCCGTCAACCGCCGCGGCTGCGCATCGCCCGACGCGAGATAATACAAATCGCTTGGCCTGTCATCCGTGCTTGCCACGAACGCAATCTCTCCCTGCGGCCCAATCGAAAACGCACCTGGCTCCAACTCACCCAGCGAAAGTTTCTTCGCGCCGCCATTCAAATCCTGAATCCACAAGTATCGCTGCGTGCCTTCGTCCGCTTCCAGCACCAGCGATTTGCCGTCCGGCGTCCACTTTGCTGCGCCGATATCCAGATCAAGGTCCGTGGTCGCGTCGTTTCCATCGCCTCCCGCAGCGGGAGCTACATACACATCCGTCAACATGCTCGGCTCGCCCTGGCGCGGAAATGCGTAGCTCACTTCGTTGCCATCCGGTGAAAATAGCGGATCGTTCTCGAACCTTTCATGCGTCGTCAGTTTGCGCAGTTGCCCGCTTTGCGCATTCACCGCCCAAATCGTGCTCTCACTCGCGTCACCGATGCTCGGATCGGCACGCCGCGGAAAAACAATCCACTGCCCGTCGCGCGACCACGAAAGCGGCGGCGGTCCTCCAACGTTCGGCGCCGATTCCGGCAGGCTCCACGTGCCCGAAGTCAGCCGGCGATTCCCGCTGCCGTCCGCCTTCACAATCCAGATATGCTGCGGACGCGGCGCGGCGGAAGTGAACAGCCCGTCGTCGCCCATCTCAAACGAATCCTCTTTTTGCGCGAGCGCCTTTTCATCGGGAGGATCGGGCGTCGCGTATGCGATACTCGCGCCATCCGGACTCCACGCGAACTGCTCCACGCCTTCCGGCGCATCCGTGATTTTCTGCGCGTCACCGCCGCTCATCGCCAGCACGAACACCTGCCCCTTCTTCGCTTTGTCTTTTCCCGTTTCCGCCTCCGCCAGGAACGCGAGCCGCGAATCGTCCGGCGACCATAGTGGATTTCCGATTCCGAGCCGGTCAAACGTCAGCGGCTGCTGCGCGCCCGTTTTCAGGTCAAGCAGCACAAGCTGCGTGTCATGGCGGTCATCTTTCATATTCACGCGCGAAATCACCGCTGCGATTCGCGCGCCGTCGTGCGAAATCGCCGGACTGGAGACCGTCACAATTTTCGCAAAATCATCCAGCGTAATTGTGCGCTTCTCCTGCGCCTGCGCCCCCGCCACGCCGCAAACCCCCAAACTCGCCACCGCTGCAATGCCCATCACTGCCAACGCGCCTGCAACTACCGTTTGCATTCTCATGTTCATTTTTGTGCTCCCGAACATCTCGCCCGTTTCGCGCGCGAATTATAGTTTGCGCATCTCATTTCCAGCAAGCGTGGCACCCATCAATAGTGCAGTTCCGACTTGCCGCCTAATGGATTTGCCAGATGGGCCGAACTGCTAGAATGAACCCATGATTCGAAACATATTTGTTCTCTGGTTAATTATGGCAACAGCGGCTTGTTCATACGCGCAGCAGCAAAGCGCGAAGCCGCTTCCCACTGAAGCTGGAATGGGTCTGATTAATGGGATTGTCACCTATGAAGACGGAAAGCCAGTCAAAGGCGCAACAGTCGATGCCACCCCACTCGGACGACCAATGATTGCAATCACTCCTCACACCGAAACTGATGCAAGCGGGCACTTCGTGATTTACATTCCCCGCTCGTGGTTCGGAGAATTTGCCGTCACCGCCAAGAAAGAAAGTGAGGATTATCCGGACACCAGCATGCAGTTCTATAGCGATGGCAAATTCGAAACCGTCACATTAACCTCCCCTCATCCCTCTGCGACCATTACAATTCGACTTGGACCGAAGGCCGGCGTTTTGCTGGGCACCGTGACGGATGCGTTAACAGGTAGTCCCTTGAGCCCATGCGTGGAGCTCAGACGCGCAGCAGAACCAAATAATTTTTTGAGCGCCAGCGGACTGGTCAAGCCGAAGTACAGGCTTCTGATACCGTCTGAGACCGGCGTCTTGATAGAAATTTCGCTGGATGGCTACAGGTCTTGGTACTACCCCGGCACGGCCAAAAAATTAGCCGCCCAAGCAGTTCTTCTTAAGCCGGGCGAGGAGAAAACCGTGGACATTCGACTCCAACCCGACCCTGCCGCTACGAAAGCTGGATGCCCACAGCTCGTTGCGCCGACGGCCACTTCCCAATAGCCGGACGTTGAGGCACTCCGCTTGTCGCATTAACCCTCCCCCTGTAAAATGTCCGTTCTTTTCGCGCGCGCAGAGGTTTTGTAGCGGCGGCTTTACGCCGCCATTCTTTGCTCGCATAGCACCATGCCCAAATCCTACGACGCAATCATCATCGGCGGAGGCCACAACGGCCTGACCAACGCAGCCTATCTCGCCCGCGCCGGCAAAAAAGTGCTCGTCCTCGAACGCCGCTACGTCCTCGGCGGCGCCGCCGTCACCGAAGAAATCATCCCCGGATTCAAATTCTCCGTCTGCTCTTACGTCGTCTCGCTCCTGCGCCCTGAAATCATTCGCGACCTCGACCTCCCGCGCCATGGCCTCGAAATTCTCCCGCTCGACGGCACTTTCACGCCCATGCCCAACGGCGACCATCTCTGGCGCGTCAACGACCACGCCAAAACTCGCCGCGAACTCGTCCGCCACTCGCGCGTCGACGCGGAAGCCTACGACGAATTCGGCAAGGAAATGGTCCAGATGTGCCGCTTCGTCAAACCGCTTCTCGCGATGACGCCGCCCGATCCCACTTCGCTCCATCCCTCCGGCCTGCGCAAATTCGCCTTCCTCGCGCGCCGCTTCCAATCCCTCCCTGCCGAGGAAAAATACAATCTCGTTCAGCTCATGACCATGTCCGCCGCCGATTTCCTCGACCAGTGGTTTGAGACCGACGTGCTCAAGGCCACCATGTCCGCCTCGGGAATCATCGGCACGTTTCTCGGCGTGCGCTCTCCCGGCACCGCCTACGTTCTTCTGCATCATTACATGGGCGAAATTGACGGCGCGTTTCGCGCCTGGGGATTCAGCCGCGGCGGCACCGGCGCAATTTCCAACGCCATCGGCGACGCCGCCCGCGAAGCCGGTGCCGAAATTCGCATGGAAGCGCCCGTAGCAAAAATTCTCACGCGCAATGGCCGCGCCACGGGCGTCGTTCTCGACTCCGGCGAAGAAATCCGCGCGAAAATCGTCTCCTCGAGCGTCGACCCCAATCTCACTTTTCTCAAAATGCTCGACGCGCGCGACCTTCCCGCCGAATTTCTCGAAGAAGTTCGCCGCTACAAATATCGCGGCTCTTCCGGCAAAGTGAACCTCGCTCTCGACGCGCTTCCCGAATTCACGTCCGCGCCCAAGCACAACGGCTCGAATTCGAATCATCACCTTCGTGGCGCAATTTCCATTTCTCCTTCCGTCGATTACATGGAACGCGCCTACGACCAGGCCAAATACGGCGAATTCTCGCATCGTCCTTACATCGACATGGTCATTCCCAGCCTCACCGACACGTCCCTCGCGCCTCCCGGCAAGCACGTTCTTTCCTGCTTCGTGCAGTACGCGCCCTACAAACTGAAAAATGGCTCATGGGAAAATCGCCGCGACGAATTCGGCAACGCCGTCATCGACACCATTTCCGAATACGCGCCCAACCTGAAAAACATCATCATCGGCAAGCAAGTTCTCACGCCCCTCGATATCGAAGAGCAAATCGGCCTCACCGAAGGCAATATTTTTCAGGGCGAACTTTCTCTCGAACAGCTTTTCTTCCTTCGCCCCGTCGCCGGATGGGCCCGCTACCGCACTCCCATCAAAAATCTCTACATGTGCGGCTCCGCCACGCATCCCGGCGGCGGCATCATGGGCGCGCCCGGCCGCCTCGCCGCCCTCGAAATCCTCCGCGACCTGGGAGCCCACTAGCGTGAGACAAATCACTTTAGCGCTCCTCGCATTGATATCGTTGAGCGCAATAGCTCAAGCGCAGAAGGTTCCTCCACAACTCTTGATTCGTGCAGCCCATTGCCTGGCGGTCAAGAACTTCCTGCCGTTATCGCAGACGGCGAGTCGAACCTTCGGATATTTCCTTGATGAGAAATCCTATCCTGGCCAAAAAGTGATTTACGTCGTCAACTATCGAAACCTCGCTCGATCAAACGGTTGGGTTTTCGTCATCTGGATGACGGAACACGATGGCCATCAACGCTTCAACATTCAAAACAACGCCAGCTTCGTTTTGGCCAAGCATAATTTTGATTACGATGGAGTGTCTTTCGTAGATCCCCCGCTTGGCGGCACGTGGACGCAGCAACACATCGCGATGGCCATCGAGCGGATCGAGACGGGACCTAGATTTACTCTCGATAAAGAGGATTTATCGGCGGCAATGGCATCCACTACATGTGAGTCCTATATGGAGAACTCGCCCTCTCACTTCTAATCCAATGTCAAAACTCCACGACATCATCGCCACTCCCGAAATTCCCAAACACGCGGAGGCTCGATGACCGCGCTGCCGTTGCATCGTTTACCTGTCATCGCGAACCCAGCCGCGCCCCCGGCTGCTCCCGCAGCCGACCAGAAAAATGGCGCGGATGGCGGTGAGGGACCTGCTGTTGATTTGCGTTTTCGTAGGGGCGGGGCTTGCCCCGCCCGCGCGACGCTTCGCGTCGAGAGTACTCGACGCCGCATTCCGGGGGCGCGGGGCTCTGTTTTGCGTTTGCACTTGTAGGGCCCGATCGATTTCATCGGGCCGTCGCCGTCCAGCGGACGGCGTGGCATTCTGGTTTTTGATTTGTTGCTGTGCTTCGCGGAGAACGCAAGGTATTTTTTGGGCGGCTTTAGCCGCTGAGGTTTGTCTCACTTTATGACAGTCATAACTTCTCGCGACATCATCATCATCGGCGCCGGCCAAAACTCGCTCGTCGCCGCATTTTATCTCGCCCGCGCAGGACACAAGCCGCTCGTTCTGGAAAAGCGCGCAACCGTCGGCGGCGCTGCCGTCACCGAAGAATTCTATCCCGGCTTCCGCGCTTCTGTCCTCGACTCCATCCACGGCCCCCTCGCTCCCGCCATCGTCAGAGACATGCAGCTCGAACGCCACGGCGTTCAATTCCTCGAACCCGCCGCGCGTCTCTTCGCCCCGCATCCCGACGGCCGCGCGCTCTTCCTCCACGCCGCCGCGCGCAAATCCGCTGAAGCCATCGCGTCGTTTTCTAAGTCCGACGCCGCCAAATACCTCGAACTCGCCGCCACGCTCGACTCCGCCCGCCCGCTCATCCGCGACCTTCTCCTCATGACGCCGCCCGACATCGACAAGCCCGCCTCGCGCGACATCTGGAATCTCCTTCGCGCCGGAAAAGCCTTTCGCGGCCTGCACAAGAAAAACATGCAGCGCCTGATTCGCTGGGGACCGATGGCCGCCGCCGATTTCGTCGCGGAATTCTTCGAGACGGAATTGCTTCGCGCCTCGATCGCTGCTCGGGGAATTTTCGGCGCCGCCGCCGGCCCGTGGTCCGCTGGCACTACTGCGCTTCTTCTGCTCCGTTGCGGCGCAGGCGGTTTGCCCGATGGCGGCTCAACTCAAGTTCGCGGCGGAAGCGGCGCTCTCTCCAACGCTCTTGCCGCAGCCGCGCAACAAGCCGGCGCCGAAATTCGCACCAACGCCGAAGTCGCGCGCATCCTCGTCAAGGACGGTGCCGTTTCAAGGGTTGCGCTCAGCAGCGGCGAAGAAATCGGCGCCAAAGCCGTCGTCTCCGGCGCCGATCCAAAGCGGACGTTCCTCAATCTCCTCGAACCCGTCCACCTCGCGCCGAGCTTTCTGCAAAAAATCCGCAACTATCGCTCGAAAGGCGTCGTCGCCCGTATCCTTCTCGCGCTCGATGCGCTTCCGAATTTCACCGCGCTGAAAAATTCGCCCGACGCCAACGCCGCCCTCTCCTCTCGCATCCACATCGGGCCGGAAATCGATTATCTCGAACGCGCCTTCGACGCCTCCAAGTACGGCGAATTTTCCTCCGCGCCCTATCTCGAAGCCGCCATTCCTTCGCTCCTCGATCCATTGCTTGTGCCACAGGGAAAACACGTCATGACCATCCATATGCAATACGCGCCTTACAAAGTGAAAGCCTCCAGTGGCATTTCCGGCGAAGCCCTTCCAGGTTGTCATTCCGAACCCGCACGTTTTTCGCGGAGTGAGGAATCTGCTTTTCGCCCGAGAAGTGACCGTTCTTTAGGGGGTCGGAGCTTCAGCTCCGACGTAACCGGCAGCTCCTCATCCGGGGCTTTAGCCCCTGAGGCCGCGTCTGCTCAAAATTGGCCCATTCATCGTGAAGCTCTTGCCGATGTCGCCGTGAAGACTCTCGCCGAATACGCCCCCGATCTCCCCTCAAAAATTCTCGCGCGCCGCGTCATCACTCCGCTCGATCTCGAAAACGACTACGGCCTCACCGGCGGCCATATCTCCCACGGCGAACTCTCCCTCGACCAGCTCTTCACCATGCGCCCGCTCCTCGGCTTCGCCCGCTACGCCACTCCCATTCGCGGACTCTTCCTCTGCGGCTCCGGCACGCACCCGGGCATCGCCCTCACTGGCGCCTCCGCCCTCAACTCCTCCCGCCAAATCCTCAAATCCTTGGGCCACTAGGATCCCATTCTCACCCTGCCTGCCGAAACTCGCTGAGGTGTCGCGTTTGTCTTTGTAGGGCCCGATTCGTTTTATCGGGCAGTCGGCCTGCCCCCTACGCCGAGTCGAACCTCACCGTGTCTAGGTGATGTATCGGCGTGCGATGGCGTATTGGCAGGTCGCCGTTGTAGGGCCCGATTGTTTTTATCGGGCCGCCGGCCTGCCCCGCAGGTCGCACGTTTTTCGTTTGGCTTACGTGTTGGCTATAATCCACCCGTGCAGACTCGCAAGCGTTTTCATCTCTCCCGCGGCTCATACGTCGGTTACCAAATCTATTTCGTTACGATTTGTTCCGCCCATCGCCGTCCGATCTTCCGCGACTCCCAACTTGCCTCGACGATCGTTGATTCGTTAAAGGCTCACGCAGCATCGTCGCATTTCTTGCTTCACGGTTGGTGCCTTATGCCAGATCATCTGCACGTATTGATCGAAGGAACTACCGAAAATGCCGACCTCTTTGCTTTCACTGGACGCTTCAAACAACGCACGGCGCTGCAATATTCCTCCTCGGTACGGGCCGGTAAACCCGACCGGCCCCTACAACGCCAGGAATGCGGTCTGGCCGACCGCCATGCTTTGTGGCAACGGAATTTTTACGAGCATATCCTGCGAGATCGGCAACGGATCGAAGACGTTGCATCCTACATTTGGATGAATCCGGTGAGAAAGGGTCTTTGCGCGTCACCTGACGAATATCCATTTTCTGGATCTCTAACGTTCGGCCTGAAATGGAACGTAACATCGCCGCTTAGCTGGCTTCCGCCTTGGAAGGTGTTCGAGCGGAAGAGGAGGCCCTTGTAGGGCCACGATTGTTCTTATCGGGCCGTCGGCCTGCCCCGCAGGCCGCACGTTTTTCTCTTCCTCTGCGGTTCCGGCACCCATCCCGGCATTGCCCCCACTGGCGCCTCACGAATCGCCCGTGCCCCCGCCGCTAGAGAATCCTAGATTTAGCCTTTGTAGGACCCGATTGATTTTATCGGGCCGTCGGCCTGCCGCGCAGGCCGCATGGCTTTCACTGGAGAGATTGTTCTCGGCTTTGAGGCACCTCATCGGTCACCACCGCTCCCAATTCCGTTACGTCTTTTGCCTTGACAATATAGTTCTAAAGTGGTAAACATACCTTGCGTGCGGGCGATTCGCTGCCAAGCCACCGTCTCGGTGGCTTTTCGCTTTTTATGCGCTTTGGAGATTCTAATCGCGGAAATATGGAAAATTAGAAATCGATGCAACTTACAAAAAACAAACAGTTGGGCTCATTTCTAATCGCGGAAATTTCCGCTTTTAGAAAAATGGCTCCTTCGATTCGGAACGCTCCGCCGCGCCGTCCCGCGCTTTTCACGAGTGCCCTCCGAAAATTAGAAAATCGCGCAAAGCTCGCAAATCCAATCACATCCAAATTTCTAATCGATAACTTTGCATGCCTTTTCGCCCTCCGTTTTCACTCGCCACTGACCGCGGCCTTTGCTCGCGTCGTGTTGCGCGAGCCTTCCAGCCCCAAGCTTCCAGCCTCTAGCCCCCAGAACGTGCGCTATAATTGTTGCCTCAAATTGGCGCGCAGCCTTCAGGAGGCATTGACATGACATCTCCCGCACGTTCCTTGGGTCGCGGAGAATTCAAGAACGAGCCCATCAAGGATTTCACCAAATCCGAAAATCGCAAAGCTATGGAAGCCGCCCTTAAAAAAGTCGCTGGCGAGCTTGGCCGTGAGTACCCGAATCTTATCGGCGGCAAGCCCGTTTTTGCCGGCGAAAAAACCAAGTCCACAAATCCCTCGCATCCTGATCAAGTCATCGGAATTTTTCAGAAGGGAACTGTCGAAATGGCCAATCAGGCCGTCGAAGCCGCGGACAAGGAGTTCGCTTCGTGGAAGCAGGTTCCCGTCGACGAGCGCGCCGAATGTTGCTTCCGCGTCGCCGAGATTCTCCGCAAGCGCCGCTACGAAATGGACGCCTGGCTCTGCTACGAAACCGGGAAAACCTGGACGGAAGCCGACGCAGACACCGCCGAACTGATCGACTTTGGCGAATTTTACGGACGCGAAGCATTGCGCCTCGCCGCCCCGCAGAAATTGGTTCCCAACGCGGGCGAGAAAAACTATTTGAAATACATTCCGCTCGGCGTCGGCATCGTGATTCCGCCGTGGAATTTCGCGGCGGCAATTATGGGCGGCATGACCATGGCCGCCATCGTCACGGGAAACACGGTCGTCGTGAAGCCGTCAAGCGATTCACCCACCGTCGCGGCATTCTTCATGGAAATTTTGCGCGAGGCCGGCGTGCCCAATGGCGTCGTGAATTTCTTCACTGGCCCGGGCGCCACCGCCGGCGAAGCGCTGGTCGCGCATCCCAAAACGCGCTTCATTGCATTCACGGGTTCAAAAGAAGCGGGCCTGCGCATCGGCGAACTCGCCGCGAAAAAACAGAACGGCCAAATCTGGATCAAGCGCACTGTTCTGGAAATGGGTGGCAAAGACGCGATTATCGTCGACGACGAGGCAGATCTCGATTCCGCCGCGGAAGGCGTCGCGCAATCGGCTTTCGGCTATCAGGGACAGAAATGCTC
>JASHRN010000132.1 GCA_030037335.1 Candidatus Acidiferrales bacterium | reverse complement strand
ACGAGGCGACGGCAGGATTTTCGCGAGGAGCGTTCTATTTCAATACGAATACAACGGTGAGCCTGCCCGGTTGGGTTCAGCCGGGCGATCCCGTGGGCGCAGTAGTGGTTGGCGGCGGGACGACGCTGAACGGCGCGTCGCAGATTACGAACGGCGGCACGAACGCGGGAAGCAATTTGACGGCGATTCGCAACCTGTTCACGGCGGAAGACAAGCTGACGGTTTCGCACGGGATTCAATTCTTCAACTTCGGCGTCTGGTTCGAGCGCGTGCAGGCGAACGATACGCTGGAGCAGGATCAGTTTGGGCAGATTTCATTTTCCAATCTGCAGAGTTTTCTTAAGGGGAGCGTGAGCACATATACGTTTGCACCCAATTTGACGCCGTTGTCGTGGCGTTCGCTGGAGGGGGCGGTCTATGCAGAGGATACGATCCGTCCGAAGCAATCGTTGGAATTGGAAGTTGGCTTTCGCGATGAGTTCACAAACGGCTGGAACGAGGCGAGCGGGCGATCTTCGAATTACGCGTTTGCGGATGGCGTGATTGAAACGCAGCCCTTCATAGGCAGCTCAGCGTTTACAGTGAATCGCGCGAAATTTCTGCCCGAGCCGCGCGTGGCGTTGTCGTGGTCTCCTTTCGGGCTGAAGAAGACGGTTGTGCGCGGAGGATTTGGGCTGTACTACGCGCTGATGGACAATTTGAGCTATCGGCTCGATCAAAATGCGCCATTCAATACCGTGGACGCGGTGAAGAACATTGCATTTTCGAGCATCGCACCGGATTCGACGTATGCTGGACAGAAGATTACGCCCAGCGGCGTGCAGCCGGATCTGTGGACGCCGACAGTGGAATCGTGGACGTTCGAAGTTGAACAACAGCTCGCGCCGAATACGATGATGACTGTCGGCTATATCGGGTCGCACGGGTACCATGGGCTGCTTTCGCTTGATGCGAACCTGCCGACTCCGACGATTTGCCCGACGGCTCCGTGCCCCGCGGGCTATCCGGCCGGTGCGTACTACTATCCGACGAATGCGCCGCTGCAGAATCCGGCGCTGTGGAATTCGACGACTTGGGTTTCGGAGGGCGTCAGCTCATACAACGGGCTTCAAGTCGACGTGAATCACCGCTTCCAGAAAGGGCTGCAATTTCGCGGCGTTTATACTTTCTCAAAAGCGCTGGACGACGGCGACAACATGAACACCAGCGTGGCGACGAATTCGCCGACGTTTCTATCGAATCCGCTCGATCCGATGGCGGATTATGGGCGGGCGTCGTTTGATATTCGCCACTCGGCGGTGATCAACAGCACCTACGCGCTGCCTTTCGGGAGAGACAAAACAGGATGGGCGCACCGCGCGGTTGGCGATTGGCAACTGAGCGCGATAGAGACGATGGAATCGGGGCTGCCGTTCACTCCGCAGCTTTCGTATAACCCGTCGAACGATGGCGACACGCGCAATCCGGTGCGGCCGTCGTTCAATCCGGATTTCAGCGGGCCGATTATTCTTGGCGGGCCGAACGAGTATTTCAATCCCAATGCGTTTATTCAGCCGCTGCCCGGGACGTACGGGAACGCGGGACGGAATATTCTGACCGGGCCGAATCTGTTTGAGACGGATTTGTCAGCAGTGAAGAGATTGAATATCACTGAGCGCGTGAGCTTGCAGTTTCGGACGGAGTGCTTCAACCTGTTGAATCACACGAACCTGAATACGCCGAATCCGGTGGTGTACACGTCGGCGACGGGCGGGCCGTCACCGACAGCAGGCGTGATCACTTCGACGGCGACGAATTCGCGGCAGATTCAGTTTGGGCTGAAGTTGCTGTGGTGAGGCGGTGTCATTCGATCCAAGAATGACGCGATTCGTGCGCTGTCGAAGATTCCACTAAGAACCCCACGCTCATAAAATGAGCGTGGGGCACCCGCAATATCAATGGCTAACTGGACCATCCGCCCGACGTCACCTCAGGCGCGGAGCTTTGCGTGGCGCGCTCGAAGCTTCACGACGCCTTTCCAAACAAGGGCAGCTAGGAATCCGATGACGAAATACATTACGAAGTTCGTCAGCATGAGAAACGCCGTTCCTTCTATCCAATCGAGCCGAGTTGAGGTTGCATTGTCGAGCGCCATGAAAGCGAAACTGCTGGGCCAAAGAATCAGTTCTACCCCCGAGATCGCGTCGTTTCGCAGAGGCAGCAAGGACACCAGCAGAAGCAATACCGCAACCCCAAAACCGACGGCGCCACAAACGAGCGCTATTCTGAAGGCCGAACGCGCTAACGTCGTCGCCATATAGCCTTCATTTGGATTCGGCGGGGGTGGTGGTGGCGGGGCCTTCGCCGACGATTTCGATGAGCGCTTCCTGATCTTTTGCGCCGTCGTAGTGGACATGCTTGGCGTAGTGAGTGACGAAAGTGCCGGCGCGCATGGGAACGGTGCGATTCGGATCGAACTTGGTTCCTGTTCCCACCCACCACGTTCCGGAAAGCACGGTGATGTAACGGTTGTTGGGATGCCAGTGCGGATGGCTCATGTGATGCGGCAGCCATTTGACGAGGACAATGTAGAGGCCAGGCTTCGAGGGATCTCCGGCGAGCACGGCGGTTTCGGCGCCCATGGGATCCGTGACCCAGTGGATTTGACTTGGTAATTCGTACCGGAGAGTTGCGGGATCAAGGTTCGGGTTTTGGCGGACGCGGGTTTTTTGGGTTTGGCTATTCACGCTGCGAGCGCACAGGAAAACGGCGAAGGCGCACAGCGTGAGGATGGCGCGGCAAGCTATTCGAGAGTGAAGCATTTTGATTCGCTCCTTAGAATGCCATTCACAGATCAATGATGAACAGGGAAGCGCCGGAACGCGAAGAGATGCGATGGGGCGCGCCGGAATCATCGCTGACGTGATAGCTCATGCCTGGGGACAAAGTGAATTTGGGGCCATCCTGATGCTCGATGACCACGCGGCCGGAGACGACAAACATGATGTGGCTCTTGTGGCACCAGTGGTCGGCGACGTATTTGGAGCTGAAGTCGACGAGGCGAAGCTGAATTTTCCCCAATTCGCGGACGCGCGTGGTGGCCGTGCCGGATTTTCCGAGATTGGTCGAGGAAGAGAATTTCGACCAATCGATCGCGCCGGCGGGCAGGTTATCGAGCTTCAATTTGGCCTCGATGTACTTACGGCAATTGCGACTCGAAGGAGGGAATATATCACAGGACGAGCGGTGAAGCGCGATTGGCAGGCGTGGGGGAATCGCGTATGATAATGGTTTAAGCATGGTTTGAGCGGGACCTAGCGACCCTTCACACGAGGTTTTCGGCAGGCGCGGCTGTGCGCCTGGCTGTGTGAGCGGGTCCCGAAATGAATCTTCGGGATGCAAAAGACGCACAGGCCGTCCTGAGCAAGGGAGCGAGTGAAATGAAAGAAGGAATTCATCCGGAATACCACGCGGTTACGGTGCACTGCGCGTGCGGGAGCACGTTTCAGACAAGGTCGACCGTCAAGGGCGATTTGATTCGCGTGGAAATTTGCTCGAGTTGCCATCCGTTTTTCACCGGCAAGCAGAAGCTGATTGACACGGCGGGGCGCGTGGAGCGGTTCCAGCGGAAGTACGCGGAAGCAGCGAAAAAGAAGTAAGACATAGCTAGTGGCCCGCCTTCGCGATGAGCCTGCTTCGGCACGGCAAGCGAGTGGCTAGCAAAGAACCAAAGACGAATGATTCTGGGCTGGCGTTCAGGCAGGTTTTAGCTATGCGTGATGTTGGATTTGCGATGCGCGTCTCTCTGGTGGTGAAAGCTGCCGAAAAGACGCATAACCCGTGCCGGCGTAGCTCAGTGGCAGAGCGAGGGTCTCATAATCCCTAGGCCGTGGGTTCGATTCCCCCCGCCGGCACCAGTTTCTTGTATTTGGCCTTTGGTTTCCCACCTCTGAAATTATTTTCCCCATAGTCCAGTGTAGAATCGCCGGCATGCGGACAATTCTATTGGTGTGCCTGGCCGCGAGTGCGGTGTTTGGTCAATCGTGGCACGTGCAAACGAGCGGCGTGGACAGTAATTTGCGCGGCGTGAGCGTAACACGAGCGGGACCAGCGGGGGTGCCGGTGGTTTGGGCGTGCGGGTCGCGTGGGGTGGTTCTGCGATCGGATGATGATGGTAAAACATGGGGACGCGTGGATGTGCCGAATGCGAGCGCGCTGGATTTTCGATCGATCCAGGCGTTTGGGCATGGCACTGCGTACGTGATGTCGATTGGCAACGGCGCGGCGTCGCGAATCTATAAGACCACGGATGCCGGAAAACATTGGACACTCGAATATCAGGCCGCGAGCGCAAGGATTTTCTTGGATGACTTGGTGTGCGCGTCGAAAAGCAATTGCTATGCGGTGAGCGATCCGGTGGATGGGAAGTTCCTGCTGCTGCACACAAGCGATGGAATGAATTGGCGCGAGCTTCCGCGAGATGGAATGCCCGCGGCGTTGCCGGGTGAGGGAGTTTTTGCGGCAAGCGGAACTTCGCTGGCGGTTTCGAAGAAAGGAATTTATTTCGCTACCGGCGGAGCGAAGATCGCACGAGTCTTCCGTTCGAAGGACGGAGGAAAAAGTTGGAGCGCTTTCGATACGCCGATTTACAGCGGGAATGTATCGTCGGGGATTTTTTCCATCGCGCGAAGAGGGAACGCCGTGGTGATTGTTGGAGGCGACTATAAGAACGTGACGGGTACCGAGCGTGTGGCCGCATATTCCGAGGACGATGGTGAGCATTGGAAACTCGCGGAATCCGGGCCACATGGATTCCGGTCCGCGGTGGCATTCGTGGATTTCGTGACGGAATTTGGCCCCGTGGCATTTCTGTATCCCGCGAATGTGATTGCGGTCGGTCCAAACGGGGAAGACATCAGCCGCGATGGTGGCGCGCACTGGGAATCGGTAGGTTCGCTCAAGTTGAATGCAGTGGTTGGGTTTGAGTCTCACGCCTGGGGCGTTGGGCCGAAGGGAACGATCGCAACGTTGCCGTAGGGCCCACGATTCTTCTTTCACAGTCTCCAAAACTATATTGACTGAATGCAGCTTCTCCATTATATTTCCATTATTCTGGAAATATGAAGACATCGGATGCAATTACTTCGCTTGCCGCCCTGGCGCAGGAGACGCGCCTAGGGGTTTTTCGCTTGCTCGTTCGGCATGCGCCGAAGGGTCTTCCGGTAGGCGTGATTGCTCGCCGCCTCGGGCTACCGGGGCCCACGCTTTCGTTTCACCTCAACGTATTGGCCGCGGCTGATCTCATTCGTCCGAAGAAAAATGGCCGTTCCATCTCGTATTCCGCGAATCCGGAAACGATCAACGAACTGACAAGTTTTCTCATGGAGAACTGCTGCTGCGGGCGGGGCGGTTGCAGGCCGCGGGAATGAAGATGCAGGGACACTATAACGTTTTGTTTTTGTGCACCGGCAACTCCGCGCGTTCCATCATGGCGGAGGGCATCATGAACTCGAAAGGGCGACCACGGTTCAGTGCATACAGCGCAGGAAGCCATCCTACCGGAA
>JASHRN010000131.1 GCA_030037335.1 Candidatus Acidiferrales bacterium | reverse complement strand
AAACGTTGACAGGAACCACGTCGGCATCGACTCCGCCTTGCGGAGTGGAGCCGACCCAGCCCATGGAATCGACCATAAGTTTGTGATGCGCGGGCGCGATCATTTCGGCGGAGGCGGAGATGCGCGTCCAGCCGCGGAAAAGCTGCCAGTGTTCAGCATGAACGTTTTCGAGGCCGATGGCGCGCATTTGTTGGAGGCCCCATTGAATGGCGGCGTTGCATTGCGGCGAGCCGGTGACCCGCGCGCCGATGTTGTCGCTGAGGTCTTCGAGCATTTTGTAGGCGTGGTCGTTCATCATGCCTTGGCCGGCGATGGCGGCGAGCGCGGGCATGGTTCCGTCATTGAGCGGCGGGGCGACGGCGATGTCCTGCGGCGCGGGAGGATTGGCGGCGCGCGCGAGGAAGGCGGAAGCGGCGGCGAAAAAAAGAATTGCGGAAGCGATGACTAAAAGCGCGAAGGGCTGGCGTTTCATTTTTCGAATGACCTTTCTTCGGGCGACTGAAGCAGGGGTGACATTTTGTCAAACGCATGCACCGGATGCAAGCGGATGAGGTAAAATCGGGGCAGACGCGAACGGCGAAAGGCGCATCTAAATGAGTGTTGCCCGAGGTTCGTGAACGGAAGAGAAAAAGGCACGGGCGGGAAACCGCCTGCTTGGGCAAGCGGCCCTTCCAGTTGTCAGGGCAAGCAGGCAGGTGCGAAGGCGATTGGTCGCAAATTCCGCAAATGCAGGGGCTGTTCCCGCCAAAGTTGCGAATGAAATTTGAGACGAAAATCACGCTTGGGTCCCCGGTGAGATGCGGCCGTGCAGGAGTAAACCTTTTTCCATTTTGTACGTCCATAAATAGTAGGGGCGAAATGCCCGAAGAAAGTCGAAGGAGGGAGTGACATGAGCACGGAGGTTGTTCATATGAGGCGCGGAGTCGCCTTGGGGCTATTGATTGTTGCACTCATCGTAGGAGCGGTGGTGGGCACGTGGGCGATGCACTGGGCCGGGCATCAAGTGTTCGGGGCGCCAGCGGTTCCGGTGAAAGTAGCGGGAGTGGTGGATCCGGTGCGGCTGGGTGGATTTGGAAATGGGTTTGCGTCGGTGGTGGACCCGGCGCTTCCGGCGATCGTGAATATTTCCACGACGCACGTGATTAAGGTGCAGCAGAACTCGCCGTTCGACAATCCGTTTTTCCGGCAATTTTTTGGGAACCAGTTTGGTCAGCAACAGCAGGAGCCGGAGACGGAGAGGGAGACAAGCCTGGGTTCGGGCGTGATTATTAATCCAGACGGATACATTCTGACGAACAATCACGTGGTGGCGCATGGTAGCGACATCGAAGTGGATTGGAACAATAAACAGTTCAAGGGAAAAGTTGTGGGCACGGATCCGCCGACCGATTTGGCGGTGGTGAAAATCGATGCGACTAACCTGCCGACGCTGACATTTGGGGATTCTTCGAAGCTGCACGTGGGAGACGTGGTGTTCGCGATTGGGGACCCATTTGGAATCGGCGAAACGGCGACGATGGGAATTGTGAGCGCGACGCAGCGAAGTCTCGGTCTCGAAGAGGAAGAGCAGGGACGCCGGGATGCATATGAAGATTTCATTCAGACGGACGCGGCGATCAATCCGGGGAATTCCGGCGGGGCGCTGATCGATCTGCATGGAAATCTGGTGGGGATCAACACGGCGATCATTTCGAATGGCGGCGGAATGAATGGCGAAGGTGGAAATGAAGGAATCGGTTTCGCGATTCCGGTCAACATGGCGCGCAGCGTGATGGAACAGATTATCGAACACGGAAAAGTAGAACGCGGGCACATTGGGATTGGCCTCACGGACCTGCAGCCCGACATGGCCAAGCAGTTTGGCTATAACGGGTCGGATTTCGGAGCGCTGGTGGATAGTGTTTCTGCGGGAAGCCCGGCGGAGAAGGCAGGGATCAAGCGCGGCGACATTATTCTCGGCGTGAATGGTGAATCCATCACCGGTTCCGGCGATTTGACGGCACGCCTCGCGACCATGCCGCCCGGGACGACGATCCATCTGAAGATATTCCGGGATGGAAAGACGTTTGACGTGCCGGTGACGCTCGTTCCGGGAAGCGCATATGCAGGACAAAATACGCAGTTCGGCGAAAACAACAACAATAATAACAATAATGAAGGCAACGGAAATTCCGAGGGTGGGGCGAAAGCAATGCAAGGCGTGCGGGTGGAAAACCTCACGCCGGACATTGCGCAGCAACTGCAACTGCCGATGGGAACGAAAGGCGTGGTGGTGGACAGCGTGGATCAGAGCAGCGCCGCAGCCGCAAAGGGCTTGCAGCGAGGCGACGTGATCATCGAAGTGAACCGGAAGCCGGTGAGCAACATGACCGATTACCGCAACGCACTTTCCGGGGCGGACGATCGGCCTGTGCTCTTGTTGGTGATACCGCAGGGTTCGCCGACGCAGACGCAGTATTACTTGATCGAGCCGAACGAATAAGCGGCACGCGACAAAGAAGCATGAAGCAGAAGCATAGGAAGCCGGCATCGGGAGATGCTGGCTTTTCTATTTTCAGGGAATGGCGCGCGGAATTAGATGAGTCGCAGAAAAGAGCCAAAGGAGAGAAAAAATTCCCAGAACGGGTAGGAAGTTCATTGTGAACAGGGACTTGTAGGTGGAAATGTCTCGAAAGGGCTTGAAAATAGGCTCAATGCTTTTATGTATGGGGGTACACTCCGCGCCTGATTGACACAGTTTAGGCGTAAGGTTGAGATAGGGTTGGGCATTCGCCCTGAAATATGGAATTTTGGAGCAAGTCGTGCAGGGGGATGTTTAGGGGTAGGCTGGACGCTGAGGTTAGCGGCAGGGGCCAAGAGAATATCTGCAAATTGACGCGAGTAGAATGCAACTCAACACCGCGATTGGGGTTTCAAAGGAGCAGGCGACCACAGGAGAGGAAAACGCGACGAGAAGTTCGATTGTCGCTTAGAGCAACCCACGCTGATACTGGTACATTCGTACTATTCACGCGCGCCCGCATCGCAGTACTACAATGCGTCTGCTCCCTGCAGCCAGACTTCAACCAGATTTCCGGGAATGGGGAAGGGGTAAATGCGGTCTAACGGGAAGTCTAACGAGAACGGCAATCACAACGAACAGGATCAGGCCTTCACGCTCCTGACTTCTGGGAAGCCGCGCTGGCGTTCGCTTGGCGCGGGATTCGGAATTGAATTTATTATCCTGGCATGCGCGCTGTGGATACCGGCGCTCTTTCCGAAGCAGATGGTGGAAGCAAAGAATTATGTGGTGACGCGGATCAGCCTGCCGGAGATCGAGCCCCTCAAACCGCAGCCGAAAGTGCAGCCGAAAATGACGCGTCGGCCGATGGTGGCAAAAGAGATTCCGAAACCGGAGCCGGTAATGGTTCCAGATCCGCCAAAACCAAAACTGATCGAGCCGGTGTTCGAAAAGCTGAACGTTGTGCCGGTGGTGCGGCACAATCCGACGCAAGCGCCAAAGGTGAATGAGTGGGCACGGATGGTTCCGGATCAGCCGACGATATCGCTGGGAAGCTCTGCGCCGCCGGATTTGAAGAAGCCGAGGGCTCCGGTACAGACCGGAGGATTTGGCGATCCGAATGGGCTGAAACCGACGGACAGGAAGATGACGCAGCCGGTGAATATCAATGCAGCCGGCGGATTTGACATGCCGGACGGGCCGGGAAAAGGAAACGGCACGGGCGGCGCGAAGGGCTTGCAAGGCACGGTGGAGAGCGCGGGATTTGGCAACCAGACGGCGATTGCAGGAGGCGAGCGGCACAGCGGACAAGTGGAGGAGGGCGGATTCGCGGATGACCGGGCGACGAACGGCCCGCACGTGAGAAAGACTTCGGTAGAAGCGCCGGAAACGACCCCAGTGGTGATTCTCTATAAACCGGAACCGCAGTACACTGCGGAGGGGAAACAGGACAAGATCCAGGGCGACGTGGTGCTCCAAGTGGTTTTCAAAGCGGATGGTCAAGTTCAGGTGCTCAGGGTCGTGCAGGGTTTAGGGCATGGCTTGGACGAGAACGCGGAGATCGCGGCACGGCAGATCAAATTTACGCCGGCGAAGCAGGATGGGCAGCCGGTGGACTTTCCCGCGAATGTACGAATCGAGTTCGAGTTAGCCTATTAATTGAGAATTGAAAGCACTGAGGGGGAGAAGTCATGGGGAAGGGGAATCGCTGGATTCTCGCCGCGGCTCTTGGGGTATGTCTGACCGCACCGACATTTGCGCAAACACAAACACAGCCTGCCACTGAGCCGATAACGGCGCCGAACCAGCCTACGACGGAACAGCAGGTCATCAATGCGATTCTGGCGCGGGAACATCAGGAAGTGGCGACGCTGCGGCATTACACCCCGATTGTGGAAACCTACATTCAGGACATGAAGTGGGATCCGCAACTGGGAGCGGTGCCGGAGAAGGACCATTATTATCTCGGCGTGGCGGACCTGAGTCGCGGAGTGGCAGACCGCACGATGCTGCGGGACGCGAATGCGGGTTTCATACACAAATTGAATCCGATCAGGGATGTGAGCTCGCTGCTAGGGAATTCGTATGTGCCGGCGGGCTTTTTGCAGATGATTTTCGTGGATCCGATCGACTTCGACTTGCAGCACTATAAATTCGATTATGTGAGGCGGGAATTCCTGGGTGCGGTGAAATGCCTGGTATTCGATGTGACGCCGCTGCCGAAATCGGGAGACGGAAGGTTCCAGGGACGAATTTGGGTGGAGGATCAGAATTATACGATTGTGCGGTTCAACGGCGTGTTCGTGCCGGTGGCGCGGACGTTCGGATGGAACTTGCACTTCGACAGCTGGCGAACGAATGTGGCGCCGAATTTGTGGATACCGTCGTACATCTACAGCGCGGAATCGGACCTGAAGGATTTTCCGTTTGGGCATGTGCAATACCGTTCGCAGACGCGGCTGTGGGGCTACGACTTGAAGCTGGCGGGGCGGGAATCGGAGTTCAGTGATTTGACGGTGGAATCGCCGCAGGTGCAAGACCAGGCGCAGGCGGCGCAAGACGTTTCGCCGGTGATGGCGGAACGGGATTGGCAGCGGGAGGGCGAGGATAACGTTCTGGACCGCTTGCAGCGGAATGGATTGATAGCGCCGCCGGGTCCGGTGGACAAGGTGATGGACACGGTGGTGAACAATCTGGAAGTGACGAATAATCTGGACATCGAGCCGGATGTGCGCTGCCGGGTGCTGCTGACGTCGACGCTGGAAGCATTCCGAATTGGGCATACGATTGTGCTGACGCGCGGGCTGCTGGACGTGCTGCCGGATGAACCGAGCCTGGCGGCGATTCTGGCGCATCAGCTGGGGTCAGTGATTACGGGACAAATGCTGCCGGATGAATACTCGTTCAACGATACGACGATGGTTTCGCCGCAGGAGACGTTGAAGAGGATGTCGTTCCGCAGTTCGGAGGCGGATGAGGAAGTGGCGGCGAAGAAGGCGCTGGAGCTGCTGAAAAATTCGCCGTACAAAAATCAGCTGGGTACAGCGGGGCTTTTCCTGAAACAACTGGCGGCGGAACAGAAAGAGTTGCCGCAACTGATCAGCGCGAATCTGGGGAATCACGTATTCATGGCAGACCAACTGATGCAGGGAGCGCCGCAGTTGCAGCCGATGAATGTGGCGCAGGTGGCGGCGCTGCCGCTGGGTTCGCGAATCGTGCTGAATTCATGGGACGATTCGGTTGAGCTGGCGAAGTCGAAGCCGGTGCAGCTGTTGTCAGCGCGGGAGAAAATGCCGTTTGAGGTGACGCCGTTCATGCCGTACCTGACGAGATATCAGGATGCGGCGGCGACGACGGGAGATCCGAAGCAGGATGCGTTGAAGAAAAATCCGTAGAAGCGGAAGAAATATTTTGAGACAAAGGCCCGGCGCAGAGATGCGGCCGGGCCTTTTGTTTTATGAGGCGCACATCCGCCTGCATTTGGAGCGGATAGCCGACGAACGCGCGCCGCAAAAACAATGCGACTCTGCGAGTCGCACCGGGCGGGGCAAGCCCCGCCCCTACGAAAGCGCCGCTACAAAAACGGCGGCGGATGAGAGAGACTGTCCGCTGGGGTGGCCGGCAATTCCTAAACAAATTCACGAATAAAAAAACTGGCGGGATGAACCCGCCGCTACAAAGGCATGGCGCGAGAATCGCTCATTGAATTTATCGAGGAGTATGCGCGGCGCGGGAAGGAGACCGCGATTGCGTACCGGCGCGGGTACCGGATGGAGCGGTGGAGTTACGCGCGGGTGGGCGCGACGGCGCGAAATTTCGCAGCGATGCTGGAAGAGCGCGGTGTGAATCGGGGCGAGCGCGTGATGCTGTGGGGCGAAAATTGCGCGGAATGGGTAGCGGCGTTTTTTGGGTGCGTGCTGGCGGGAGTGGTGGTCGTTCCGATGGATGAAGCGGCGGACGCGAATTTTGCGGCGCGCGTGGCGCAGACGGTGGATGCGAAATTAGTAGTGCATTCGCGGGAGCGGGATGCGCGCGCGACTGGGCACGCAAAAATTTTACTGGAAGAGCTGGCTGATGAGAATGGAGGTTCGCGTACGGATGCGCGGTTTGATGCGGCGAGCGCGAAGCGCAGCGACACGGTGGAGATTGTTTTTACTTCGGGAACGACGGCGGAGCCGCGCGGAGTGGTGCTGACGCATGGAAACATTCTGGCGAACATCGAGCCGATGGAAGCGGAGATTCAGAAATATTTGAAGTACGAGAGATGGTTTCATCCGCTGCGATTTTTGAATTTGCTGCCGCTGAGCCACGTGTTCGGGCAACTGATGGGGATGTTCATCCCGCCGCTGCTGGGCGGGGCGGTCATTTTTTTGGACACGATGGCGCCGGCGGAAGTTTCGCGGGCGATCAAACGCGAGCACGTGACGGCGCTGGTGAGCGTGCCGCGGATGATTGAGTCGCTTGAAGGGCAAATGGAGCGGGAGATCGAGGCGGCGGGGCGTGGGGAGAGTTTTCAGAGGAATTTTGCGAAGGCGGACGGGGAAAAATTTGTGCGGCGGGTGTGGAGATTCCGGAGGATTCACGGACGGCTGGGATGGAAGTTCTGGGCGTTTATTTCGGGCGGAGCGGCGCTGCCCGAAAAAGTGGAATTTTTCTGGAACCGGCTGGGGTATGCGGTGGTGCAGGGGTACGGGCTGACGGAAACGACTTCGCTGGTGAGCGTGAACAATCCGTTCAAAGTGGGGAAACGTTCGATTGGGAAGCTGCTGCCGGGGATGGAGATGAAGCTGAGCGCGGACGGAGAAATTCTGGTGCGCGGAGAGAATGTGGCGTCGGGATATTTTCAGGGCGCGAAGTTGGAGCCAGTGGCGGGCGAGGAAGGATGGTTTCACACAGGCGATTTGGGCGAAGTGGATTCGCAGGGGAATTTGTATTTCAAGGGGCGGCGCAAAAACGTGATTGTGACGCCGGCGGGAATGAATGTTTATCCGGAGGATTTGGAAGCGGAGTTGAGGAAACAAGAGGGAGTGCGCGACGCAGTGGTGGTGGGAGTGGAGAAGGATGGAAATGCCGAGCCGTGCGCGGTGCTGTTGCTGGAAGATGCAGGCGATGATGTGGCGGGGCGCGCGGCGCAGATTGTGGAGAGCGCGAATGAGCGGCTGGCAGAATTTCAGCGGATGAGAATGTGGGTTGTGTGGAAAGAGGCGGATTTTCCGCGAACGCCGACGCAGAAGCCGATACTGGCACGAATTCGTGAGGCGGTGGCGAAGGAGTTGGGCGCCCCGACGGAAAGCGTCGGAATAAACTCCGGCGATTCCGGTGGAGCGGGGTCGCTCGGCGAATTGATTGCGCGGGTGACGGGACGCGGCGGGAACGTGGGCGCGAATGCGAATCTCGAAACAGATTTGCAGATGAGTTCACTGGACAAAGTGGAGTTGATGAGCGCGCTTGAAGAAAAATATCAGGTGGATTTGAGCGAGACGCGATTTGCGGAAGCGAAAACGGTTGGCGAGCTGGAAAAATTGCTGCGCGAGCCAAGGGTGCGTCCGCAGACACACAAATTTTCACGATGGACGCAGCGATGGCCGGTGACGTGGATTCGGCTGGCGGTGTATTACGCGCTGACATGGCCGGCGACGATGCTGCTGGCGCGTCCGGAGATTTGCGGGCGTGAAAATTTGCGCGGCGTGCGCGGGCCGGTGCTGGTGGTGGCGAATCACGTGACGTATGTGGACATTGGATGCGTGCTGGCGGCGCTGCCGGGGCGGTTTCGTCACCGGCTGGCGACGGCGATGGAGGCGGAGCGGCTGTGGGGGATGCGGCATCCGTCGGGGATGGGATGGTTCATGCGCGTGGTGAATCGCATGGATTATTTTTTGGTGATTGCGCTGTTCAATGTGTTTCCGCTGCCGAAGCAGACGGGATTTCGCGAGAGTTTTGCGTTCGCGGGAGAGCTCGTGGACAAGGGGTGGAACGTGCTGGTGTTTCCCGAGGGCGAGCGGACGAAGGATGGAAAAGTGGGGAGATTTCGCGGCGGGATTGGATTGCTGGCGACGAAACTCGATTTGCCGGTGGTGCCCGTGAAGATTGATGGATTGTGGGAATTGGCGCAGGCGCGGATCGCGAATCCGTGGTCGAGGCTTAAACCTGTGAAGCGCGGCGCAGTGAAAGTGACGATTGGCGAGGCGGTGAAGTTTGGGGCGGAGAAGGATGCAGAGGAGATTGCGAGGGAGTTGGAGAGAAGAGTGAGGGAGGTGTGAGGCCGGAGTCAGTAATATGCGCGGCTCAATTCGACAGCGAGTTAAATTTTATATCATCGTTGAAGACTTCCTCCATTATGTCACTCAGGTCATATGGCTGCCCGGGTTTCTGTCGTTTGACTATGTTCTTCAAATTCTCTTTTCCAACATGCCGGATGATTCCCATTTGGTGATTGTCCGCGAGGAGTTTGAATGCTGGCGGAAACGCTCCTGAGTGAATAGCCATCTCGACCTTTGAGGATCGGCGTACGATATAGACAATCGCATCCGCGGCCTGGAGCACCGGAACGCATTTCTCGTTCTCATATGAATACGAGGCCATAAACTGCGCAGCTTCGGCGTTCCCTGTTTTCAGACCCGAATATGCCTGTGCGGCGAGCTCGCTGTGCTGTTCGTGTTCGTCGCACACAAAGGATACGTGGGGATTCTTGATTTGCGTTCCGAAAGCCGATGTTTTCGTTAAATCCTCTCGCAAGCTTTTCATCATCCACGCGCATTGAATCATCGCGAGATCGTATGCCAGACGGTACGGAGTGCTTGTCAGAACGGCCTTAGTAGCCCGGTTCTTGACCGTTTCATAAAATTCCCTCTGGTCAATGGTAATTCCATGACATTGGATGTTCTTGTCTGCCAAAACTAACCTTATGAACTGTTCGCTGATTTGGTCTAATCTTTTCTGCTCTTCAAGGGTTGGGCTTCCCTCGACTCGCACAAATTTCTGAAACGGCTGTTTTCCACGTTCACATGCGGACGCTTTGAAATAGGCGATGCCATTCGTTTCGCAAAGCGCTTCCCATTTTCGTGCTAGTTCAAATAGAGGTGGCCCTTGTGCTATCAGCCCGCCGACTGCGAAGAGTCCAACGCTCTTCATGTCAAAGCTTTCGTCCAGATAGGACGTAAACGCGTATGAATAGTCGACGGCCACGCAACCAAAGATATTCGCCGTAAGTAGGCGATGCAAGGGGATCCGGCAACGGGTTCGAGCGGTAGTGGCAGCGACCTGAATACCTTGCGCGGCTAAAGCGCGCAACAGGAAAGTAAAAACAACAGCATTTCCTTTTGGCACGGCTGAAGCCGTGCCCTGACAAAAACCCTGAAGCGAAGCATCTCGCCCGCGCTGCGGCTTTTGTTGGCTGGATGGGAAACAAGGCGATATTTCCCTGCACGCTACTCACTTTCGCGTGGTATTTTTCAGGCTATAGAGCCATCTCGGAGCCAAACAGGCTATGACTTTCGTCGTACAATGGACTACTTATAGTTGCCCTAGTTGCGGTCAGTCATGGAAAAACAGAGTCATCACTGCCCCTCGCGTCGGACCTGAGTTCCGTCATTGTCCCAACTGTCGTTTCAGATACCAGACAACCGACAAAGAGTGGCAGCACATGACAATGGGTCAGCGAATCGAGTATCTGTTTTCGATTTGGATCGTATGCTGGATTTCGTTTTTTACCGCATTTGGCGTGATCGCGGCTGATAACA
>JASHRN010000130.1 GCA_030037335.1 Candidatus Acidiferrales bacterium | reverse complement strand
GCGTCAGGATCAATCGCAGTGCGAACCAGCACGTAGGCAGAATTCCATACCGACGCGTTAGGTTGAGAGAACGGAACATAGATTTCCGAAGTAGCCGCTTGCGCAGGGTTGCTATCGCGAGTGTCTCTTACAACTCCTATGACGCTAATGCCTATGGGCCATCGCTTCTTGTCGACTCCTCCGAGCCAGAAATGCCTTCCCGAATTTTCCCCAGAAAGAAATTTCCGCGCGAAGACCTGATTCACAATGGCGACAGGCAGGGAGTTCAGAGAATCCGTCACGCCAAAATTGCGGCCTTTGAGCACAGGAATACCCAGTAGCGAAAAATAAGAAGGACTGACGACTATTTCCTTCGATTCAGGAGCCACTTGGCCGGGGAGAGGAGGCTTGCCTTCAAAAAAGAGCGGCGTGAGGATGCCTCCGCCCTCGAGTGGCGGGTATGCGGCCAACGCGGCGGACTGAACGCCTGGGAGGGCGCGGACGCGGACGAGCATCTGGTCGAACGCAGCGTTGCACTGAGTTTGGTTTTTGCAGGCGCTCGAATCCAGCAAAACGGACATCGACAGAATGTGATCGGTACGAAAGCCGAGCGGCACGGAAATAAGTTTATCGAAACTACGAATCATCAGGACGGAGCCGACGAGAAGAACGACAGAAAGCGCGACTTCCGAGACGATGAGGAAGTTGGCGTAGCGGGCGGGCCGGCGTTTCGCATTAGCGAAGGGCAGAATTGTTTGGGAACCTTTCAGAACATCGAGCAGATTGCGTGCGGACACTTGCAATGCGGGTCCGAGGCCGAACGCGATTCCAGCTATGACAGAAATACCAAAGGCGTACCAAAATACGGGGGCGTACAGGCCGAGTTCATTGAGGCGAGGAGTTCTTTCGGGCGCATTGGCACGAAGAAGATCGATTCCCAGATATCCGAGGAACAGACCAAGAACGCAGCCAAGAAGCGCAAGCAATATCGTCTCAGTGAGCAACTGACGGACGATGCGAAGGCGAGTTGCACCGAGCGCTTCGCGGACGGCAATTTCGCGAAGGCGTCCCCATGCGCGGGTAAGGCACAGATTGCTGACGTTCACGCAGGCGATGAGGAGCAAAAAGCCGACCGCGCCCAGCAGGATCAACAGCGCCAAACGAGATTTGTGTACGATCATGTCCTGCAGGACTTGTGCGTGGAGCTCCCAGCCCTTGTCGGCCGGATCTTGCGCGGTGAGCGACAAGCTGAGAGCCCTGAGTTGATGGTTGGCGTCCTGGACGGTGACGCCCGGCCGCAAACGTGCCACGGTAAACAGGGCACCGCCAAGGTATGGGTAGTCTTCGGACTGGGACCTTGCAGGAATCCAAATATCGTACTTCCAGCCGTAGCTGGGAGATAGAAAAGAGGGGGGAGTAATACCAATGACGGTATACGGGACGGGTATTCCAGACCCGAATCCATTGACCAAATCCAACTGCTTGCCAACGATTGCTGGATCGCCGCGAAAATGCTCTCGCCAAAACGAGTAGCTAAGAACGACAACGCGCGGCGAACTGGGACGCGCATCGGACGGAAGAATAATCCTACCGCGAAAAGGTTTTACACCCAGGACCTGGAAATAGTCGCCGAAGACAATAGCGGTGTCCAACATCTCAGGCGCACTCGAATCGGTGAGTCGATAGACCTGACTATCGGCGCCAATCACACCATCGAAAACACGAGTGCGCGATTTGATTTTGTCGATTGCGAAAGGTGACAGCTCCGAGCCGTCAGAGCCTGCGCCAGGCAGTAGAGCTGTTATTGCAACCAAAAGATTCGAATCCCGATACGACAGCGGCCTGAGGAGAATGGAATATGCGGCGGAGAAGATGGCGGTGTTGACGCCGATGCCGAGGGCGAGAGTGAGGACGGCGACGGCAGTGAAGCCGGGGGATTTGCGCAGCATGCGGAGGGCGAAGCGAATGTCTTGCAGGAGGGAATCGATGAAGCGAGTGCCACGGGATTCGCGGCATTCTTCCTTGAATTTTTGGTAGCCGCCGAACTCCAGACGCGCCTGCCGCTCGGCTTCCGCGCGGGGAAGTCCAGAGCGTTCCAGATGGTTCGCGCGATCCTCGATATGCGCGCGCAATTCTTCGTCGATCTCGGCTCTGAGCTGCGAGCGGTGAACCAGCGCCGTCGCGAAGGAACGGAATCGGGATGCGAGCTTCATCTTCTCATTCGTACCTCGCGCGATCCATACCTGAAGGCGGATAGGAAAAATGCATTATTGGGCAGAGTGACCGATTGAAAGCGTCAGGCGTACAGGCTGTGGTAGGCAATTTGGGATGCGAGAAAGGCCACAAAAGTTCGCGAAGGATGTGAGGTTCGGCGGTACACAAAGGCACATCTGCAAAAGCAGGTCCCTCACCGCCATCCCGCAACGAGCGGCGGGCTGGGTTCGGGATGACAATCCTAAACGGTGGTTGCTGCGCAGGTACGCGGGCCGTGTGGCGCGGGCGAAAGCAGCGCGAATAGGAAGAATAATAATGTTGATGCGTACCGTTGTGAATGCGCATGCGAAATCGGGATATGAGTTTCATGCTTCCTCGGGCTGCGCTTTCAGGGCCGAACCGATTGCCGCAACCAGGCGGTTCCAGCCTTGCTCTTCCTGGCGGAGACGTTTCCTTCCCGCCGAGGTCAACTCGTAGAACTTCGTCCGGCGGTTGTTCTCGGACGTGTCCCAGTGAGCCTTCAGCAATCCCTGATGTACGAGGCGGAAGAGCGCGGGATAAAGAGCGCCCTGTTCGATCAGCAAAGCTCCCTGAGAAATTTGTTCAATGCGGAGGAGGATGCCGTAGCCGTAGAGTGGGCCGAGAGAGACGGCTTTCAAAATGAGCAGATCGAGAGTGCCGGGGAGGATCTGAGCGCGTTCGGTCATGCGATTATCCTAAGTTGCTTATCATAAACTGATTATGAAACTAGCTCTGTTCGATGAAGTTGTCAAGGGGAAGGGTAAATGTAGAAGCCAGGTCGACGTGCAGCGTATCGAGGAAGGATTTGTGCCGGAAGGGCGGCGGCGCGGGTATACTACGCGGTTTCCCGAGGAGAAATCATGAAGAGGCGTTGGGTTGACGTCTTTGTCACAGCGATTTTGGTGTGCGGGATTTTTGTTGCGCCGCGTTTGTGCGCGGCGCAAGGGCAGGAACAAGGCAGTGCGGAGCAGACGAATTCCGCGGCGGCGCAGTTGCAATTGGTTCCGCAGCCAAGAGAAGTGAAGCTAAGTGGCGGCGAGGCGTTTGCGGTAACGCGACGCACACGAATTTTGGTTGACCGGAGTTTCGGAGAGAGTTTTCAAGGCGCGGAGATGCTGGCGGAAGAAATCGAGCGCTGGACGGGATGGAAGCTGAAAATTTCTGATGAGCGCGAAATGCCGGGAGGGTCGGATTTTATTTACATTGGCGACGCGACGAAAGATTCGAAGTTGCGGGACGCGCTAGGGACGAGCGGGCTCGGGATGCAGAACGGATTCGATTCGCAGGGGTATGCGATTTTGGCGGATCACCGGCGGATTCTGGTGGGAGGCGCGAGCGCGCAAGGGGCGTTTTATGGCGTGCAGACGCTGCGGCAATTGCTGAGGCCGGGGAATTCAGATGCCGCAAAGGCAAATGCAGATTCTTCGTCGGATGCTCATCGCATCCTCCTCAGAATGACAAATGAAAAACAACAGCCGTTCGAGGGGGCAGACTCGTCGCCTTCATCCAACGCAGAGACAAGTTCAAATGCAGATTCCCGCCACGGCGGGCAGGCCTCACCGTCATCCGCGGCAGAGGAGGCCGCGGCTGGGTTCGGAATGACAGACAAAAGCCAAGGCGAGATTCTTCGCTCAGTACAATACGCTTCGCTCAGAATGACAACTGAAAAAAGTGACGCGGAAAACGGCGCGGAGGTCAGCAGCGAAGATCGGTCGGAGGTTCGGTTGGAGTGTCCGGCGGTGGGGATTCGGGATTGGCCGGCGATGAAGTGGCGGGGCGTGAGCATCGACATCAGCCGCGGGCCGATTCCGAAACTGGAATTTATGGAGAAGCAGATCCGCACGCTGGCGAGCTACAAACTGAACATGTACGCGCTGTACATGGAAGATGTGTTCACGGTGAAAGGAAATCAGATTTTCGCGCCACCGGATGCGCTGACACCGGAGGAAATCAAGCAGCTCGTCGCGTACGCGCAAAAATATTACGTGACGATTGTGCCGGAGCTGGAGACGTTTGGGCATTTGCACAATATTCTTCGCTACGATTTGTACAGCGATCTGGCGGAGATTCCGCACGGGTCGGTGCTGACGCCGACGGAGCCGGGAACGTACGATTTACTTGGAAAATTAATTGCGGAGATGGAGCCGCTTTTCCCTGGGCCGTTTTTTCACATTGGCGCGGACGAAACTTTTGAATTGGGGCAGGGAAAAACGAAGCAGCTGATTGCGCAGGAGGGACTTGGGCCGGTTTATTTGGCGCACATCGCAAAACTGGATGCGATGTTGAAGCCGTACGGGAAGCGGACGATGTTCTGGGCGGACATTGCGGAGAAATTCCCGCAACTGCTGCCGACGCTGCCGAAAGATTTGATCGCGGTGATCTGGACTTATGACAATGCGCCTTCTTATGACAACCGGCTGAAGCCTTTTCAGGATGCGGGACTCAAGATGTTTGTGTCGCCGGGAATTACGGACTGGCGGCGCATGTATCCGGATTTCAACTATTCGTTCCTGAACATTCGCAATTTGACGCGCGACGGGCAGAAGTATGGCGCGATGGGAATGTTGAATACGGATTGGAAAGACATGGGCGAAGAGCTCGAAGGAATGGCGTGGCCGGGATTGGTGTATGGAGCGGTATGCGGATGGCAGGCGGGCGAATCGTCGATCGAGCAGTTTCGTGACAGCTACGATTGGGCGTTTTATCGAAACACGGACCATACGTTTGAAGGGATTCTGGACAAATTGGCGGCGACAAACACGTTGCTGGATGGAGTGAATCTCGAAGGGACGCATGTTCGGTATTTCTGGGCGAGTCCGTTTTCGCAAGATGGCGCGCAAGTCGCGGAGACGGCTGCGCCAGTTGTGCACGAGATGCGCGTAGACGCGGAGCAGGCGTGGGAAGCGTTGCTGGACAATCGCGGGAAGGCGCGGTTGCATGCGGATACGCTGGACGATTTGATTTTTGCGGCGCAGAGGCTGGATTTTTTCGGAATGAAGCTGGAATATACGCAGGAGATGAGCACGGCGTATTGGGACGCGTACATGGATATGGATTCGCGGAAGGTGTACGGCGACCTGGAGACGATCAGCTCGATCAATGGCGATTTGCAGGATTTGCGCGAGAAGCTGACGGAGTTGCGCAGCAAGTATGCGGAGCGATGGCGCGCGGAAAATAATGAAGCGTGGCTGGGAAACGTGCTTTCGCGTTACGACGTGCTCACGAATACGATTCAGGAAAAAATAAATGCGGTGGATGCGCTGGAGGGTGATTTTTCGGGCGTGAAAGTGTTGCCGCCGCCGGAGAATATGGGGTTTTATTACCGACCGGCGCTGACCGCCGGGCCGCAAGCGCATTGAAAATCGGCAGTCAATTCGAGGGTCATATACCGCTGTTCAGGTTATAATTCGCGAAGGGAGGCTCTGTGGCGGAAAACGAGATTATTTTTGCCGTTGAGGAATCACCAGAGGGCGGATATGAAGCTCGCGCGCTCGGGTACTCCATCTTCACGGAGGCCGATACCCTTGAAGATCTTAAGAAGATGGTTCGCGACGCCGTGAATTGCCACTTCGATCCTGAAAAGAAACCCTCTCTTATTCGGTTGCACTTGGTCAAGGATGAGGTTATCCCTGCTTGAGGCTGCCGCGCCAGCTTAGCGGGGAAGATCTGGCGAGACTGCTGCGGAAAGTTGGCTATGAGGTAATTCGCCAGACGGGAAGCCACATGCGGCTGCGCTCAGTTGTGAAGAGCGCTGAACACCATGTCACGATCCCGGCACACAGACAGCTAAAGGTGGGAACACTCAGCGCGATTCTTACGGACGTAGCGGCCTACCTAGACATCGACCGTAGCGAGCTGCTGCGGAAACTCTTCTAAAGGTAACTCCTCGGGTCAGGCCGATTATTCTTCCAGTTTGGAGGCGAGGAAGGCGCGGAGGAGGAGGGCGCTGTTGTGCTCGGTGTCGCGGGTGGAGTAGAGCAGCGTGACGTTGCCGCGACGCGCAGCTTCGACGAGAGGCTGGCAGGCTTCGGGATTTGCGCGAAGTTCGGCAAGATAGCGTTTGCGAAATTCGGGCCAACGTTCGACTTCATGGCCGTACCATTTGCGCAGAGCGGGGCTGGGCGCGACGTCTTTCAGCCAGCCATCGAGTTGCAACGATTCTTTTTTCATTCCGCGAGGCCACAGGCGCTCGACTAAGTAGCGCGAGCCGGATTTCGCGGATTTGCGCGGATGATCGTAGACGCGGGCGATTTCAATCATTGAAGCATCATCTCAGAAGATAAGCATAGCAGAGATGCGGGCAAGCTCAGGGGAACGCGACTCAAGAGTCGCGCGGGCGGGGCAAGCCCCGCCCCTACGAGTGCGAATCGGCGCGGGTTTTTTGGCGAGCGTAGGCGCGGGTGGATCTATTTGCGGGATAGGTGATACGCGTGCGGCGAACGTGGGCGAATGATGTGAGCTTGTGGGGATTGGCGCGCGTGGGAGTCATGATATGACGAACGGCGTGGCCGCGAACGGTAAGAGCGTCGGCGATGAGCGAGCGATGGCAGCGCCAGGGTACGGCTTCGGCGCACATGATGGCGCAGAGTTTTGTGTGGGATAATTTTTCGAGACGCGCGAGGGCGGAGGCGAACTCGGGGGTTTGCATGTAATCGGCAAAACCGCGGAAACTGGAATTGTTCCAGCCGGTGTTGACGGAGTCGGAGCGTGCGTGGCGAAGGCCGCCGAGTTTCGGGAGATGCATGTAGGCAATGTGCGCGCGGCGAACGGAAGCAGCGAGCGCGTCGCGATTGAATTGCGGATTGTGGCGCGATTTTGGGATGGTGCGAACGTCAACGAGGCGTTTGACGCCGTGGGATTTGAGCAAGGCGATGAATTCGGCGATGGAACGATTGGAGTGGCCGACGGTGAGGATGAGAGGCTTCATAACGCAAGATTACACCCACGCTTCCGGTCTTCGTTATGACGACGCCTGTCCGGTAATGGGTCAGTTTGAATTTTGACTCCTTGTGTCACGATCAAGAAAATTCAAACTGACCCTACCGCCTGTCCTCATCGGTTTGAGACAGAATGGGACTTGCACAAAAATGTGAGGCCTCATCTCGTACGGGTCGAGAGGCGAATCAGTGGTTTTGTTTTAAGGGCTGAAGCCCGCATTTTTCGGACAGTTTGTGTCGGGGCAAGGATTTGTGATCCGTAAAACCTGAATACTTGCGCCCGCCGCAGCGGGCAAGCAAGAAACCTGCGCGAGAGGAAAAAATAAAAGGCAATTTGCTTTTGTGAGAAGAAAAATCCTTTCTGCCGCAGGCAGGTCTCTTCCTCTGCATAGTCCGTGGCTTAATTGCCTTCGTGCCGCAGCGAGGCCGGGATGACAACGAATACATCGCGCAAGACGCGCGAATAGGGAGGAATTTTTGACAGATGCGTTTCGGCATGGCTAAAGCCTGCCCTTAGGAAGCGGACAGCCGTTTATTTCCGGCGTCGCGGTCGGGTTCTCTTCGTGGAGGTGCCCGGGCCAAACGGGACGACAACGTTAGGGCATGTCGTTATGTAAGGACGGCGCGGGCGCGGAGGCCGGCGAGGAGGAAATGGAAGTAGAGGAGGCCGGCGTAATTTTTCCAGGGCGCAAGGAGCTTGCGAGTTTCTTCGTAATCGGGGCGGGAGCGAAGGCGGAGATGCTTTTGCAGGTTGCGCCAGCCGCCGACGTCGTCGCCGGGGAAGATGTTGAGGCGGCCCAGTCCGCGAAGCAAAGCGTATTCGGCGGACCAGCGGCCAATGCCGCGGATGGAGAGAAGTTTTTCGAGGGCGTCGGCGTCGCTGAGTTCGGAGAAAGATTCGAGGTTGAGTTCGCCGGAAGCGACGGCGCGGCTGAGTTCGAGAATGGCGCGCTCTTTGTTTTGGCTGTAGCCGAGCGACCGAAGCGTGCCTGTGGGAAGGGAAGCGAGATCTGTGGGCGAAGGGCAAGCGCGTAGTGTTCGCCCCGCGCCGACAACTGTCTCATAAATGCTCTTGCCGTCTAAACCCGATGCCTCAGGGGTTGAAACCCCTGAATTCCAAATCGCTGGCGGCACAGCTAAAGCCGTGCCCTGACGGGACCGATTTGTAAGGTCTCGATCGGCACTTCGTGGAGCAGGCGCGCCGAAATTCTGGACGAGGCGATTCAGGAGCATGATGCCGACGTTTAGAGAAACTTGCTGGCAGGAGATGGCGTTGAGGAGAGCTTCAAAGACTGTGGGATAGCGCGGAGGCTTGAAGCCAGTGAACGCGACGATAAGCGGACGGAATTGTTTGTGTTTTGCAGCGAACGAGTAGAAGTCGCGAAGGTCTATGTTGAGGCCGAGCATGCGGTCGAGTTTGGAGCGAATGGCGGCTTCGATTTCGGCGGTGCTGTGCGGCGTTTCCAGCTTGACCTGCAAGCGAGGACTCTGCGGAGGGCCAATTTGCTCGATAGCAAATTCAACGATGCGCGGGCCGGATTTCGTCTCGAGGGAGAGAGCACGGCGGTAAATTTGACCGTCCCAGCGGTCGAGAATGTTTTCAGGGCGGCGACGCAGCGTCCAAACGGTGAGATCGAGGCGAAAGGGTGGAAGCGGACGCAGTTCGAGCACAGGTGAGTTGTGCGTGAGAGCGCGGGCGATGGGCGGAAGCGTGGAAGAATTTTGAGGTAAACTTCGCGAGTCGTGAGGCATGTTGCTATCATCTATCGTCGGTAAGTGAAGATGCAAATGGGTGAATACGGCGCGCGGCCGATTTTTTCAAATGAAGGGGGCGATGAGCGTTGGCGACGATTCCGATGAAATTGAAGACGCGGAAGGAAATTGCGGAAGGGACGATGGCTTTCTGGCTGGAGAAACCGGCGGGATTCGATTTCAAGCCCGGACAGGCGATGGAAGTGAAGCTGGCGAATCCGGCAGAGACGGATGCGGAAGGGAATACGCGGGCGTTTTCGATTGCGAGCGCGCCGTACGAGCCGGACCTGATGTTTGCGACGCGCATGCGCGATTCCGCGATGAAGCGCTCGCTGAAGAAGATTGCACTGGGAACGGAATTGGAAGTGGACGGGCCGTGGGGCGATTTGAAGCTGCATACGCGCGCGGCGCGGCCGGCGGTGTTCATTGCAGGCGGAATTGGAATCACGCCGTTTCGGAGCATGGTGATGGATGCGGCAAAGAATAAATTGGCGCACAGGATTTGGCTTTTTTATTCGAACCGCAGGCCAGAGGATGCTGTGTTTCTCGATGATTTGGCGCGAGCGGAGCGGGAGAATCCGAATTTCAAAATGATTGCGACGATGACGGAGATGGAAAAGTCTTCGCGGCCGTGGACGGGGAAACGAGGATTTGTGACCAAGGAGATGATCGGGGAATCGATTAAGACTTGGAGCGAGCCGATATTTTATTTGGCGGGGCCGGGCGGGATGCTGAATGCGATGCATAAGCTGCTGCTCGACGCCGGAGTGAACGAGGACGATATTCGCGCGGAGGAGTTTGCAGGGTACTAGCAGAAGGCGAGAAAAGAAGTCCCTCAGCGGCGAGCCCACGGCACGATTAAAACCGTGCCCTTACGAAAACGACTTCGCAGTATTCTGTGGGATGAGAGACGGGGAGATTGCGTGACGGAAGTGACCGCGCTGTTTTTTGATGTTGGCGGAGTGCTGCTGACGAATGGATGGGACCGCGATTCGCGAGTTGCGGCGGCGGCGCAGTTTCATTTGGACTGGAACGATTTTGAGGTGCGGCACGAAGCCGTGCTGGAGGCTTTTGAAACGGGGAAGCTGGGCCTAGAACAGTATCTGGACCGGGTGATTTTTTATCGCGCGCGGGATTTTACGCGGGAGCAGTTCAAGAAATTCATGTACGCGCAGGCGAAAGCGATGCCGGAGTCGCTGGAGTTCCTGCGGCGACTGACGAAGAAACCGCGAAAGTACCTGATTAGTTCGCTGAATAATGAATCGCGGGATTTGAATGAATACCGCATTGAAAAATTTGGGCTACGGGAGTATTTCGATGTGTTTCTCAGTTCATGCTATCTGGGCGCGCGCAAGCCGGATACGGCGATTTACAAGCTGGCGTTGAGCATCACGCAACGGAAAGCAGAAGAGACGATATTCGTGGACGACCGGGAAGTGAATTTGAAGCCGGCGCAGGGGCTGGGAATGAAGGCGATTCAATTCGAGGATGTGGCGCAATTGGAGCGGGAGTTGAAGAAGATGGGAGTGGAGATCCAGAACGCGTAGCGCTGCGCTTGGCCTGATGGGCGTGGTACTGAAATACGAGCGAAATGCAGATTCCTCGCTACGCTCGGAATGACAGTGGTTTAGTCGGTTGCATCATTGAGCGGCGCCACAAGACTTGGCCTTCGTTCCACATAATGAAAACGTGCCCGGCAAAGCGCGGCTTTGGGATAGCATTTAAGCGCGAGCAGATTTGTTCCGGCAATCATAGCTGACGCATCGAAACATAAAAGGAGAGAAATGGCCGAGGGGATTGAGCCGCATCTTTTTGTGATTTTGGGAGCGACCGGAGATTTGACGGGGCGAAAGCTGCTGCCGTCATTGAATGGGTTGATTGCGCGCGATGCGCTGGGGCCGAAAAGCCTGATTTTGGGTGTAGGAGTCGAGACGGAACTCAACGATGAGAGCTTTCGAGCGAAGTGCTGCAAGGATCTGACGAATGCGGGGATTCCGCAGCAGCAGATTGCGCAAACGGTGTCGGACAAGAGAGTGTTTTACCAAACAATTGGGAAAGGCACGGACGACGATTACAAGAAACTGAGGCAGCGGATTGAGCAGATTGAAAAGGACAATGGGCTGCCAGGGAACCGCGTTTTCTACCTCGCGCTGCCGCCGAAGGTTTTTCCGCTCGCGATTGCGGGGCTTGGAGCGGCGGGCCTGAGTAAGAGCAGCGGTTGGACGCGGCTGGTGATTGAAAAGCCGTTTGGGCGCGATCTGAAATCCGCGGAAGCGCTGAACAAAGTTGTCCACGAAAATTTTGAAGAAAGCCAGGTCTATCGCATCGATCACTATTTGGGAAAAGAGACGGTGCAGAATTTGTTGGTTTTCCGGTTCGCCAATTCGCTCTTTGAGCCGCAGTGGAATCGCGACCGAATCGAAAGCGTGGAAATTACCGTGGCGGAATCGCTGGGCGTGGAGCATCGCGCGGGATATTACGAGGGCGCGGGCGCGCTGCGGGACATGATTCAGAATCATTTGACGCAGGTGACGACGCTCGCGGCGATGGAAGTGCCGGAGGCGTTCCGCGCGGATGCGATACGGCGGGAAAAAGTGAAAGTGCTGTATTCGGTGCTGCCGATAAAAGTGACAGACGTGGTGCTGGGGCAGTATGCGGCGGGGACGGTGGAAGGGAAGGATGTGCCGGCATATCGCGATGAACCCGGCGTGGCGAAGGATTCGCAGACAGAAACATTCGTGGCGTTGCGGTTGAATATCGAAAACTGGCGCTGGCACGGCGTGCCGTTCTTTCTGCGTACGGGAAAAAGGATGGCGAAGCGCGCGAGCCAGATTATGGTGAATTTTCGCAAGCCGCCGGTGTGGATTTTCAAGCCGTTTGACGGGAACGCCGTGCAGTCGAATTCGCTGGTGATTGCGATTCAACCGGATGAAGGATTTGATTTGTACTTCGAGATTAAAGCCCCCGGCCAGGGAGTGAAGATTCAACGGAGCGATTTGCATTTCCGGTACTCGGAGGTGTTCCAGCCGCTGGCGGACGCTTATGAGACGCTCTTGCTGGACGTGCTCCAGGGCGATCCGACACTTTTTGTGAGCGATGAGTGGGTGGAGGCTTCGTGGAAGCTGTACACACCGCTGCTGGAGAATAAGCCGAAGGTGATTCCCTACGCGGCGGGGAGTTGGGGGCCGACGGAGGCGGATGCGCTGCTGAAGGATATCGGTCGAACATGGGCCAAGGCGTAATCAAAGACGCGCGAGTTTTTGCGGATCTGGACGGGCTGAGCCATGCAGTGAGTGAGGAGTGCGTGCGGGTGGCGACGGAGGCAGTGAGCGCACGCGGGAAGTGCCTGATTGCGCTTTCGGGAGGGCACACGCCGGAACGGGCTTATCAAATCTGGTCGACGGAATATCGCGAAAAGATGCCGTGGGCCAAGACGCATTTTTTCTGGGGAGATGAGCGATTCGTCGGCACGGATGACCCAAAGAGCAACTATCGGATGGCGCGGGAGAAGCTGTTCAAGAACGCGCCAGTGCCGCCGGAGAATATTCATCCGATTCTGACGAGTTACCCGAACGCGGATGAGGCGGCGCGGGAATACGAAAAAGTGTTGCGGATGTTCATTGCGGAGACGGGGCCGTCATTTGACGTGATGCTGCTAGGAATCGGCGTGGAGGGGCACACGGCGTCGTTGTTCCCTGGATCCCCGGCGCTGGAGGTACAGAAACGGTGGGCGGTGGGAGTGAAGGCACCGGCGGAACCTCCAGTGAGAATCAGTTTGACGTTTCCTGTGTTGCGGCGGGCGCGTGAGACGTATTTTCTGGCTGCGGGCGCGGGCAAGGTGGAAATTATTGCGACATTGCGGCGGGATTCGCCGGCGGACACCGCGAAATTGCCGGTCGCGATGTTAAAGCCGGAGGGGGAAGAGATTTGGTTCCTCGATAAAGCAGCGGACGGGCCGCTATCGGCGAAGCAGGCTTGAAAGTCTCTTAGTTGGTGCAGCTCGCCGATTCTGGATTCCGATCATTGTGTCTACACCATCTGCCTGCCATACTCGGACATGCTACTGCGCCCAGCCGAACCCGGGGATGCGATGGCGGTCGCCCGCGTACACGTGCGGGTTTGGCAGGCGGCCTATCACACGCTGCTTCCCCGTGAGTATCTGGATAGGCTTCGCCCGGAAGACCGTGCGCAGAAATATGATTTTGCCAGTCGTGATCCACGAAAACCGCGGACGATTGTGGCCACAGAAGAGAGAGGCATTCTAGGTTTTGTCACCACGGCACCGTCGCGTGGACCTGATCTGGCGGATTATGGAGAGCTGTCCGCTCTCCATGTCGATCCCGAGCATTGGGGCCGGGGTGTTGGCAGGACGCTGATATCCGCTGCGCGTGTGCAGCTTCTCGAAATTGGATTTGAGAACGCGTTTTTGTGGGTATTGGCCGGAAACGTTCGAGCCGAACGATTCTATCGAAAAGATCGATGGATACCGGATGGAACGCAGCGAACAGATTCGGTTTGGAATATTACCGTCAATGAAGTCCGCTACCTGCGTTCGCTGAAGGCGCAGGAGTCTTGATTGCCGTGTGGATGAGCAGGACGCTGAAAACGCGGCAAAGACATTTTGCATCTGAATAGTTAGACACGACAGCGACAGAAGCGCTGCCACGTGCCCGCACGAATTGGCTGTTGGCGTAGCGACGTCGTCGTGGTATATAGAGTGCAGCAGGGAATGCAAGAAAAGACTAGCCCCAATTTTACCTCTCCCATTGAGTCGCAGCAGCATTCTTCCTTTAGCCGTGAATTGAGAATTTGGGGACGCGACATCGCCATCGCACTCGGACTGGCGGTTTTCATTATCGTGTTCCTATATCAACCGGTGAAAGTGGAAGGTACGAGCATGGCTCCGCTGCTGAGCGATCAGGAGCGGATCTTCATCAACAAGTACCTCTACCGGTTTGAGCCGATTCATCGCGGAGACGTAGTGGTGTTCTGGTATCCGCTGGACCGGTCGATGTCGTTCATCAAGCGCGTGACTGGATTACCGGGAGACACGATTGATATTCGCGCGGGCGAGCTTTACGTGAATGGAAAGCATGTGCCGGAGCCGTACGTCCCGCCGCGATATTTTGATGATTCGAACTACGGGCCGATCACCGTTCCGCCGGATGAATATTTCGTGATGGGGGATCACCGCGACAGTTCGAATGATTCGCGGATTTTCGGGCCGGTGCCGCGGAAGTTTATTTACGGCAAAGCGGTGTTTGCGTACTGGCCGTTCAATGAATTTGGCGAAATTTCGGCGCCTTAGGGCGCGCGAAGACGAGCAGCGAAATTGGTGTAAGATGAGCCGCATCGGAGGACACGCTGGAGCAGGCGCACGAGGGAAGCGCGATACTCGCGCTCGAAGACGGAAGAGTATTTAAGGGACGCGTGGCGGGCGCTCGTGGCCGCCGTGGCGGCGAAGTCGTTTTTAATACCAGCCTTACCGGATACCAGGAAGTTTTCACTGATCCAAGCTATGCCGGCCAGATTGTTTGTCTGACTTATCCCCACATTGGAAATGTTGGCGCAAATTTGGACGATGAGGAATCGGCGCGGCCGTACATCGAAGGGCTGGTTGTGCGGGATTTTTCGCCGATGGCGTCGAATTGGCGGGCGAGCGAGACGGCGAACCGGTATCTCGAGCGGTACGGCATTCCGGTGATTTGGGACATTGACACGCGGGCGCTGGTGCGGCATTTGCGCATGGCGGGCGCGTTGCGAGGAGTGGTGGCGACGGATGGGACCACGGCGGAAAAGCTGATTGCGGAGGCGCGCGCGCTGCCTTCGATGGCGGGACGTGAACTGGCGAGCCGGGTGACGTGCGCGAAGCAGTATCACTGGGGACGGGCTTCGATTGCGCTGGCCGCGAGTTATGCGACGCAAAGTGCAGGAGCGGCAGGCACAGGGCCGCTTTGGCGCGCGGCGGCTGCGAATGCACAAGCGCAGCGGGCACAGGCGAAATACAAAGTGGCGGCATACGACTTCGGCATCAAGCAGAACATTTTGCGATTGCTGGTGGACCACGGATGCGATGTGACGGTGGTTCCCGCGGCGACCGCGTCGGAAGACGTGCTGGCGATGAAGCCGGATGGAGTGTTTCTTTCGAATGGGCCGGGGGATCCGGAGCCCGCGACGTATGCCATTGAAAATATTCGCAAGCTGATGGGGCGCGTGCCGATTTTTGGGATTTGCCTGGGGCATCAATTGTGCGGGTTGGCGCTGGGCGGGAAAACGTTCAAGTTGAAGTTTGGGCATCACGGGTCGAATCATCCGGTGAAGAATTTATTGAGCGAGAAGGTGGAGATTACGGCGCAGAATCACGGATTTTGCGTGGACCCGGATTCGTTGGCGTCGAGCGAAGTGGAAATGACGCATGTGAATTTGAATGACCACACGAATGAAGGAATGCGGCACAGGACGCTGCCTATGTTCAGCGTGCAGTACCACCCGGAGGCGTCGCCGGGGCCGCATGATGCGAGATATTTGTTTGCGCAGTTCACAGAAATGATGAAAGAGCAAAAGTCGTGAACTCGTCGCGTGCGACGAAGCTTGCAGCTAGGCAAGGGCACTCCTATTGTCATTCCGAGGAGCGGGGTTTGCGACGAGGAATCTGCATTTGAGATGTTGGCGCGACGCTTCGATAACGGATTTTGCGTGTACATTTTGGCGAGCCGGTCAAGGAACGTGTATACAGGCGTCACCAACAATCTGTATCGGCGAATGATGGAACATAAGCGTGAAGTGATGGCTGGCTTTACGTCACGCTATCGAATCTGCCGTCTGGTTTACGTGGAGAACTTTCGCTATGTGCGTGACGCGATTGCGCGGGAGAAGCAAATCAAGGGTTGGACGCGTGCGAAGAAGCTCGAGCTGATCGAAAAAGATAATCCGAGCTGGTATGACTTGGCGGAAGGCTGGGATGGCAAAGAAAAGGGGAATGCAGATTCCTCGCTGCGCTCGGAATGACAGTGGTTGGGTTGTTTGCTGCTATAGGAGCGTTTACTGAGGCTGAAGTTGTGTTCTGACGAAAGGCTATGGCGAAGCGGACGGACATAAAGAAAATCATGATTATCGGCTCGGGGCCGATTGTCATTGGACAGGCGTGCGAGTTCGATTATTCGGGCACGCAGGCGTGCAAGGCGCTGCGCGACGAGGGCTATCAGGTCGTGCTGGTGAATTCGAATCCGGCGACGATCATGACGGACCCGGAGATTGCGGAGCGGACGTACATCGAGCCGCTGACGAAGGAATATCTGGAGCTGATTATTGCGCGCGAGCGTCCCGACGCGCTGCTGCCTACCGTGGGCGGACAAACTGGGCTGAACACCGCGATGGAACTGGCGGAGAGCGGGATTCTGGAAAAATATGGCGTGAAGCTGATTGGCGCCACGGTGCATTCGATTCGCGTGGCGGAAGACCGTTTGCAATTCAAGGACGCGTGCCAGCGCGTGGGGCTGGAAGTGCCGGCGTCGGCGGTGGTGCGCGAGATTCCGACGGCAGTGAAGCTGGCGGATGAATTGGGATATCCGGTGGTGATCCGGCCTTCCTTCACACTGGGCGGGACGGGCGGATCGATTGCGTACAACCGCGAGGAATTCACGGATGCGATTGCGCGGGCGCTGGATGCGAGTCCGGTGCACGAGGCGCTGATTGAAGAATCCGTGCTGGGTTGGAAGGAATTCGAACTCGAAGTGATGCGCGATTGCAGAGACAACTTCGTGGTGATTTGCTCGATTGAGAATTTCGATCCCATGGGGATTCACACGGGCGATTCGATTACTGTCGCGCCGTCACAAACGCTGACGGACAAGGAATACCAGCGGATGCGGGACGCAGCAGCGGCAGTGATTCGCGAAGTGGGCGTGGAAACGGGCGGATCGAATATTCAGTTCGCGGTCGATCCGCAGACGGGGCGGATGGTGGTGATTGAAATGAATCCGCGGGTCTCTCGGAGTTCGGCGCTGGCGAGCAAGGCTACGGGATTCCCGATTGCGAAAATCGCGGCGAAGCTGGCCGTGGGAATGACGCTGGACGAAATTCCGAACGATATTACGAAGAAAACGCCGTCGTCATTCGAGCCAACAATCGATTACGTGGTGGCGAAAATTCCGAAGTGGCAGTTCGAGAAATTTTCCGGAGCGGACACGACGCTGACGACGCAGATGAAGTCTGTCGGCGAAGTGATGGCGATTGGACGCACGTTTAGCGAAGCGCTCGGGAAAGGGATCCGCTCGCTCGAGCCGCATTCGCCGTGGCGGCGTCCGGCGGAAATCGCCGACGCGGTACTGCGCGAAAAGCTGCACACTCCGGGGCCAGATCGAATTCACTGGTTGCTGACGGCGCTGCGCAGCGGAATGAGCGTGGACGATATTCACGCGTTGACAAAAATCGATCCATGGTTCCTGCGGCAACTCGACGACGCGGTGAGAATTGAAAAAGATGTGGCTGCAACGAAAGTGGAGCAAATCAGCGCGGAAGCGATGAAAGAAGCCAAGCGAAACGGCATCAGCGACGAGCAACTGGCGCAGATGTGGAAGGCTCCTGTGAGCGCGGTGCGCGAAGCGCGAGCGAAGCACTGCGTGCGGCCTGTTTTCAAGCGCGTGGATACGTGCGCGGCGGAATTCGAGTCGTTCACGCCGTATATGTATTCGACATACGAGGATGAGGACGAGGCGGACACGAGCGAACGGCGGAAAATTGTGATTTTGGGCAGCGGGCCGAATCGAATAGGGCAGGGAATTGAATTCGATTACTGCTGCTGTCACGCGGCGTTTGCGCTGAAAGAAGACGGGTACGAAACAGTGATGGTGAACTGCAATCCAGAGACGGTGTCGACAGATTACGACACCGCGGACCGGCTCTATTTCGAGCCCCTGACGCTGGAAGATGTGCTTTCGGTGATTGAGCGCGAAAAACCGGAAGGCGTGATTGTGCAGTTCGGCGGACAGACTCCGCTGAATTTGGCGCTCGATTTGAAGCGCAATGGCGCGCCGATTATCGGGACGGCTCCGGAATCGATCGATTTGGCGGAAGACCGGAGACGATTTGGAAAGCTCCTCGACGAGCTGAAAATTCCACAGCCGCGAAATGGAACGGCGCTGACGCCGGAAGAAGCGGTGAACGTCGCGAAAACGATTGGATTGCCGGTGTTGGTGCGTCCAAGCTACGTGCTCGGTGGACGAGCAATGGTGATTGCGTACGATTTGAAAACGGTGGAAGAGTGCGCGGCACAAGCGGCGCGGCTTGGTAGCGGATCGAGTGCGGAGCGGCCGATTTTAGTGGATCAGTTCCTGGAAGAAGCGACGGAAGTGGATGTGGATGCGCTGGCGGACGGCGAGGACGTGGTGATCGCGGGAATCATGGAGCACATCGAAGAGGCGGGAATTCATTCGGGGGATTCTTCTTGCGTGCTGCCGTCGGTGAGTCTGAAACCGGAAGTGCTGGCGCGGATTCGCGAGTACACGGGAAAACTTGCGCGGGCGTTGCGCGTGGTGGGACTGATGAACGTGCAGTATGCGATTCAGAGGGATACGGTTTACGTGTTGGAAGTGAATCCGCGCGCGTCGCGGACGATTCCGTACGTTTCAAAAGCGACGGGAGTTCCGCTCGCAAAGGCGGCGGCGCGGCTGATGACCGGGCGAAAATTGCGCGAGATGAATCTAGCCGTAAACGAATTTAATGGCGTGGCGGAACTGCGAAGCAAAGAATATTACTGCGTGAAATCGCCGGTGTTCCCGTTCAGCAAATTCCGCGGGGTGGATATCATTCTGGGGCCGGAGATGCGCTCGACGGGTGAAGTGATGGGCGTTTCGCCGAGCTTCGGGCTGGCCTTTGCGAAGGCGCAACTGGCTGCGGGGCAGGGCTTGCCGCGAAAAGGAACGGTTTTCATCAGCGTGAACGATCACGACAAGAGGCATTTGCAGGGTATCGCGAAAGACTTAGGTGTTGCGGGCCTGAAGCTGATTGCCACGCGCGGAACGGCTGCGGCGCTGCGCGCAAGCGGTGCAGAAGTAGAATCGGTCTATAAGGTGAACGAAGGCCGGCCGAATATCGTGGACTTGATTAAAACGGGAAAAGTGAATTTGATCATCAACACGCCGCTGGGGCGAGAATCGTTCTATGACGAAAAATCGATCCGGCGCGCGGCGGTGCGTTACTCGATGCCGTGCATCACCACTATTTCGGCGGCGATTGCCGCAGCGCGCGGGATACGAGCGATGGCTGAAGGAGCAGCGAACGTGGCGGCGTTGCAGGAATTGCATGCAGCAGCGGCCAAAGCGCCAGCGACCCAGCGGGTTATCTCAGCGACGTAAGGGCAGAGCCACAGGCGGCGCGTGAAATACTATTCGCGGTCGCGGTTTCCTTTCTGCTAGAATCGCTAAAATGAAACTTAGAGGAATTTTTCCGCCGCTTACGACTCCTTTCTCGGCCGCTGGAGAAATCGATCTGAAGCGGCTTCGCGAGAATATAAAGAAATACAATCAGACGAAAATCTCCGGCTACGTGATGAACGGCTCGACGGGTGAGTCCGTTCTGCTGGGCTGGGACGAAATCGAAAAGCTTTGGGGCGCGGCGCGGGAGGCAGCGAACTCAGAAAAATTGATGATCGCCGGGACGGGGGCTGAGTCGACAACAGAAACCATCCGTCACACAAAACGCGCGGCGGCGATGGGCTTCGATGCAGCACTGGTGAGAACGCCGAGTTATTACAAGCCATCCATGACTTTTGAGGCGGAGACCACACATTTCTTCCGCGTGGCGGACGCTTCGTCGATTCCGGTGCTGATTTATTCCGTGCCGGTATTCACGAACTATACGGTGGAAGCGCCGCTCGTGGCGGAACTAGCGAAGCACCCGAACATTGTAGGAATCAAGGAAAGCTCAGGGAATGTGCAGCGGATGAAAGACATTGTGGCTACCACGCCGAAAGGGTTCAACGCGCTGACTGGTTCGGCGCTGACGCTTAGTGAGACGCTGGAGGCGGGTGCGATGGGAGCAGTGCTGGCGATCGCGTGCATTGTGCCAGAGGCGTGCGTAGAGTTGTACGAGGCGAGCCGTCGCGACGAAAAAGAACACGTCGAGCAGATCAAAAAACAGGCGATTGCACCTGCGGGCAACCTGGTCGCGAAATTCGGAATTGCAGGGATCAAGTGGGCGATGGATCACCTGGGATACTACGGCGGAGAGCCGCGCAGCCCGCTTTTGCCGGTCAGCGAAGAGGCGAAGCCGGAGATCGAGGCGATTCTCGCAGGTTTTGGGGCGGCGGCGACGATAGGCTAAGGCCAATTTCGTATTTTGCCCTTCTTGTTTGGCATTCCTTTTTGGTGTTCCTTGCAGCGGGTTGCTTTCGCCGGACGACGAGTTGTCGCAACCGAATGCGACGTGTATCATCACATCTTCCATGGAGTATGACTGTCTCCGCTTTTCCGAAATTCCTCAAACGACAAAGCTCTTTGCTTCTTTTGCCGACGATTTTTCAAAAGTGAAGGAGTTCTATGGGCATGCGCCCGATGAAGGCGGCGTGCGCGCCGCGGCAGCAGAAATTTGCCTCGATGCGAGCACGCGCGCATCGATGGCGGAAATCCTCCGCGAGCAAAATCGGAATTTAGGTTCGGATGGCGCAGTGGAAAAGAACATCGAGCGGCTGAGCAATGGCGCTGCGGCGATTGTGACGGGGCAGCAGGTGAGCCTCTTCGGCGGGCCAGCGTACAGCGTTTACAAAGCGCTCGACGCGATTCGATGGGCGAATCGGATGACTCGCGCGGGCATCGATGCGGTTCCGATTTTTTGGATGGCGACCGAAGATCACGATTTAGCGGAAGCGAACGCGTGTTTTTTCGGCGAACGATACGGTATTGCGCGGATGGAAGCGCCGCTCGAGGAGGGCGTAGAAGGGCGAAGCGTTGGATGGATTGCGCTGGGCAATGGCGCGACTGCGATTGTCGAGCACGCGATTGAGTTGATGAGCGGGCCAGCGAAAAGAGAAGTTGCGGATGCATTAAAGGAATCGTACACAGGGCAGGAAACTTTTGGTTCAGCGTTCGGCAAATTGTTTGCGCGATTGCTGAAAGGCAGAGGATTGATCTTGCTCGATCCGCTGGACAGGCGGCTGCATGGACTGGCGCGTCCGATTTATCAAAAGGCGATCGAAGAAGCTGGGGCGATTGCAGAGGAATTGGTTGCGCGCGGGAAGCAACTGGAGAAGCGGGGATTTCACGCGCAGGTAAAAATCACGCCGCAATCGACACTTTTATTCTTAGACGTGAATGGGAAACGCGAGGCGGTGCGGCAAAAGAATGGAGGATTCCTCGCGGCAGGCGCGAAATTCGAAAAGGACGAATTGCTGCGCCTGATCGAGGAGAAGTCGGAGGCGCTGACCGCGAGCGTGTTGCTGCGCCCTGTGCTGCAGGATTCGATTTTGCCGACGGCGGCGTACATTGGTGGGCCCGCAGAAGTGGCGTATATGGCGCAGGCGCAGTTGGTTTACAAGCGCGTGCTGGGGCGAATGCCGGCGATTCTGCCGCGAATGAGCTTCACGCTAATTGCGCCGGAGGTTTCGCGGACGCTAAAGAAGTACGAACTGAGTTTTCGCGAAGTACTCGAGGGGCGGCAGGAATTGCGAAGGAAAATGGAAGGGCGCTCTTTGCCGCCAGGACTGGCCGCGAAATTCAATCGCGACGAAAAGGCGCTGCGCAAAATGCTGTGCGAGTACAGCAAGCCGCTCAGAAAACTTGATGAGACTCTGGGCGGCGCGCGCGCTACGACGGAGCGGAAGATGCTTTATCAATTTGAGAAGCTTCGCCGAAAAGCAGGACGCGCGGCGAATGCGCGCACGGGAGTGCTGGACCGGCACGAAACGGAAATTGTCAGTGCGCTGTATCCGCGGCACGCATTGCAGGAGCGAACGCTTTCTCTCCTGCCGTTTTTGACGCGGCACGGAATGAATCTGCTGGGTGAGCTCGAAGCAGCGGCGAATCGGGCGTGCAATGGACACCGACTGCTTGAATTGTGATCGCGTGACCGCCCCGCGACGCCCTAGCGCGTGCTAAAATCAACAATCCGGCGCAAGTGCGCATGTGGATGCTCGCTCACGAGGAGGATTTATGAAGCTCACGCCCGGAAAACTGAAAGGGCTCGAGAAGGTTTCGACTTCCGCCGGCGTGATTGCCGCAGCGGCGATGGACCAGCGTGGTTCGTTGAGAAAAGCAATTGCGAAGGACAAGGGAATCGACCCGCACGCGGTGACGCCGGAAATGATGTCGGAGTTCAAGCAGGCTGTGGTGCGCGTGCTGACTCCGCACGCCAGCGCGATTCTTCTCGACCCGGAATACGGTTTACAGCCTTCGAGATGGCGGTCGGCGAATGCTGGATTGCTGCTGGCCTACGAAAATAGCGGATACGATAATACGCGTCCCGGGCGGCTGCCGGATTTGCTGGAAAACTGGTCGGTGCGGCGGTTGAAAGATGCGGGCGCGGACTGCGTGAAAATTCTTCTGTACTACACGCCGTTTGATCCGCCAGCGATCAATGACGTCAAACACGCGTGGGTAGAACGCATCGGCGCGGAGTGCGTGGGCGAGGACCTGCCGCTCTTTGCGGAATTTGTCGGATACGATGACGCAATCGACGAGAAGGGAATTGATTACGCGCGAAAGAAGCCGGATATCGTAACGCGGAGCATGGAGGAATTTTCGAAGACGCAATACGCGATCGACGTATTGAAAGTGGAAGTGCCAGTGAATATGGCTTATGTCGCGGGAGCGCGGTCGTGCAAAGGCGAGTCGGCGTACACGAAAGAGCAAGCGATGGAACATTTCCGGCGCGCGGCTGCGGCGGCGAAGAAGCCGTTTATTTATCTGTCGGCCGGCGTGAGCAATGACACGTTCATCGAAACTCTGGAACTGGCGGGGCAGGCCGGCGTGAATTTCTCGGGTGTGCTTTGCGGACGTGCAACGTGGAAAGATGGCGTGCCGATTTACGCGAAGGAAGGGCTGAACGCGTTTCAGGATTGGCTGTCGAATCAAGGCGTGAAAAATATCGAAAATGTGAATAAGAGTTTGCGCGCGGCGAAACCGTGGTTTGGATTCTACGGCACGAAGGCCGCGTCGGAGCTGGCCTGAACAGCGTGGCATGGCAGCAGATTCTTCGGAATCGACGAAAGATTTGCGGCGACTGACGCGTACGATTGAAGTCCAGACGAGCCAGCATACGCAACTGAAGAAGATTACGGCGGAGGTTGAAAAGGCAGTCACGGATTCGGGATGCAAGAGCGGCGTCTGCTATGTTTACGTGCCGCATACGACGGCGGGCGTGCTGATTAACGAAGGAGATGACCCCGACGTGGCGCGCGATATTGAATCGACGCTCGACAGGCTTGTGCCGGAAGGGCGGGCGTATCGCCATGCCGAAGGCAATGCGGATTCGCACATCAAGGCGGCGCTGGCGGGAAGTTCGGTGAGCGTATTCATTGAAAACGGGAGATTAGCGCTTGGCAGATGGCAGGCGATTTTTTTCTGTGAATTTGACGGGCCGAGGCGGCGCGAGGTGCGCGTGAAAATTATGCCGGACGCAGGCGCATGAGCGAGCAACACGAAGGGCTGAGTGCCGTTTGCGGAGAAAAGGTGGGCGTGTATGTGCAGGTGCCTTTTTGTCAGACGAAGTGCACGTACTGCAATTTTCATACCGGCGTTTTTTCGCAGAGCTTGTATGGGCCGTATGTAAATGCCGTGTGCCGTGAAATTCGCGAGCACAGCGCGAGGCACGATTTCTCCGCTGACACCGTTTACGTTGGCGGCGGAACGCCGAGTTTGCTCGACACACGGGATTTAGCGCGGATTTTAGCGGCAATTCGAGAAGTTTGCGGCGGCGAGTGGGAAGAGGCGACGCTCGAAGCGGATCCGGAGACGATTACGGCGGGAAAGGCGCTTCGGTGGCGAGCGGGGGGACTCGATCGCATCAGCATGGGCGTGCAGAGTTTCAACGATGCGGAATTGCAGGCAAGTGGCCGAAGACATCGGCGCGAAGACGTTTTTTCGGCTGTTGCTGCTCTGCATCAAGCTGGATTCGACAACATCAGCATGGATTTAATCGCCGGACTTCCTCGCCAGACGCGCAAAAGTTGGGAAGCGTCGCTCGCAGAATTGCTCGGGCTTCGCCTGCAGCATGTTTCCGTGTATTTGCTCGAAGTGGATGAAGGGAGCCGGTTAGGAAAAGAAATTTTGCATGGCGGAAAGAGGTACAGTGCGGCAGAAGTGCCGAGCGACGATGAGATGGCAGATTTTTACGAGCGCGCATGCGAACGGCTGGCGTCGGCGGGCTATGAGCATTACGAAATTTCGAATTGGGCGCTTCCCGGATGCGCGTCGAAGCATAATCTGAAATACTGGAGGCGCGAGCCGTACATTGGATTTGGCGCCGGCGCGCATTCGTTCGATGGAAAGCGGCGCTGGGCGAACGTGTACGATCCGGCGAAGTACGCAGCGATGATCGAGTGGGGCGATTCTGCTGTGGAGCAAGAAGAGATCGTCAGCGAAGCGGACGCCTTTAGTGAGGAGTTTTTTCTTGGGCTAAGGCAGCTCGCCGGCGTGGACTTGGGGAGAATCGAGCGGAAGTACGGTGGCGCGCGGTCGCTGCAAGTTGCAAAGTTGATTGACTCCGGCCTGCTCGAACGCAATGGGGATTGGATCAAGCTGAACGCGGCAAAATTGACGATTTCGAATGAAGTTTTTGCGGAACTGATGGACTGAAGAAGGCACAGAGAAACACGAAGAGGATCGAATGTACGACTCGAATGGTGGAAACGGGCGGGGCGGGGAAGCATTCGTCGATTTGCGCAGTGATACGGTGACGCGTCCAACGGCGACGATGCGGCGCGCGATGGCCGAAGCGCCGGTTGGAGACGACGTTTACGGCGAAGACCCCACGGTGAATGATCTGCAAAAACGGGCGGCGGAAATTTTCGGGCGCGAGGCGGCACTTTTCGTGCCGAGCGGCTCGATGGGGAACTTGATTGCAATCAAGACGTGGACGCGGCCGGGACTGGAAGTGATTTGCGAGCAGCGCGCGCACGTGAATCAATACGAGCTGGCGTCGATGTCTGCGCTTGCGGGCTGTTTTCCGCGCGCGGCGTTTGCGCAGGATGGAATTCTTACGTGGCCTCTGGTCGAATCGCTGATTCGCGCGAAGAGCCCAAACTATTCGCAGACTGGGCTGGTGACACTGGAAAACACCCACAACATGGCCGGCGGGACAATTTATCCTACGCGCGTTGCCGAGGAAATTTGCGAGCGCGCGCATGAAAGGGGATTGCCGGTGCATTTGGACGGCGCGCGAATTTTCAACGTGTCCGTGGCCGCGGGAAAGAGCGTGCGCGACCTGACCGCGAAATTCGACTCGGTGATGTTTTGTTTGTCGAAAGGGTTGGGAGCGCCGGTGGGATCGATGGTGGTTGGTTCGAAGGAATTTATCGAAAAGGCGCATGTGCACCGGAAAATGCTGGGCGGCGGGATGCGACAGGCTGGAGTGCTGGCGGCGGCGGGGCTGATTGCGCTGGAAGAGACGCCGAAGATTTTGCATCGCGATCACGAAAATGCGAAATATCTGGCGGAGCGGCTGGCGAAGGTTCCGGGAATTTCGATCGATCCCGCAAAGGTCGTTACAAATATTCTGATTTTTAACGTGCAACAAACGGGGAAGACGGGCGCGGCGATTTCTGAAGAACTGAAAAGGCGAGGCGTGCTCGCCAACGCCACGGACAAATTCCTGGTGCGGATGGTGACGCATTACGACGTGGACCGCGCAGGAATCGAGCGCGCAATCGCGGTGATGAACGAAATCTGCGCGGCGGAGCGGACACACGCATGACACGCTGCCTGAGTACGAACCCTTTTTTTCTTGCGAGGCATTGTGGACCTGTCGCTAACGGATGAGCAGAAGCATCTTCGGCGAACTGTGCGCGAGTTTGCCGAAGGAGAAATCGCGCCGCACGTGATGGAGTGGGACGAGGCTTCGCAGTTTCCCAAGGAAATTATTCCGCAGCTGGGGCAGATGGGTTTGCTGGGCGTCATTTTTCCGGAAAAGTACGGCGGCGCGGGATTGGGTTATCTGGAATATTCGATTGTCATTGAGGAACTGGCGCGCGTGGATGGATCGGTTGGACTGATTGTCGCCGCGCACAATTCGCTCTGCTCGAATCACATCTACAAATTTGGGACTGAAGCGCAGAAGCAAAAATACTTGACTCCGCTCGCGCAGGGGAAAAAGCTCGGCTGCTGGTCGCTGACGGAGCCGGGAGCAGGTTCCGATGCGGGCGGAACGCGGACAGTTGCTGTAAAAAAAGATGACGGATGGGTGCTGAACGGCTCGAAAACCTTCACAACGAATGGGCATTACGCGGACGTCTGCGTGGGAATGGCCGTGACCGATGCGGCGAAAAAGCAGCATGGCATTTCGGCGTTCATCATTGAGAAAGGCACGCTAGGATTCCGTCCGGGGAAAAAAGAAAACAAGCTTGGGATGCGCGCGAGCGATACTTCGGAAGTGATTTTTAGCGATTGCCGCATTGCGAATGAGAATTTGCTTGGCGCGGAAGGCGAAGGATTCATCAACAGCTTGCAAATCTTGGATGGCGGGCGCATTTCGATTGCGTCGCTGGCGCTGGGCATGGCGCAGGGAGCCTATGAAGCAGCGGTGAAGTACGCGAAGCAGCGCAAGCAATTTGGAAAAGCGATCAGTGAATTTCAGGCGATTCAGTTCAAGTTGGCGGATATGGCAACGGAAATTGAAGCCGCGCGGCTGCTTGTGTGGGAGGCAGCTTACCTGGCGGATCGTTCGTTGCGCGAGGGAGGGAAGGGCGTTCGCTTCACGCGCCAATCGAGCATGGCCAAATTGTTTGCCGCGGAAGTTGCCGTGCGCGTGGCCAACGAAGCGGTGCAGATTTTTGGCGGTTACGGTTTTGTGAAGGATTATCCGGCGGAAAAATATTATCGCGACGCGAAGCTCTGCACGATTGGCGAAGGCACGAGCGAGATTCAGCGGCTGGTGATTGCGCGCCAGCTTCTGGGCAAAGGTTAGCGCCACAGCATGCCGCCCGCGTCCCGACCTCCCGCGATGCATCCTGTTTCCACTGCAAGTGACGAGACGTTGGTGAAATGGGCAGCGCAAGTGCATGCGGGCGACGTGCGCGCAATTTCCCGGGCTATGACAGAAATCGAGAATCGCACAGCTGCCGCTGAGAGCTTGCTGCGCGAACTTTTCGCGCACACGGGCAACGCGTATTGCGTCGGCATCACTGGCGCACCAGGAACAGGCAAGAGCACGCTGGTGGATCGGCTTGCCGCATATTATCGCGCGCAGAGGCAAAGCGTGGGAGTGATTGCTGTCGACCCGTCGAGCCCGTTCACGGGCGGCGCGATTCTCGGCGATCGTATTCGCATGCAAGGACACGCTTCGGATGAAGGTGTGTTTATCCGATCGATGGCTACGCGCGGTTCGCTCGGCGGATTGTCACAAGCGACGAGCGATGCAACGCTGCTGCTCGACGCAGCCGGAAAGAAATACGTGCTCGTCGAGACGGTTGGCGTGGGGCAAGGCGAAGTTGAAATTGCGCGGCTGGCGGATTGCACGCTGGTAGTGCTCGTGCCGGGAATGGGAGACGACGTTCAGAATTTGAAGGCCGGCGTGATGGAAATTGCGGATATTTTTGTGCTGAACAAAGCCGACCGCGAAGGCGCAGAGCGATTTGAGCAACAGTTGCGCGCGATTTTGCAGCTCGTGCCCGAGCGTGACGGATGGAAACCACCCATCGTGCTGACCGTTGCAATGCAAAACGAGGGTATCGATGAACTCGCGCGGCAAATCGAGCGGTTTCGCGAGCATTCGCAAGAGCATGGCAAGCAGCGCGCAAGAGAGATTACGTTGTGGAAAGAGCGGCTCGTGAACTTGCTGCGCGAGCGCTTGATCCATCGCGTTCTGGATGAGGCGCGCGGTGACGGGACACTGGAGCGGCTGGCGGGGGAAATTGCGGAGCGAAAGCGCGATCCGTATTCAGCGGTGAGCGATATTTTGAAACGCGCAGGGCTGGAGAGTGAACATTGAGACTTGGGGACCTGGAATTTCTTGTGCTAACGGATGGAACGTTGCGTCTGGACGGCGGCGCGATGTTCGGCGTGATTCCGAAGCCGATGTGGGAGAAAAAGGCGCGTGCCGACGAACGGAACCGAATCGTGCTGGCGATGAATTGCCTGCTGATTCGCGCGGCAGGGAAAACAATCGTCGTTGAGACCGGCGCTGGGGATAAATGGGATGCGAAACGCCGGGATATTTATGCGTTTGAAGGTTCGCCGAGATTGCCGGAGCAGTTGGCGCGACAGGGAGTGAAGTTGGAGGACGTCGACATCGTCATCAATACGCATTTGCATTTTGACCATTGCGGATGGGATACGAAGATCGTTGGCGACAAGATGAGGCCCACTTTTCCGAATGCGAAGTACGTTGTGCAGAAAAAAGATTTCGAGCACGCGAAAAATCCGACTGAACGCGACCGCGCGAGTTTCATGGCCGACAATTACGTGCCGGTAGCGGAAGCGAAGCAGTGGGAGTTGCTCGAAGGCGAGAGGCAAATTGTTCCCGGCGTTACCGTGATTCCGGCTCCCGGCCATACGGACGCGATGCAGTGCGTGAAACTCGAAGGCGGCGGCAAAACAGCGATTTTCCTCGCGGACCTAGTTCCGACGACTGCGCATTTGCCGCTGCCGTGGATCATGGGATTCGATTTGTATCCTCTGACGACGCTGGAAAACAAAAAGAAAATGCTGCCGCAAATCGAGAAGCACGGCTGGCTGGCGCTTTTTGCGCATGATGTGTCGACGCGCGCCGCGTATTTGCATAGCCGCGATGGGCAGTATGAAGTTGAGCCGGTGAAAATCGACTAGCGTCTGAGCAGCGGTCAGACTGACTCACTCAAATCAGCGAACGATCTGAGGTGTGAGGGATGGCGCAGAAAAACAAGAGTGTGCGAACGAGCGCGGCAAAGAAAAGCGCGGCGATAGGGATTATTGGCGGCAGCGGGCTTTATGCGATGGCCGGCATTGAGGGCGCGCGCGAAATTCGCATGAAAACGCCGTTCGGCGATCCGTCGGACGCTTTCATGATCGGAGCGCTCGAAGGCAAGCGCGTTGCGTTTCTTGCACGGCATGGGCGGGGGCACCGCATTTTGCCTTCGGAAATCAACTACCGCGCGAACATTTATGCGATGAAGGATTTGGGTGTGGAGCAGATTTTGTCGGTGAGCGCGGTTGGGTCTTTGCGCGAAGAGATGCGCCCGCTGGAATTTGCCATCGTGGATCAGTTTTTCGACCGCACGCGCGGCCGCATCGCGACTTTTTTCGGCGGCGGGCTTGTCGCGCACGTGGGATTTGATAAGCCGACGTGTCCGCGATTGTCGGCAGCGGCGGTCAACGGCTGCGAACGCAGCGGCGTCGCGGCGCATAAATCGGGAACGTATGTCTGCATGGAAGGCCCGCAATTCTCAACGCTGGCAGAATCGCGCGCTTACCGGCAAATGGGATTCGACGTGATTGGGATGACGAATTTGACAGAAGCCAAACTCGCGCGTGAGGCGGAGATTTGCTATGCGTGCATCGCGATGATCACGGATTACGATTGCTGGCATCCGCAGCACGATTCCGTCACCGTGCCGGACATCATCAGTAATCTGAACAAAAACGCGGCGAACGTGCAGAAGGTGCTGCGAGAGACGCTGCGCTCGCTCGGGTCGACGCGCGAGTGCAAGTGCGGTTCCGCGCTGGCTCACACGATGCTGACGGATCACAAATTGATTCCGGCGGCAACGAAACGCCGCCTCGGGCCGATCATTGCGAAGTACATTTCATAATTCATTTAATAGGAGAGGTTCTCGATGTCTTTGCTCGTGGTCGGCTCAGTCGCGTTTGACGGTATTCAAACACCTTTCGGGAGCACGGAACGAACTATAGGAGGAGCGGCAACTTATTTTTCCTTATGCGCGAGCCTGCTGGCGCCGGTTCGGCTGGTTGCGGTCGTCGGGGACGATTTCTCCGCGAAAGACCGCGCGGTTTTCAGCGGGCGCAAAATCGATCTCGCTGGGCTTGAGCAGGCTAAAGGAAAAAGCTTTTTCTGGTCGGGGCGCTACAGCGACGACTTACGCACGCGCGAAACGCTTGTCACTGAGCTAAATGTTTTCGCGGAATTTCAGCCGAAATTGCCGGAAGCGTATCGCGATTCACAATTCGTATTCCTCGGCAATATCGATCCGACGTTGCAGCGGCATGTGCTCAGCCAGATGAGGCGGCGTCCGGCGCTCGTCGCGCTGGACACGATGAATTACTGGATTGCGCGCACGCCCGAGGAGCTTGCAAAAACGCTGCGACTGATCGATGCTTTGCTCATCAATGATGAAGAAGCTTGCCAAATTGCCGGCGAGCACAATTTGTTGCGCGCGGCAAAGCGAATTTTCAGCATGGGGCCAAAAGCTGTGGTGATCAAGCGCGGAGAATATGGCGCGATGCTCTTTCATCGCGATGCGATTTTGGCCGTGCCGGCGTACCCGCTCGAAAAAGTCCACGACCCGACGGGCGCAGGAGACAGCTTCGCCGGCGGATTTATGGGCTATCTGGCAGGGCGCAGGAAAATCGATCACTCTTCGCTGCGGTGTGCGATGATTTATGGCTCGGTGATGGGAAGTTTTGCCGTGGAGCAACTGGGAGTCGAGCGCTTGCGGAAACTCACGCGGCGCGAAGTTGAGGTGCGTGCACGCGCCCTTGTGCGTATGACCAGCATTCGGTTGTAAATGCGAGTAGCCGACGCGCCGCTCCCACTGTGAACTCTTCGGACTACGGCGAACTTTCCGCAACTGGACACCCTCGCATAATTTTCTTATTCTCGGCTGCGACCATGCCCGCAGTCCTTAAGCCGCCGCCGCTCGAAACGGGGAACGCCGTGCGCATCGTCGCGCCGGCGAGCCCTGTGGAGGAAGAAGCGCTGCGCCGCGGATGCGCGGAGCTGGAACGGCTCGGTTATCGCGCGCAGTGGGACCCTCGTGTATTGGCGCGACAGGCCTATTTTGCTGGTTCAGCGGAAGAGCGGCTGGCAAAGCTGCTGCTCGCATTCGACGAATCCAACTCTCGCGCCGTATTTTGCGCGCGCGGAGGATACGGTTCAGGATATTTGTTGGAGCTGCTGGAGCCGCGGCGGCTGAAATCACCCAAAGCGCTCGTCGGTTTCAGCGACATCACTCTGCTGCAGCTTTTTCTCTGGCGCAAGAAGCGGTGGGTGAGTTTTTATGGGCCAATGGTTGGCGCGGGACTGGACAAAGGCGCGGACGCGCCGGGAGGCTATGGCCGGGAGTCTTTTCAGCAGGCGCTCACTCAAGCGAGCCACGGATGGAAGCTTGATTTGCACGGCGAGACGCTCTTTTTTGGGCACACCGAAGGCACAATCGTGGGAGGATGTTTGACTCTAGTGGAAGCGACTTTGGGAACGCCGTGGGAAATTGAAACCGCGGGCACCATTTTGCTGCTGGAAGATTGCTCAATGAAGCCGTATCAAGTGGATCGCGCGCTGATCCATTTACGGCAAGCGGGGAAGTTCAAAGGCGTGCGCGCAATGGTGCTGGGAGAATTCCCGGAGTGCGCGCCGCCACCCGGTGGGCCGACGGTGCGCAATGTTTTTGAAAGGTTGCTCGATCCACTGAAGATTCCGGTTGTTTGGGGCGCGCCAATAGGGCACACGCCACGCGCAATGCTGACGGTTCCCATCGGGGTAAAGGCGCGGCTGGTGGCGTATGGGAGCGGGCAATTGGAAATTTGCGAACCAGCTTGCCGGCTGCCCGGATCGGAATCAGGGGGCCATTCTGCGGAGCACTCTGCAAGAAAAGGG
>JASHRN010000129.1 GCA_030037335.1 Candidatus Acidiferrales bacterium | reverse complement strand
GCAACAAATGATGTCGCAATTGTGGCAGATGCAGGAAAACCTCGAGCACAAGCGCGGCGAGATTCGCGTGGAAGCAAGCGCCGGCGGCGGCATGGTTACCGTCAAAATGAACGGGCAGAAGCAGCTCACGGAAATTAAGATCGAGCAGGATGTCTTTGCCAACAAAGATCTGGAGATGCTGCAGGATTTGATCCTGGCAGCGGTGAACGAGGCTTCTCGCCGCGTAGACGAAGAATTGGCCAAGCAGATCAAGGATATGACCGGAAATATTCCCGGCGTGGCTGGGCTTCGCATTCCGGGGCTTTTTTAGTTTCAACGCGGCGCCTGCGCGCGTGATTTTTATACTTTTCTCATTCCGCAGATTTCCATTACCATTGCGATTTCTGGAAAGTTCGCTTCTCAGGAAAACCGATGCCTGACTTTGCGCCGTCGATAACAAAACTGATTGAGGAGCTGAAGCATTTGCCCGGGATCGGGCAGAAAACAGCGCAGCGGCTGGCGTTTCATCTGCTGCGCGCGGATCGCGATCAGGCGCTGGCGCTTTCCGATGCGATTCGCGACGCCAAAGAGAAGATCCGCGAATGCTCGGTCTGCAACAACATTACAGATACCGACCCGTGCTACTTCTGTACGGCGCCGACGCGCGACAAGAGAGTGATTTGCGTCGTCGAAGAGGCGCCGAATATTTCGGCGATTGAAAAAACTCGCGAGTACAGTGGGATGTACCACGTGCTGGGCGGCGCGCTTTCACCGCTGCAGGGGCGCGGTCCCGAGCAGATCAAAATCAAGAGCTTGATTGAACGGCTCAAGCCCGGAACGGTGGAAGAAATCATAATCGCGACGAATCCCACGGCCGAGGGCGAAGCAACCGCGGTTTATCTTTCAAAGCTCATCAAACCGCTTGGCGTGCGCGTGACGCGAATCGCCATGGGCATTCCGGTCGGCTCGGATCTGGAATACGCCGACGAAGTGACCATGGTGAAAGCGATGGAAGGCCGCCGGGATTTGTAGAAGCGCAAGTCCCTCAAAAACAGAGGCAAGGCAGGGTCGAGCTGCGCGGCGCAGCAAGCAGCGCCCCTACGAACACGAAAACCGTAGAAGTTCACAAGGCGCGACGGTTTGCGGCTACACCGTATAAAACAATTCTACTGTCCCGCGCTTTGCAGCGCAGAAGCAGCGGCGTTGATCGAATCGGCTTCCTTCTGCAACACTCCCGCGACGATGCCAATTTCCTCGGTGGCCTGCGACCAGTTTTTCTGTTCGATGGCTTCTCGCACTGCCGGAATGGTTTTAACGCCGTAGCCGGTATAGATGCCCGGAGCATAGAGCTGATTTTTGTACCATGGCCGCCCTGGCAAGCCTTCCTGAGTCAACAAATCGCGTTCCGTTTTGATTAAATCCTCACCCACGACCTCGAAAGAAGCGCCGGGGACACTGACGAGCCCTGGTGCGCCCTTGTCGAATGCCGACTGATAACTCTGTGCGCTCTGCTTCAGGCTTTTGACTGCGCTGTCGAGCGGAGAAAAATCGAGCGGTTGCGGAACATCTTCCGTTGCGGGCAGAACAAATTTTTTGGTCGGATCGGTGCTTGCGGTGAAGATGCCATCCTGAATTTCCTTGTTCTGCCATTCCATCTGCGCGATTTCCGTTTTGTCGAGCTTCTTCAATTCGTCAACAAAGCGCCCAACAGCATCGGAAAGGCCGGTGAAATCGAGCGGAGGCACGTCGGAATCGGCCAGGCGCATCATCGTCGTGCCAACCACCTGCGCGAGAGCGCGGCCATAAACTTCTGGGCCGTCGTCAAAATGCGAGAACCAGTAATAGTCATCGTAAACGGAGTGGTAGATACCACCGCCCGCTTCTCCACCGAAGCCGTAGTTAATCGAGGCGATGCCGGCGTGATCAATGAAGGCAGAATAGTCCGAGCCGGAGCCTAAATCGCCGATGATGAAGTTCTTTTCGGATTCGAGCTTCTTGCGTTCTTCGGGATTCTGCGCGTGCGCCAACTCAGCGAGCCGATGACGCTGGCCTACGGACATTCCCTCCTTCTCTGGATCCGGAATTTCATCCGCGATGGTGTTGATGAGAGATTCGAGAGAATGCGAGCCCTCGGCTTCGAGGTAGCCGCGGCTGTTCACGTCGGAATTGATGTAAGCGACGGCGTGTGTCGCCAATTCATCGCCGTGCTCTTCAACCCATTCGGTTGAACCGAGAAGACCGGGCTCTTCGCCGTCCCATGAGCAATAAATGATCGTGCGCTTCGGACGCCAACCCTGCTGGTAAATTTCGCCGAGAGAGCGAGCCTCTTCGAGGAGCGCGACTTGCCCGGCGATGGGATCTTGCGCGCCATTCACCCAGCCATCGTAATGATTGCCGCGAATCACCCATTCATCGGGATACGTCGAGCCAGCGAGCTTGGCAATCACATCGTGAACCGGCTTGAGGTCCCAATTGAATTGCAGTTTGAGGTGAACTTTTGCGGGACCGGGGCCGACGTGATAAGTGATGGGGAGCGCGCCGCGCCAGTCTGGCGGAGCAACGGGGCCGCCGAGCGCTTTAAGGAGCGGGAGCGCGTCGCCATAGGAAATTGGAAGAACGGGAATGTCTTCGATGGTTTTCGCGTCCTTAAGTGCGAGGCGCTTTGCATGAGCATCCGCGCCGACTCCGGGAGTGAGCGGGTCGCCCGGATAGATTTCCATTTTCATGACGCTGCCGCGCTGGACGCCTTCGGAAGGGCGCCACGGTCCCTTTGGATAAACGTCGCCCTGATAGTAGCCGTCGTCGCGTGGGTCGGAATAAATGATGCAGCCTATAGCGCCATGCTCGTGAGCGAGCTTGGGCTTAATGCCGCGCCAGGAATGTCCATAGCGCGCGATGACGATGGCACCCTTGACCGAAATGCCGAGGCGCGCGAGCGTGTCATAGTCGTCAGGAACGCCGTAATTAACGTAAACGAGCGGCGCGGTAACGTCACCATCGGGAGAATAGGCGTTATAGGTAGGAAGCTGCTCCTTCTGCTGATAAGAGGTCGGATCACCAGGGACGGGAGGCTCCTGCAGCTTGGCAACAAAATGCGTTGGCGAGATGAGTTCGAGGAGGCGGAACTTTGGCGTGGGGAAAAGGACGTTGAACGTTTCGATGTGCGCGTCCCAGCCCCACTTTTTGTACTGCGCCAGAATCCATTCGCTGTTTTGCTTGTCATAGGGCGAGCCGACATGGTGCGGTCGAGCAGCGAGAAGCTTCATGTCCGCGATCATATTTTGCGGAGATGGAATAGCGCGGAATTTCTGCTCCCAGTCTTGCTCGCTGGCGGCGGAATTACCAAAAAAACCGGCGAGCTTTGCCTGCTCCTCCTGTTGCCCAATGGTGAGCAGCGGAAAACAGCAGATTAACGCCATCAAAAGTGCCACACGACGCATAAAGCCTCCGAGAAAATTAAGATAACTCTGCAAATTTTTATGGCGTCACATCCGCGCGATGCGGAATGGCATTGCGGGCGACGTTCTTATACACCACGCCGTCCTTCATCACAAAAGAAATGCGGCGAACGGCGGTTATGTCCGTGAGCGGATCGCCGGCGAGCGCGATAATATCAGCCTGAAGGCCCGGCGCGATGGAACCAATTTCGTTCTGAAGATTCATAGACTCCGCCGCGTAGTAATTTGCTGATTCAAGAGCCTCCATGGCAGGCATGCCAGCTTTCTGAACGCGATAGATGAACTCTTCGGCTTGATATCCAAACGCTCCCGCCACGGCATCTGTGCCAAAAACAATCACCAGCCCTTTTGTATGCACGGCGGCGTTGAACATCTGATCGTCCGACGGCCAAACTTTGTGCATCGCGGCGAAACCCTCGGGCGTGTATCCGCCGATTCCGAGATAATTTTTCTCGTGATCGAAATAATTCTGAAAAACAAGCCCTGCTTGCGGATCGAAGAAAACGTGCTGTTCGGCCATGAGCTGCAAATCCGATAGCGGCATCAGCATGCCGTGCTCGACTTCCGTGCAACCGGCGTCCACGGCTTCTTTCACCGCGACGCCGTAGGCATGAACAAGGGTACGCAAACCGTCTTTTCTCGCTTCATCACACGCCGCGTTCAGTTGTCCCTGAGAAAGCGTAGGCGTTCCGCCCTGCCGGATGCTTGCGGACGCAAAAATCTTCATTAGGTCGGCGCCCATAGCTTTGTCTCGGTCGACGAACTTGCGAATTTCTTCCGGTGTGCCGGTTTGGGGGCCTCGCCCCTCGAGGGGACGCACTGCCGTCAAAATGCGCGGGCCGGGAATCTCGCCGTGCGCGATTGCCTCGCGCAAGCCCACGTCGGCGGGCGAGCCGACGCTTTGAATGGTCGTGAATCCAGCTCTAAGCGTGGCCCACGCATTCGCCGCCATAGCCAGAAACGCATGCTCTGGCACCTCGTTTTTGCCGATGCCGTCGCCCGCGAGCCTGCCATCTTCGCCGAAGTGCCAGCTAATGTGCTCGTGGCAATCAATCCAGCCGGGCAATACTGTCAAGCCGCGAAGATCATAGGTAACAGGTCCGGCTTTAGGATCGATGCGAATGATTTTAGAGTTCTCGATGACGATGCGCGTGTTATGCAGGAGGTGTCCGTGGCCGTCAATGATCGTGCTGGCGGCGATGACGATGGCTTTTTCCTGGGCCGACGCAGCCCCAGCGAGAGACAAGGCGCACAGAATTAAGGCGGCACGACGAGCGGTTCGCATCCTGTCACACCCCAAGAAAACGGGTGTTATCACGGCGGGCGCAACTGAGTCAACCGAGAAGAAGCTCCGGGAGCCTCGGGCAATCCTGCGCACCCGTTGACGTATAGCGTAACCGATTCGCACATAGTCTTTGCGTTTGGATAACTCCTGAGCCGTATTCATGTTAGCGTTGGGAGAATTGCCTTCGGGGGAGACGAAGCACGTGTCAGAATCATTGCCATCGAACGATCCGGGCGTCCAAAAGCGCCGAAGCACGCGGATTGCGCAATCCGTTCCTATCACTGTGAGCGGCGTCGACGCGCTAGGACAGGCCTTCAAGGAACGAACATCAACTGTATCGGTGAACTGTCACGGCTGTAAGTACCAATCAAAACATTACGTTCCGAAAACCGCCGTAGTGACGATTGAGATCGCGCGCTCGGAATCGGATACGCCGTCGCGAATCGTGGAAGGACGCGTCGCGTGGGTGCAGCGCCCGCGGACCGTCCGAGAGCTCTTTCAGATCGGCGTTGAATTCACCATTCCCGGGAACGTGTGGGGTATTGCGTTCCCTCCAGCAGATTGGTTCCCTCTGCCGAACGAAGCAGCGGAGCAATCGATAGAAATTCCTGTACCGCCCGCCAGCGAAGCGCCCGCAGAAAAGAAAGCGGAGGAGGTTGCAGCCGCTCCGGAGAAAAAGGACAGCAAGCCGACGGCGATTGCAGCCGAGAAAGCTCCGGCGCATGCGCCAGCAAGCGAGAGCAAAGTTCGGGTGCTGCCCACGCCCCCATCAACCACGCCCGCGGCTCTGTCCGCCCACGAAACGATGTCCGCTGCGAGGCAGATGGCGCGACTGCTCGCGGAAGCGAAGCAGCATCTGCGACGTACGATGCAGAGCGGAGCGGCGGAAGCCGTAGCGCAAGAAGTTCGCACAGCGCGCGAGAGCGTAACGCAGCAGATTCAAACCTCAGTAAATGCAGCCGTAGAAGAGTCCGTCGCGAAGACCGCAGAGAGGTCGGTGCAGGCCGCAGTGCAAAGCGCAGTGGAGAATTCGCTGCACCAACTGGTAGAACGAGCGACGCAGCAGGTGGTGCAGAACGCGCTGGCGGCATTTGAGCAGGCGCGTGCCGCCGCTACACCAAAGGCTGAGGAGCTGGATTCGCAAGTGCGGGCTGCGGTTGAGCGCGTGGTCGAGGATTCTGCGGCGAAGCTGGCGGAGCAGACGATCCAGCAAAGCGTTCAGCAGACCGTTGAGCAGGCCGTGAAGGAATCGGTGCAGCAGGCAGTGGAGCGAGCGACAGCGAATTTGCCAACGGCCCAGGCCGCGCCCGCGGTCATCGCCGCGCCCGAAGAGACGTTGCGGCAATTGGATGAGGCTGCCAAGGAACGGCTGGCGGATTGGCGCAAGCAGATAGAAAACGCGGCGGGCGAGTTGCAGGAGAAGTCCCTCGAACGGCTGACCAGCGAATCGGAATCGACCAGGCAGAAGTGGCGCGCGGAATTGGATGCGGCGCTCGACGGCGCGTCTACGCAGATGACCGCGCAGTTAGCCGCGATTTCCCAGGCGGCGACGGCAAAAGCCGAGGAAGAGATTTCAGCACGGAGAGCATCGCTGCAAAACCTGATGAACGAAGCGGCGGCCGAAGCGCAGAAAAACCTGGAGTCGTTGTGCTCAGGACTGGATGAGCGGCAGGCGCGCGCGGAAGCCGTGGCCAGCAAGGCGGATGAAGCGGCGCGCCGTGCAGAGGAAACCTTGGCGCAGATCGAGGCGATGTCGAGAGCCACATTTGATGATGCGCAGAAGAAACTGAATGACCTTTTTGTGACGCAAGCAAGTGAGCTCGACCGGCGCGCGGACGAGCTATTGAGAAAGAAGGCCAGCGAGCTCGAAAAACCGATCCAGGAAATTGCGGACGAGAAAATGCGCCGAGTGGCGGAACAGGTGGAACAGCAACTTGCTCCGCATTATCAACGTGCGCGGGAGGCCGGTGAGCAGCTCGCATCAGCCGGAAAGCAGGCGCAGGACGTCTTGGAAGCATTCCGCGCGCAAATGCATGAGGTCTCTGAAAAAGCACTGGAAAGCTCGATCGAACGCATGAAGCAACAGGTGGTGGAATTGCCGACTGATTTCGAGGAAAAGTGCCGTGCGGCGCTGACGAAAGTGGAGGAGGAGTTGGAAGCGAAGACGACGGATGCTTCGCATAACACTTTTGAGGCGCTCTATAAGGCTTCGGAGTGGTATCAGAAAAAAGCGCAGACGAATATGCAGTCGGCGCTCGAGAAAATGATGGAGCAGTCGTCTGGTACGATGCGGGAGCACGCGGCGGAGCTTTCGCGAATGTTCGCGTCGGAGCTGGATCACTGCAGCCGCAGTTACGTCGAGCACGCGCAAGGGTTGATCGAGGAAAGCGCGAAGGAAGTGAAGGAGCGGACGCGGGAGCAACTGACATTAACGGCGCAGACCACAGCGGCGAGCGCAATTGACGAACTGGGGAGAATTGCGCAGGACAGCCTGATGCAATTCGAGCAGATCGCGAGCACATCCGCGGAGCAAGCGCGCGAGGGCGTCAGCCGGAAATCACAAGAAGCGATGGCCGAGTTCAATCACATGCTGGAGCGGCGGCTTGAGGAGAGCGCGGCAGAAGTAAAAAAATCTCTGCAGGAACAGCTCAGGCCCCTCGTCGAAGAGTTCCACACCAAGCGCGATGCCGAACAAGACGCATGGATCGAGCGGATGAAAGTGACCGTCGAGAAGTCGATTGACCAGTACAAAGAGCGGCTGGAGAACGCATCCAATTCATGGCTGCTGGCCTCGGCGACAACGTTAGGGCAGCATTCCAAAGGCGTGCTGGATACACTTTCCCATGCCGCCGAAGAGCGGCTGCGAAATACGTGCGCGGACGTTTTTGCCAATCTTGGCGATACGCTACGCGACCGGCTGCTGGGAATTTCTTCCGATGTAAGCGGCGATAAACCCTCGGACAAAAAGCCTCCTGAGAAGAAGTAAGCGAATCTCCATACAACATGACGTGAGTTACAAGCGCCGCTATGGTGCAAATTCGCGCGGTGCTCGGCAGGCGGAGCGCTGGAACCACTATCCCGGTATAATGTGGGGATGGCGAATCGCGCATATGCGAGCATTTGGGTCAGGGGTTTTTCCGAAGAGACGCTGGTCCAGCAATGGCGCGCGTTTCTGGAGACGGTTCCCTTCTCAAAAGAGCGGCCGGGGTTTACCGAGTTCGTCATTCGAGCCGTCGATGCAACGGAAGCGCCGATTCTCGAGCAGGATTTGCGCTCGGGCGAATACGGCGCGGACGTTCTCGCTGAGCTGGCGAGAGAGCACGCGCATGCGGATTGCGCCTATGAAACGCAGGCTTTCTGGGATTTATGGACCTGGGGCGAATCAAATGGGCAATGGATGCTGAAGTCACAACCGTTGAGCATTGTGTACTACGGCGGCGACTTCGATGATGGCGTTTGGAAGGAACAAGGGCATTTCCTGATCGACGCTGGGTTTGAGCATTTTTTCACCGGCCATGCCGGACTGCTGGGGTTTCAGCAAGAGCGCAAGGAGAGCGTGGGGCATCCGGAGGAAGCAAATTTTGTTGCCGTGATGTCGCAACCGGAAAATTTGGAAGCCTACCAGGAAAAAACGCGGGAAAACATACGGAAGCTGTACAACTGGATGCAGCGGATTGAAGCGGCTGTGCCGGTTGAGCGAGTGCAATTGTGGTCGGAGGGAGAGGAGAATTTTGAAGCGCGTATGGAGGAGATTTTGGCGAGCCGTTAACACGGCACATATGAAGAGTTGAAATTGCCCTTTTGCCATGGGCGGATGACGAAGCTCGCAAAACCCAGAATAACAGAATCCTTCCGTATGAGGGCCGCGGAAGCTTAGAATTGCTCCGTTCTCGTTCGATTGCGCGGCAACGTAGCGAACAGACGAGTGAGATTACCCTGGCGTCCTCCGGCCTTGTAAGGAGTATATGAGAAAATTTCTGCTGATGGCAGCGCTGTGCGCGGCGCTGGTTGGTGCATCGTGCGAAGGCAATGGGCATCCAAGCACGGAAGAGGCTGCAAAGCCCGCGGCGCCCGCCTATCCAGCGGAAGTGGATACTGTGGCGCAAAAGCTCTTTGGATTGGAAAACGACGTGGTCGATTATGGAGACTTGGCGAAGAATGGAAAAGAGCAGGCGTTCATCGTAAATAAGGTGAAAATCACGCCTGAAACGATGGCTCCCGGCCTGTTAGTGACGCGGGCGGCCATCATTGAGAAGGATGGCAAGTCTTGGAATGAGGTCTTGTTGATCGATGAACATCTGAAGAACACCAGGGGCTTCCTGGGCGGCCAGCCGATTTCCGCAGTGGATGGCTGGCGCGTGCAGAAGGAAGAAGATCCGAAGGATGGGCTGGAGATTTATTTGACTCCGCTGCACAAGCCCGCGGGAGGGTATGTGGAAACACTCGAGATTCGATGGAATCCGCAGGTGAAGCGTTATCAATCGCTGGATCGAAACTTCGAACATTTTCTGGCCGAGTCGCCGAGCCTGGAACCGATTGACGAGAGATAGATGAGCGCAGCCGCACAAACCGTGACGGGAGTGAACGCGAAGCAGCAGAAGCCGAAAGCTTGGCGCGAGCTGCGGCGTCTCGTTCCATACATCGGTCCGTATAAAGGCTCGACTTCGTTTGGGCTGCTCATGCTGCTCATCATGGGCTTGATTGGAGCGTTTCCGCCGCTGATCATCGGCTCGATCATGGATTGCCTGAAAGGCTCGCCGCAGCCGATGCCGAACCTGACAGAAGCCGGGCCTGCGGGAGCGGTCGGATTCTGGCATACGGTGCTGAAGCCGATTCTCGTTTTCTACGCGCCCTCCAGCCGTCACACGCTCGCGATGTTGTGCCTTCTACTCGTGGGCTTTGTGGTGCTGAAAGGAATTTTTTCTTTTTGGTCGCGCTGGGTGCTGATTGGAATATCGCGGGACATTGAGTACGACATAAGGAACGACCTGCTGGCTCGGCTGGTGAAGATGGATCCGGAGTTCTACGTGCGCAATCGCACGGGAGAACTTATGTCGCGCTGCACGAATGACCTGAGCGCAGTGCGCATGGTGCTGGGTCCGGGAATTATGTACAGCGCCACCACACTGGTAGGCATGGCCGTGGCGATTGCGGTAATGGTGAAGATTTCGCCCGTCCTGACGCTGGAAGTGCTGATTCCGGTGCCGTTCGTTTTCATCACGGTGCGCTATTTCGGAACGGTCATTCACGACTTGCAGGCGAAGATTCAGGCAATGCTGGCGACGCTCTCCGCAAAGGCGCAGGAGAATCTGGCCGGCGTTCGCGTGGTGCGCGCGTACGGGCAGGAACAAGCCGAGATGCGTTCGTTCGACGAATCGAATCGCGAATATGTGGGACAGAACATTCGCATGATCCGGGCGTGGAGCCTGTTTTTCCCGGCGCTGCAAATGATTATCGGATTTTCGATTCTCTTTGTGCTGTGGGAAGGCAGCCGGATGGTGGTTCAGGACCGGATGTCGCTCGGAGCGCTGATCGCTTTTTACACCTTCGTGGGACAGCTTGTGTTTCCGATGATTGCGCTGGGGTTCGTGACGAATATTTTTCAGCGCGGTGCGGCGTCGATGGGCCGGCTCAATTACATTTTGGATGCAGCGCCGGTAATCAGCGATGCAGACGCGCAAAAAACCGATCGCATTCGAGGTGAGATTGAATTCCGGAATTTGACGTTCACGTATCCGACCACGCGCAGTGGAAAGGGAACGCAGGCGGCGAATAACCGGGAAAACGCGCCAACGAATGAGCCGGTGCTGCGGAATATCAGTTTGCAGATTCCAGCAGGCTCGACCGTTGCGATAGTCGGCCCGACGGGAAGTGGAAAAACCACGCTGGCGGGACTGATTGCACGGCTTTGGGAAGCCCCGCCGGACAGTCTTTTCATCGACGGCAAATCGATCCGGCAATGGCCTCTCGATGAATTGCGGCGCGCTATTGGATTCGTGCCGCAAGATGCTTTTCTGTTCAGCGATACACTTCGAGAAAATATCTCCTTTGGCGTGGACGACGCATCGATGGACGCAATCGAAGATGCGTCGCACGTAGCGAACATCGCAGGAGATATTTCCGATTTCCCCGGAAGGTACGAAACAATCGTTGGGGAGCGTGGAATCACGCTTTCGGGCGGTCAGAAGCAGCGCACGACACTAGCACGGGCAGTGATTCGCGACCCAAGAATTCTAATTCTGGATGACGCCTTCTCGAGCGTGGACACGGACACGGAAGAGAAAATCCTGCAGGGACTCGAGGATGTGTTTAAGCAGCGAACGACCATATTGATTTCACACCGTTGCTCGACAGTACGCGATGCGGACCAGATTGTGGTGCTGCGCGACGGAGAGATTATCGAAAAAGGAACGCACGAAGAGCTGATCGGGCTCGGCGGATACTACGCGGAGCTGTATCAAAAGCAACTGTTGGAAGAAGAGCTGGCCAGAGAATGAGCACGCATCAAGAAGAAGAGAAGCTCGGCCGCATTTACGATTCGAAGCTGACGTGGCGGCTGCTCGCGTACTTGAAGCCATACAAGTGGCGAGTTGCGCTGGCGATTGCGCTGACGCTGGTCGTGACGCCGCTGCGGCTAGTCGGGCCGCGACTCTTCGCAGCGGTGATCGATCGCTACATCACGCCCGCGATGAGCCATAAGATCAGCATCGCGATGGCGTATCACGGAATCATTTGGATTTCGCTGGCATTCATGGCGACGCTGATTCTGGCGTTCACTTTCCAGTACGGGCAAGTGCGAATCATGCAGTCGGTCGGGCAGCACACCATGTACGACCTGCGGAAGCAGATTTTCGGGCATCTGCAGCGATTGCCGATGAGCTTCTTTGACCGCGCACCTGTGGGACGGCTGGTGACGCGCACGACGACCGACGTGGATGCGCTGAACGACCTCTTTGCCGCAGGCGTGGTTGCCATGGTGAACGATTTTTGCTTCCTGATCGCCGCCGTGGCTTACATGATGAAGTTGAATTGGAAGCTCGCGTTCGCCGCGTTTGCGGTGCTGCCGCTGATGTTTGCGGCGACGTGGCTTTTCCGTAATAGCGTGCGCGACGCCAACCGGCAAATTCGGACGGGCGTGGCACGCATCAATTCTTTCCTCCAAGAGCACATCAGCGGAATGGCGGTGATTCAGCTCTTCAACCGCGAACGGAAGGCGCGGGAACAGTTCAAGGGCTTGAATTGGTCGTACAACCTGGCGTTCAAAAAGGCGATCATGGCGTACGCACTTTTCTATCCGTCCATTGAACTTCTTTCCGCATGTGCTTACGCGATGATTTTCTGGTTTGGAGGTTTGCGGCAGTTTGCGGGCGGGATGGGCATCGGCATGGTCGCCGCGTTTTACATGTACTCGCAGCAATTCTTCATGCCCATTCAGGACTTGAGCGAAAAATTCAATATTCTGCAATCGGCGATGGCCGCTTCCGAGCGCATTTTCAAGCTGCTGGATGAGCCGGTCACGATGCAATCAGGAACCAGGAATATCCCGTTGGAGGAAAATCGCGGAGAGATCGAATTTCGCAAGGTGTGGTTCGCGTACCGAGGCGGCGAGAATCCCAAAGAAGAAGACTGGGTACTGCGCGACGTTTCGTTTCGCGTGGCCGCAGGGCAAAACGTGGCGATCGTGGGCCACACAGGCGCAGGAAAGACGACGATCATTCAACTGCTGCTGAGGTTCTACGACATTCAGAGAGGGGAGATCCTTCTCGACGGAGTGAACATCCGTGATCTCGACTTGCAGAATCTGCGGCGGCTGTTTGGAATTGTGCTGCAGGATCCATTTCTTTTCAGCGGGACGATTGAATCCAATGTGCGACTGGGAACAGAGAACATCAGCCATGAAGACGTCGAACGAGCGTTGCGTGAAGTTGGTTTGGGGCCCTTCGTTGCATCGTTGCAGCATGGATCGGCAACCGAAGTAACCGAGCGGGGTGCGACGCTTTCGGTAGGACAGAGGCAACTGATCAGTTTTGCGCGGGCGCTGGCGCATAATCCGCGATTTTTGATTCTCGATGAAGCCACTTCGAGCGTGGATACGCAGACGGAGGCCCTCATTCGAGAAGCGCTCGACCGGCTGCTTTCCGGGCGGACCGCGCTGGTCATTGCGCACCGATTGAGCACAATTCAGCATGCGGATCGCATTCTCGTTTTTCATAAGAGCCGCCTGCGCGAAGAAGGCACGCATCAGGAACTGCTGGCACGGCGGGGAATTTACTACCGCCTCTACCAACTGCAATACAAAGACCAGGAATTGCGCCTTTCGGCTCCAGTGATCGAGACTGCTGGAGCGCCCCTTCCCGCAAATGACTAACCGCGCTCGCAAAAATGTGCTGATGGCGAACGCTATTCACGTTGCAACCCGCCGAGACTAGCCGCGAATGGCGCCCCTCGAAATTTTGATTTCAGCAGGCGAAGCTTCGGGCGATATGTACGCAGCACGGCTGAGCGAGGCATTGCGAAAGCGCACAGGAGCGCATCTGTTCGGCATGGGCGGGCCAAAGATGCGCGAAGCGGGCGTGGAACTGGTGGCGGACGCGTCGGATATTGCGGTGGTCGGAATTACAGAAGTGCTTCGGAAGCTTCCGGCTGTATGGCGCGCATGGCGGAAACTGGAAAGGGAGGCAAAACGGAGAAAGCCGGCGCTGGCAATCACCGTGGATTCACCGGGATTCAACTTTGGATTAGCGCGCAGGCTAAAAAAACAAGGAGGGCGCATCGTCTACTTCATCAGCCCGCAGATCTGGGCCTGGCGGCCGCGCAGAATGCGGTGGATTCAGAAGCGGTTTGAACGCGTATTGGTGATTTTCCCTTTCGAAGAAGAGATCTACCTCAAGGCTGGAGTGAAGGTGGACTTCATTGGGCATCCTCTGGTTGATTCCGTGCGCTCAAAGATGACGCGCGAGGAATTCACTGCGCGTTTTGGATTGGATGCAGCGCGGAAGATTGTCGCGGTTTTGCCTGGCAGCCGTCGCAGCGAAGTCGAACGGAATATGCCGATAATCGCGGAAGCATGCCAAAGAATGCGCGATTTCGGCGCGCAGTTTGTGCTGGCAGCGGGACCCGGGTTGAAAGAGGAGACGTTCCGGAAGCACGTGCGCGATGGCGCGTGCTGGACGATCGTGGAGGGAGCGACATACGACGTTCTGGCCGTGGCGGACTGCGCGATTGTCTCGAGCGGAACGGCTACGGTCGAAGCGGCGTTGCTCGGAACACCGATGGTTGTGGTTTATTGCGTCTCGCCCTTAACCGCTATGATCGCGCGAAGGCTGGTGAATACGCGGCTTTTCGGAATGGTGAATCTGATTTCCGGAAGGCAGGTAGTTCCTGAACTGATTCAGGACGAGTTCACTAGCGAAGCGCTGGAACGACAGTTGCGGAGGCTGCTGGAGTCAGACGACGCGCGAAATGGGCAAAAAGAGGCCTTGTCGGCAGTGCGAATAAAGCTGGGTCGTGGAGGCAGCATCGAAAGGGCTGCGGAGATCATCGCGGGGATGCTTTCGCAAAACCGGCACGGGCAACTAACGGGAGCAGTCTGATATTCTAATGGACGGACACTCCATGACCTTGAAAATCACGTACATGCGAATTGCAGGAATGTTTCTGCTGATGGTGTTTGCCCCATCTTTCGCGCAAGCGCAGCAGCAATTGCCGAAATTCGATTTTGACGCTGTGCACTATGACGTAAAAGCGACGCTGCATCCCGACGAGCAAAGCTTGACGGCGGAAGCGAAAGTCGAATTGGTGGCAAAGGTTCCGTCGAACACAATCCTGATGGAGCTGCATCCGGATTTGCAGGTAGCGTCGATAACGCTCGATAGCGACGGCCGGAAACTGGACTTCCGCAGGAACTCTTTTAACCCACTCGATCTGATTGTCACGCTGCCTTCCAATGCGCAGGCTGGAATGCACGTAACAGTGGATATGGATTATACCGGGGCCTTTGCGAACGATGACGACAGCCCCACGAAAGATGTGCGGTTTGCATGGATCGACCGAACCTCGGCATATCTATTGCTTCCGGCGCGCTGGTTCCCGCTGACGGACTATCCTTCCAATCGTTACACCGCGACCTTTCAAATTACCGTGCCCGATACGTTCGCGGTGACCGGAACCGGCCAGTCTTCGACGCCGAACGAATTGCCTGCCGAAAATGGCGGAACTGCGCAGGCAGTGTACACATTCACATGTAAGGACGCTGCGCCGGTGGGTACTTTTGTTGCCGGTGAGCTGCAGCTCACACCTCTTAATGCGCAGGGGCTGCAAATAGCGGTGTTCGCGCCGCCTTCGGAGAAAGACACGGCCAGCGCCTACGCGAACCGGCTTGGCGATATTCTGGTCCATTACTCTGGTGAGTTTGGACCTCTGCCCTCGCCAGCGATTACCCTGGCGCAATTGCCCGATGGAAGTCTCGAAGGATACTCCGC
>JASHRN010000128.1 GCA_030037335.1 Candidatus Acidiferrales bacterium | reverse complement strand
CCATTGCGTTGCGTTTAACTCATTCGGCACGCTCGGCGCAACCACCGGATAAAAACTCGGGCTCACCATGTCCACGATTCCCGAGTAGCTCAAATCATCCGTCAGCACTTGATGGAATACCTGTTCGAGCGGCGTCGTCTGCGCATTCTCCGCTTTGAACTCTGGCACTGCCAGCTTCACCTTCTGAACGCCCAGTCCCGTCCCGGTTTTGAACCAATCCTGCCCGCTCTGCGCAAATCCGCGTGGCGCGGCAATCGCCGCCATCAGCACCGCAATGACGCAAAACCCCAAGGCCCTTTTCATTACTCGTCCCATCTCCTTACTGCCGGTGAAAATCAAACCAGAACTCCACGTTCACGGAAGAGCCGGTGTATGCGTCCGGCAAACGCTCCAGCGGATTCGAACTCTCAACCGCGCGCTCCGCGGACAAGTCCACAGATTCGTTCCCGCTCGATTGGGTAATCTGAACATTCGTCACAGTCCCATCACGCAAAATCGTGAACGTCACAATGCAGCGTGGCGCGAACGAAATCGATGCGTCCACCGTGGATTCCAGCCAGTTGCTGCTCACGCGCCGCTGCACACCTTCCACATAACCCGGGAAATTCGCACCAAAACTCCCTCCGCTCGAGCCCGAAATTCCCATCCCGCCCTTCGTGCTCTGATTCAGCATGAAGGTTGACGTTGGCACTTGCGGCGAACCGCCATTTCCGTACGGAATCGCATTTTTCGGCGGCGGAACAGAATTGGGCAGCACTTTCGATGGCTTCCCGAGATACTCTGGCTTCTTCATGTCCAATTTCGGCAGAAAAATCGCCTTGGATTCATCCGGCAGAGGAATTTTGGGCTGTGGCGCGGGGATTGCCTTGGGAGGAGTCTCCGTTTGATAGAGCCCTTTCGTGTTGTCGACCACGCGGCTGTTCGTCGCGATCTCCGGCTTCGGCAGCGGTATCGCCGGAACATTTCCCACCAGGTTCATGTTGATCGTTCCTTGGCCGCCGGCGCCACCCCACCAGTTGATGGGTGGGGGGATAGTTGCCCAGTAAATCAGCCCAAACAAAAGCACATGAAACGCTACCGCGTACCCCAGCGGGGCTTTCAGATTCGGCGCTTCGCGATAGGGAAGGCTTATCTCCATCTCACTGTGTGCGCGGACTGCCCTGTATCGGCTTCGTCACCGCGCTAATATTATTGATGCCCGATTGCCGCAGCGTGTCCATCACCATCGCCATCGTTCCCCACGGCACCGCTTCATCGCACCTCAGATAAACCGGCGTGTGCGCAACATCTTTGTCTTCGGCCAAGACCTTCTGCCCAAGCTCGTGGATGTTCACCGGTTCTTTTCCAAGATAAAGGCGCTGAGAGCGGTCAATGGTGATGATGATTTGCGCCTGACTGATTTCCTTTACGGTTTTCGTTTGAGGCAGGTTCACTTGAATTCCCGATTCCAAAATCGGCGCCGTGATCATAAAGATCACCAGCAGCACGAGCATCACGTCCACAAACGGGACAATGTTGATGTCCGAAAGCGTCGTGCCCGGCTCCTTTTGTATCTGCGCCATTTTCCCGCCGTTGTAGCGGCGGCCTGCCTGCCGCAGGCAGGCTTTACGCCGCCATATTGCTTTACTGCACCAGCTTGTAGCGGCGGCTTTATGCCGCCACTGCACCGCGTTCAGCTATAAAGCGTCTCAATCTTGCTCACAAATTCCGTCGAGAAATTATCCATCCGCAGTGCGAAATCGCGTATTCGATGAACGTAAATGTTGTACGCGATCACCGCCGGAATCGCCGCGAACAGTCCCGCCGCCGTGGTAATCAGTGCGTCCGCGATTCCCGGGGCCACCGCGCGCAAACTCGATTCTCCCGCTGCTCCCAGTCCCGAAAACGCATCCATGACGCCCCAAACCGTACCAAACAGTCCAATGAACGTGGCAATCGAGCCGATCGTTGCCAGCCACGGCATCCAGCTTTCCATCCGCCGCACTTCATCCGCCGCGGCAAGCTGCATTTCCACCTGCACCGCGCGTGGATTTTTGAGTTTTCCCGCCGGATGTGGATTGCCTCCTGCAAGCTGCCCTTCCAGCTCGCGATAGCCGGCATCGTACACGCTCACGAATGGCGATCCGTTCGACCCCGCCCGCAGCGTATTTGGATCCGGCAGGCCGCGGCCGGTGCGAAAAAGCTGCATGAAGCGCCGCGTCCGCGGTTCCGCTACGGCAAACAACCGGTATTTCTGGAAGATAATCGCCCACGAGAAAAGCGAAAGAAACAGCAGAATCAGCAGCACCGCCCGTGCGACCCAGCTCGTCTGAAAAAATATCGCTCCCAGTCGTCCGACCAGAATTACACCCGCAACGTGCAAAATATCACTTTCTCCTTTTGGGGAAGCGTTTCCGGCGCAAAAATTACCGTAACATAGGCAATAGGAGCGGTCAAATCAATCTATCGTAATCCGATATTTCCCAGTACCTCTAACGACACATTCCGCAGCGTTCCTTCCACACTGCGTCGTCGCGCGCCCTGTGCTAGACTTTATCCGAATATGTCTGCCAGAATCGACATTCCGCTCGCAGCCTTGGCCGGCAAACCTGTCATATTTCCCGTGAACTTGGATGCGCCTGCGAGGTCCCGGGCATCTTTTTACATCGAGACTTTTGGATGCCAGATGAATGCTCATGATTCCGAGAAAGTCGCTGGCCTGCTCCTCGCCCGCGGCTATCGTCAGGTCGAATCGCCCGACGCCGCGGACATGGTGTTCTTCAACACTTGCAGCATCCGCGAAAAAGCCGCGCAAAAAGTCTTCACTCGTCTCAATGATTTTCGTGGCCAGCGCGGTCAGGGCAAAGTTGTCGGCGTTCTCGGCTGCGTCGCTCAGCAGGAGGGCGAAGCGATTTTCGAACGCGCTCCCTGGGTGCGCATGGTCTGCGGCTCGGCCAGCTATCGCAATTTGCCCGCACTCCTTGAGGAAATCGAATCCGGCGAAACGCGCGTCTCCGGCTTGAATCTCGATACGGACGAAACTTTTGAAACGGAAGTTACGCGTCGCGACAATCCTGTTCGCGCGTATCTCACCATCATCGAAGGATGCGATTACGCCTGTTCCTATTGTGTCGTGCCGCATACGCGCGGTCCGGAGCGCAGCCGCGCCAGCGCCTCTGTGCTCAATGAAGTCGCGCATCTTGTCGCGGGCGGCTTCACCGAAGTTCAGCTCCTCGGCCAAACCGTCAATTCCTATCGCGATCCTTCGCCCGCGGGACTGAATTTCGCGCAACTGCTTGCTGCTGTTGCTGCCATTCCTGGAATTCGACGCGTCCGCTTCACCACTTCGCATCCCAACGATTTCACGCGCGAAATTGTCGAAATCATCGAGTCCACTCCAGCGCTTTGCGACCACATTCATTTGCCCGTGCAGTCCGGCTCGACTCGTGTGCTCAAAGAAATGCGCCGCACCTACACACGAGAAGAATATGTGGAAAGAATTTCGTGGATTCGCGCCGGGCGTCGTCCATTCAGTATCACCACGGACGTCATCGTCGGCTTTCCGGGCGAAACAGGTTCCGAATTTGAGGAAACGCTTTCGCTTCTGGATGAAGTGAAATTCGACGGCGTCTTCGCGTTCAAGTATTCGCCGCGTCCAAACACAACCGCAAAAGACATGCCCGGCGCTATTCCCGAAGATGTAAAGAGCGCGCGGCTTGCGATTCTTCAGCAGCGCCAGCGCGAAATCCAAATCGCGCAAAACCAGAAGCTCCTCGGTGCGGGGTTCGAAATCCTCGTCGATGGGCGCCACGAATCGCGCGGCCAATGGTCAGGTAGAACCACCTGCAACCGCATCGTAAATTTCACTTCGCAGGCGGAAAATCTTTTGGGACAATACTGTCAAGTCAAGATTACCGGAGCCGGGCCCAACAGCCTCGTCGGCGAGCACGTCGCCTAATCCGGTCCGCAAGGGGAGGGCCCCATGGATCGCAACGAAGAACGTAAGCTGGAAGAGCAGCGCAAAGCGGAAGAAGAGCGCAAAAAGCGCGAACTGCCTGCTGAAGAGCTGCGTGATCCCTTGGCCCAAAAAATGAATGAAAAGCTGCTCAGTGAACGACTGACCGAGAAGACGCGCTGGGGCCAGGGAGCTTCGCAAAAAGTCGTCGAGGTTGGCGCGCGCGCAACAGAGCGCGAAGTGAAAATTCGCGGATTGATGATGGACCCTGTCACCAATATGCCCGTTGTCGTCTTGAAAGCTTTGCAGGGGCAGGGTACTTTGCCGATCTGGGTCGGAATTTACGAGGCCAATGCCATCGCGCTCGAAATCGAAAAAGTGCAGACGCCGCGGCCCATGACCCACGATCTTCTGAAAAACGTTCTGCTCGGCCTCGATGTGCGAGTCAACAAAGTCGTGGTCAGCGAGCTGAGGGACGACACGTTTTACGCACTCATCTGGATGGAGCGTGGCGGCGAAATCATTTCCATGGATTCTCGTCCCAGCGACGCTCTGGCTCTGGCGCTGCGCCTCGATTGCCCGATTTATGTTGAGGAGCGCGTCTTCAAGAGTTCGCAGATCACCGGCAGCGCGGAGAAGACTTCCAACGAAGAATTGAAGCGCTGGCTCGAAAATCTGAATGATGAGGATTTGGGCCGCTACAAAATGTAAACTGGCTTTTCAGCGTCGCGGATGAAAATTGAAAACGGGGAGCGAATTTCGCTCCCCGTTTTTTTCTCGCAGAATTGGTCCGAGCTTTCGCCCGCCCGTGCTACGCGATTTCGCGCTCGCGGCTCGGCTCGGGTTCCATGGCCTTATTAATGCGCATGCCGTAGAACGATTTATAAACGAAATAGAGCGAAAGCAGGAAGAAAATTGCCGCGAGGATGTGCGTCAGTTGGCCGCCGGTTTGCGAGGTCAACTGCACGGCCAACTCCACAGCGAGCAATCCAAAAAGCGTCGAAAATTTGATCACCGGGTTGAGCGCGACTGACGAAGTATCTTTGAACGGATCGCCTACGGTGTCGCCGACGATAGTCGCGTCGTGCAGCTCCGTCCCTTTTTGCTTCAGCTCCACTTCGACGATTTTCTTCGCGTTGTCCCAGGCACCGCCGGCATTGGCCATGAAGATCGCCTGGAAAAGGCCGAACATCGCGATGGAAATCAAATAACCGATGAAAAAGAACGGCTCAACGAAGGCAAATGCCAACGCCGCAAAAAACACGGCGATGAAAATGTTGAGCATTCCTTTTTGTGCGTACTGCGTACAGATCTGCACCACTTTTTTGCTGTCCGCGATGGAAGCTTTCTCCACTCCTTCGAGCCGGATGTTCGCTTTAATGAATTCCACCGCGCGATAGGCACCCGTCGTCACCGCTTGCGTGGACGCGCCGGTGAACCAGTAAATCATCGCGCCGCCGGCAACAATGCCGAGGACGAAGGGAGCGTGAAGCAGCGAGAGTTTGGCGACATTTTCGGTCAGGCGATTGGTCAGCAGCATGATGATGGAGAAAATCATGGTGGTTGCGCCGACCACTGCCGTTCCAATCAGCACAGGCTTCGCTGTCGCTTTGAACGTGTTTCCCGCGCCGTCATTCGCTTCCAGCATTTCCTTGGCGTGCGCGAAATTCACGTCGAAGTTGTAATCTTTTTTCAGTTCGCGCTGGATATCCGGAATCTGCTCGATGAGCGAAAGCTCGAAAATAGATTGTGCATTGTCGGTCACCGGGCCATAGGAATCGACCGCGATGGTGACGGGACCCATACCGAGGAAACCGAAGGCCACGAGTCCAAATGCAAACACCGGCGCGGCCACCATCAAGTGATCAAGACCGTGCAGGCTGACCAAGTAGCCGACAGCCATCAGCACAAGCATGACCAGTCCCAGGTAGTACGCGGAAAAATTGCCTGCGACGAATCCGGACAAAATGTCCAAAGATGATCCGCCCTCTTTCGCCGAAATCACGACTTCGCGGACGTGCCGCGATTCAGTGGAAGTGAAGGCTTTGACCAGTTCGGGAATGAGCGCGCCGGCCAGCGTCCCGCAAGACACAATGATCGAAAGCTTCCACCATTGCGTCGGATCGCCGCCGATATCGGGAATGATGAAATACGAAATGATGAAAGTGAACAAAATGGAGAGCAGGGAAGTGATCCATACCAGCGAAGTGAGCGGCGATTCGAAATTCATCTTGCTCGCCTTGGCGTACTTCGCTTTGGCGATGGCGTCATTCAGGAAGTAAGCGGCCGCCGCGGCCACGAGCATGGCGACGCGAATCACGAAGATCCATACCAGCATTTGGACCTGGATGACTGGATTGGTGACTCCGGCGAGAATGAATGCGATCAGCGCCACGCCTGTGACACCGTAGGTCTCGAATCCATCCGCGCTGGGGCCGACCGAATCGCCCGCGTTGTCGCCGGTGCAGTCCGCAATCACACCCGGGTTGCGCGCGTCGTCTTCTTTGATTTTGAAGACGATTTTCATCAGGTCAGAGCCGATGTCCGCAATTTTCGTGAAAATGCCGCCTGCAATTCGCAGAGCCGCAGCGCCCAGCGATTCGCCAATCGCGAAGCCGATGAAGCACGGGCCCGCGTACGCGCCCGGAACGAACAGCAGGATGATGAGCATCATCAGGAGTTCAACGCTGACGAGCATCATTCCGATGCTCATGCCCGCGCGAACCGGAATCTGATATACGGGATACGGTTTTCCGGGCAGGCTGGCAAACGCTGTGCGCGAATTGGCGAACGTGTTCACGCGAATGCCAAACCACGCTACGCCGTAGCTTCCGCAAATCCCAATCACGCTGAACGCGAGGATGATAATCACCTGGGTCGCGGGATCGTGCATCAGCAGCCCGAAATATATAATGATGATTACGGCGATGAATCCTTCGAGCAGGAGCAGGAATTTTCCTTGCTGAGTCAGATACGTCTTGCAGGTCTCCCAGATCAGTTCGGACATTTCCTGCATCGAACGGTGCACGGGAAGATTCTTCAGGCGCATGTAAATTCCCACGCCGAACAGCAGCCCGAAAACGCAGAATAAGATTCCCCAAAGCAGCAGGTTGTGACCGTTCTCGCCCAGAAATTGCACCTGGGAGAGATCGGGAACTTTCAGGCTCGCTTCACCGCCCGTCTGGGGAGTAGCCTGCGCAAAAGCGGCGGCGCTCAGGATCGAAATTGCGGCGCCTAGGGCGCCCATGCGAATCAGCGCGGCGCGCGCCGCACTGGACTTTTTCACGGCGACGCTTACCACGTCGTTTAGCGCGTCGAAACACCGGCCTCGTAGCGATAAACTGCGTGCGAGCCATCTAAACATCAGCACTCCTCCTCATTTGCACACATAGACAGTCAGTCAGAATTTCGAGCAAACTTCTTTTCCGGATGATGGAACTCCTCATGGAGAGCCACACAGGCTCGAATGCAGAACCCATCGGAAACAAACGTTTTTAACAGGAAACGGGCGGTTCGTCAATGGCGATGCGTTGGCCTCGATGGTGCGGGAGAGCAAACCGGAGTGTTCGCGACCGGACGCGCAAATTTCTAATCGCGGAAATTTCCGCGATTAGAAACGGCTCCTTTCCTTTGTTTTGTATGAGTTGCATGGATTTCTAATTTTCCATATTTCCGCGATTAGAATTGGTCTGGATGGTGAAAGCCGCGAAAGACCCACGCTGACAAAACGAGCGTGGGGCACCGGGGCACCCGGCACGGGGGGGGCGCAAAGTTATCGATTAGAAATTTGGATGTGATTGAATTCAGGCGCTTTGATCGATTTTCTAATTTTCGGCGGGCGCTCTGGAAAAACACGGGACGAAGCGACGGGCATTGGACGTTCAGCATTTGGCCCCTCAATCACTCCAAAAACAGCAAAGCCGCCGAAGCGGCGGCTCGTCGCGGCCTGAAGTTTTCAGGCGCGCACCGGATATGTATACCACTGTATAAATGCATTGTCAAGGAAAATCACCGCACCATTGAGAAGGAACGTGATCGGAACGGATGTGGGGATTCGGCCAGCCACTCGGAAAGCGCATCGAACCCACTCCTTTTCAAAAGCTCATTTTCATTGGCCTCGCACTGCTTGGTTTGACTTTACGCGGTCGCGTCAGATCTAATTTGGCCGCTGTTTGTGGATCACCGCGATTGTCCAAGAAGATGTTTCACCTACGCGTCGTCCATCATGTTCCAGCCACAAATTGACAATTACATCGCCCATTTGCCCCACAGGAAATCCCATTATGTTCATTCTATGTTGATGATTTCTGTTACCGTCAAAACGGAAACTGGCTGTTGTGCTATTAAATGGCGCTCTGTCCGGCCACAAGATTTCGATCTTTAGCGAAAATTCTTTGCCGGCATCACCAGGAACAGGTTTCCAAATTGCGTAGGTGCACCACGCTGTCGGTGAGACGGCATTCTTAGGAATCGGTCCGATGACTGGCCCTTGTTGTTGTGCGCTAGCTACTTCTATTTCATTCATAACATTGATGATACTCGCATTTCCTCTATCATCAAGAATGACCTTTTCGCAGACGGCGAATAGAATCAATTTTGGCATAGCTATGCGGCGCGGAATTCAAGTTCAAATGGAGGAGGGTCACCGAAAAACGCTTGATTGGAAGAAGAATCAGTAGATGGATACTCCGCGTAGATCT
>JASHRN010000127.1 GCA_030037335.1 Candidatus Acidiferrales bacterium | reverse complement strand
CATGGCGCAATTGTCACCGGCTTGCAAAAAGGCGATTTCAAGGTTTACGAAGATGGAGTGGAACAGAAGATCGCATTTTTCTCGAAGGACATGACCGATCCCATTACGCTCGCGATGATGATTGATACCAGCGGCAGCCAGATGCACCTGCTCGATGCGGAGAAGGAGACCGCTGCGCGGTTCATACGAGACATTTTGAAGAAAGACGACCTTGCGTCGGTGATTTCGTTCGACACGAACGTGAACATGCTTGCCGATTTCACCGACGACCAATCCGTCCTGCAAAGCGCGATTCAGAAAGCCGAGATTAATGCGCCGATAGCACTGGGGCCGACGAACGCGAATCTGCCGGGGACCGTTCTCTATGACGCGATTGCGGAAATTTGCAGTGGCAAGCTAACGGACGAAGCAGGACGGAAGGCGCTGATCATTTTGACCGATGCGGAAGATGAAGGAAGCCAGGAGACTCTGCGCGGTGCGATTCAGGCGGCGCAGGATGCAAATGCCGTCATTCACGTTCTTTTGATCGCGGAGCGCATGGGCTACTTCATGGCCGGGCAAATGTACACGGGCGGCTCGGTGGCGCATGAAATGGCCGACCAAACCGGCGGCCGCGTTATCCCAATTCGCAACAACAATGACCTGGATAAGGCTTTCGACGAAATTTCCGAGGAGCTGCGCAGCCAGTACATCATTGCGTACTATCCGGCAAATACCGCGGCCAATGGCGCCTATCGCAAAATCAAAGTCACCACGAAACCCGATCTGAGAGTCCTCACACGCCAGGGCTATTACGCGCCCGGTCACGCGAACTAAATCGGCTCACGTCATAGCTGATCCCATCTTTATCCAGGAAAAAACAAAAGCAGATTCCTCGTCGCTTCGCCTGCCTGCGGCAGGCAGGCTCCTTGGAATGACACGTTGGGGCTGCGGATTAGTGCCCGGTGCCGGTGGCGGCGACGCTGGTGGCTGGCGAAGTGACTGGCGCGGTGGCGTAGTATCCCTTTCGCGAACGCACCGTCAAACCTTTGCGGAAAACCTTCAGTTCCACGCGATGAAACTGTCCATCGGCGATTTTGTAGGGCGGCGTGTAGCCGATCAGGTATTGGCTGCGCAATTCATTGCCAATGTCGAGGAACGATTGCGCCAAATCATCCACGCGGAACGGAAAAAATGACCGGCCGCCGGTTTCGTCGGCAAGCTCCTTCAGAATGTTATCGCCCTCGGAATATTGCATCTTCTGCGGCGTGTTGGTGTCGGTTTCGACCCAATCATTGTTACTGCTGATGGTGTAAATCGAGACGCCGGCGCGATCGGCCATCTGAATTGCGTCGCTCAGCGCGTGATCACTCAGGTTATCGTCACCGTCGCTGATAACCACGAGCACGCGGCGAATTTCTGCGCCAGCGGACGGCGTTGGCGCATCCATCAGGCGCTCGCTCGCCAGGTATATCGCATCATTGAGCGCTGTGCCCCCGCCGGCATTCTGCTTTTGAATTACATCGCTCAATTGGCTCATATCGTCGGTGTAGTCCTGAACCACCTCGGGCTCGTTATCGAACGTCATCACGAAGGCCTCATCCTGCCCATGGCGCAGGACGTTGTAGAGAAAATCGATCGCGGCATCTTGTTCGAAGTGCAGGCGCTCGCGAATGCTGTTGGACGTATCCAGCAGCATGGCAATGCGCAGGGGCAAGTCCGCCTGACGGCTGAAATAAGTGATGCGTTGCTGCTGGCCGTCTTCAAAGACCTCGAAATCGTTCTTCGTCAGGTCCGTGACGAATTTGTTGCGGCGATCCGTCACCGCTGCTACCAGGTGAACCAGTCCGACCGTGAAGCGCTGCTGCGGCGCGCGCGGAGGCACAGCGGGATTTTGCGGTTTGGTCTGTTGCTGCTGCGGCGGCGACTGCTGAGCGGTGACAATGCCGGGAGTAAAGAAAAGAGCCGTAAACAACAGCGCAGCTAGAATTCGTTTGGACACGAGAACCTCAAGATTATAGGTACGGCTTCAGCGCAGCGTCAACCGCTGCGCGCGGCACGCCCGAAATGAATGCAAGTTCGCGCAGATATTCCGCAAGCTCATTCGGCAATGGTGCGCGTACTTCAATTTCTTTGCCCGTTGTTGGATGCTGAAACTTGACGCGTGCTGCGTGGAGAAAATTTCGCTCGAGCGCGGGCGCGATTTTTTCGCCGACTTTCGGCACGCGCGGCGCTCCGTAGAGCGTGTCTCCCACCACGGGATGCCCGAGCGCGGAAAAGTGGACGCGAATCTGATGCGTGCGGCCAGTGTGCAAATCCGCTTCCGCGAGCGTGAATCCCGGAATCCGCAATCGCACGCGCCAATCGGTGCGCGCCGCGCGCCCTTCCCTGCGTTTCGTGGTCATACGAATTCTACGATGCAAATCGCGCGCTACGGGAAGCTCGATGCGCCCGGAATCCTGCTTCAAATTCCCGTGCACCAGCGCGAGGTAAGTTTTCTCGATGCGGTGGCTGCTGAATTGTTCGGCGAGCGCGCGATGCGCCAGATCGTTGCGCGCCACGAGCAGCGCGCCGGAGGTTTCGCGGTCCAAACGATGCACTATCCCCGGGCGCAACTCCCCGCCAATCGACGAAAGCTCGCCGCACGCGCCAAATTCGTGCAGGAGCGCGTTTACAATCGTGCCGCTCTTCGCGCCCGCTCCCGGATGCACGATCAACCCCGCGGGCTTGTTGATAACGGCCAGATCCGCGTCCGCGTACAGAATTTCAAGCGGAATCGCCTCCGGCCGTGCCGCCGAAGCTTCCGGCGCGGGAATTTCGACGGCCACAGAGTCGCCTTCCTCCATGCGGTGCGAGCGTTTCGCGGCGGCACCATTGATGGTGATGCGTCCGCGCTCGAGGAGCGCCTGAATGCGCGTGCGGCTCATCTCCGGCAACTGCGCTGCGAGAAACCGGTCCACTCGCTCGCCTGCATTTTCGGCAGCGGCCACAAGAGTCTTTACGGACGAAAACCTGCGGACATTTTTCTCTTTGTCGGAAGCTGCCGCTGAGGGATTCATTTCTGCGTGAAGGCGAAGCGGTGCAAGCGTGCCCTACTGCCGCGCCGGAACTACGGCGGGATGATGCACGGAGCGCGATTGCTTCGAGCCACGCCGCCACATCCATGCGCCAAGAAAAATCAGCGCCAGGCTCACGATTTGCATCAGCGAAAATCTGCCGTTCGCGAAGAGAGTGCGTCCTGGATCCCAGCGGACGAATTCAATCAATCCGCGCTCGATTCCGTAAAGCAAAATGTAAGTCGCGAAAATCTCTCCGCGAAAGCGCTGCTTCCGCGCGAGCGCGATCAGAATGAAAAAATTCAGGAATTCCGCGCCGGCCTCATAGAGCTGCGTCGGGTGCAGAGGGATATTCAGCGGCGTTCCAACATACTGCGCGGCCCGCGTGCTGGTGTACGTCACCGCCCACGGCAAATAAGTCGGCTTGCCATAGCAGCAGCCCGCCGCAAAGCATCCCAACCGGCCAATCGCATGCCCCAGCGGCAAGCCCGCGGAATAGCAATCCGCCAGCGTGAGCAGTTGGATGCGCTGAAAATGCGAATAAATCACCAGCAGCAGCAGCGCGCCGATCAGTCCGCCATAAAATGTCCCGCCGGATTGCAAAGTGGCGCGCGCGAAAATTTCACTCGTGTGATGCCAGAAATAGCTTCCGCCGGAAAGGATGAACCAAATCTTCGCGCCAACAAGCCCTGCCAGCACCATGTAGATCCCAAGATTCCAAATGCGCTCCGGGTCAATTTC
>JASHRN010000126.1 GCA_030037335.1 Candidatus Acidiferrales bacterium | reverse complement strand
GGCAGCTATTCCAATAACCAGCACCATTACGACGCCTCATTGACTTACACCGATGGCGTCTATACAGGCGAAAATCTCGCCTCCAATCGCCGCTGGGGCTTCGACGGCCAGCTCGGCAAATCCATTCGCAGCGACCATCCTTATATCCGCGCCGCATATGGATTCATGTATCTGAGTTTTGATCACGATGCGGAATTTGTTCCCGGCGACGGCCAGCCTCCTCGCGTCACCGGCGGTTACTACAGCCCCACAGAATATCTGCTGAATTACAGCCAATTGTCATTTTCCGGTAATTTTGGCGCGCATGCGAAATGGGATCTCGGCGGCTTCGCCGGCGTTCAAAACGCGCAAACGTTTTTCAACTCGTTCTCCTCGCCGCAATTCGCGTCCACGTTTTACACTCACCTGACCTGGAGCTTCACTTCCCATGATGATCTTCGCCTCGGCTACAATTATCTGAACACCTTCAACGCTTTTCATCGCCATCTGTTCGTTGCATCCTGGCGGCACTACTTCTAACGTGTCCTCCTCAATTCTTTTTCCTTCGCAACCCGATCGGCCAAGCGCGACCGCGCCGCCAAAAACCTCCAGCCCACCGCCCTCCGGTTCTAAGCCGCGCTCGATTTGGCGCGCGCTGCGAACATTAAAGTGGCCGCTCATCGCTGTGATCGCCCTCGCATGGTATTTGCGTGCCCGGAATCCTCATTTTTCCAGCGCTTACATGGATGAATCGATTTACATCCTTTACGGCCGCATGTTTCTTAGTCATCACTTCGAGTCACCCATAGACCATCCCTTGAATTTCAGCTTTGGCTGGTACCTCTGGCCCATTTTAGCGGCATGGGCCGACCGCGTTGCTGGTCTGGTCGGCGTTCGCGAACTTGCCGCCGCGATGGGAACCGTTGTTGTCGTCTCAGTCTACGGTTTCACGAAACGCATCTTCTCTTCGGGCGTTGCGCTTGCCTCCGCTCTCATTTTTGCGCTCCTTGGCCCCGCGATCCTTGTCTCCCGCATCGCTACTCGTGACATCGGCTCGCTCTTCTTCTTCGCCCTTGGTTTGTGGCTGTTCGCTGTCGCCTGGCAAACTCAAAACGGAAGACGGAAGTGGCCCGTGTGGCTTGCGGCTGCGCTTTTGATGTTTGCCGCCTTCTTATGCAAATACCTGGTCGCCATTTATTTTCCTTTTCTCGTACTCTTGGCTTGTCTGAAAGGCCGCCGCGCCATTCTCAGTTATTTCGTGACTCTCGCCGCCCTCTCCGCCGCCTATGCAATTTATTTCCGCAAATCGCTCGTCGCTCTTGTGCACTACGGACGCACCTACGGCTCCTTAAAGGCATCCGCGCCCGAAGCCCTTCAACTCTACTTCACTCATCGCTGGGATTTTTGGATCCTCGTGCTTTTAGCGCTGCTCGCGTGTTTTTCTGTGCGTGAAGTCGGCTGGCGCAAGCTCAGCTTGCTGTGGTGCGGCGCGGCGATCATGCCGCTTTTCCAATTCATCTCCCGCGCCGACTACGATTACTGGAAGCACATCAACTATTCCTTCGTATTCCTCGTTCCTCTCGCCATGCAGGGGCTTCTGTCGCTTCTTCGCCGCACTGGCCCTCTCGCGTACAAAATCTCTGCCGCAGTCATCGTCTGTTGTCTTGCGCTCATATTCGGCTGGATGGGTAACGCCTGGCACATCGACCAATTTGTTTTCTGGCCCAACACGGAGCCTATCTCCGCATATTTCCAGGGCCGCCTCGCGCCTGACGCGCGCGTTCTCATCGACGACACGGTTTTACGCTACTACTTTTCTCCTCCGCTTCATCAATGGCAGATCGTTGATCCGTTTTATTTTCAATATGGCAACGTCACCGGCGCGCCCGCCTACTCCGCAGCAATTGCCAACGGCCTCTTCGATTACGTCGTCCTCGACGGCGGCATCGGCTCGGATGCCCGCAACATGGCTGCCGCCATCACCCCGCAGCTCGCCTCTCGCTACCGCCTCTTCGCAAGCATGCCCGATTCCAACCTTGGCCAAACCATCCAAATTTACGAGCGCCAGAATCCTCCTGCCGCCGTTTCCACCGCTCCCGCCCCTCAAATCGAAATCCTTGCACCCGCATCGAATTCAGTCGTGCAAACCAATCACACTGCCACCACGCTGCATGCTCGCGTCTTCGGCATCGACCCCGGTGATTACATTATCGCCGACGTTTTCACCAATCGTTGGTACACGCAGACTGGCAAGCTTCGCCCCGGCGCTCCCGACGGCGGCTTGTCGGCCACCATTTACCTCGCTGGAGAAGGCCGCGAGCAGTGCCATCACATTGTTCGCGTTCGCCTCTTTAGCCCTTCCAGTAATTTCCTGAATTCCGCCTTAAACTTCAACATTGCCCGCGCCAACCCCAACGGCACTACTCCCGCCTGCCGTTGAACCCCGCTCCGGCGCTCTTCACCGCCATTTACTTGCCGCTCAGTGCACGCGTCCCTTCAACAAGCCATTGACCGTGCTATCCTTGTAGCAGCACGGCACTTGCGTGCATCTCCTCCTGCAAGGAGCCACAAAATTCGCCGACAAACATAACGCTGTGAACTCCTCATCCAATCGCGCCGCCGAGCTGAAAGCCCTTCTCAACGAGCGCATCGTCATCCTCGACGGTGCCATGGGCACGATGATTCAGGCGCGCAATCTCGCCGAAGCCGATTATCGCGGCGCGGAATTCGCCCGTCATCCGCGCGATTTGCGGCTCTGCAATGACGTGCTGAATCTCACTCAGCCCGCCATCGTCGAGTCCATTCACCTCCAATATCTCGCGGCTGGCGCCGACATCATTGAAACCAACACCTTCAATGCGAACGCGATCTCAATGGCCGAATATGGCTTGCAGGATCGTGTCTACGACCTGAACAAAGCCGCCGCGCAAATCCCCCGCCGCGCCGTCGCGCAATTTCACCGCAACAATCCCGGCGCTGGTCCGCGCTTCATCGCCGGCTCCATCGGGCCCACCAGCCGCACCGCTTCCATGTCGCAAGACGTGAATAGCCCTGCTTCTCGCGCCGCCACTTTCGACCAGTTGCGCGCCGCGTATTCCGAACAAGTCCGCGGCCTCATCGATGGTGGCGTGGATACGCTTCTCGTTGAAACAATCTTCGACACGCTCAACGCCAAAGCCGCACTCTTCGCCATCGAAGAGTGCTTCAAAAAATCCGGCGTACGCCTGCCGATCATGGTTTCCGTCACCATCACCGACCAGAGCGGCCGCACGCTCTCCGGCCAGACCGTTGCCGCATTCTGGATCTCCGTTTCGCACATGAATTTGCTCAGCGTCGGCATCAACTGCGCTCTCGGCGCCAAACAGATGCGCCCGTATATCGAAGAGCTTTCGCGCATCGCGCCGGTTTACATCAGTTGCTATCCGAATGCCGGACTGCCGAACGCCTTCGGCGGCTTCGACGAAACGCCCGAAAAAATGGCTGCCGATCTGCGCGATTTCGCCGCTAATGGCTGGCTCAATATCGCCGGAGGCTGCTGCGGCTCAACGCCCGCGCATATTCGTACCATCGCTACAGCCGTCAAAGGCCTCAAGCCGCACGCGCTTTCCACGCCTGAGCCTTACACGCGCTTCAGCGGCCTCGAACCTCTGGTCATTCGTCCCGACACAAATTTCGTCAACGTCGGCGAACGTACCAACGTCACCGGCTCGCCCAAATTCTCCAAGCTCATCCTCGACGGAAAATTCGAGCAGTCCCTTCCCATTGCCCGCCAGCAAGTCGAAGGTGGCGCGCAAATCATCGACATCAACATGGACGAAGCCATGCTCGATTCCGAGCATGCCATGACCACTTTTTTGAATTTCGTTGCCTCCGAGCCGGAAATCGCTCGCGTTCCCATCATGCTCGACAGCTCCAAATGGAGCGTCATCGAAGCCGGACTGAAATGCATTCAGGGTAAAGGCATCGTCAATTCCATCAGCCTCAAGGAAGGCGAGAAGGTTTTCAAAGATCATGCGCGGCTCATCCGCCGATACGGTGCGGGCATGATCGTTATGGCGTTCGACGAAAAGGGCCAGGCCGATACCGTCGAGCGCAAAGTCGAAATTTGCGCCCGCTCCTACAAAATTCTCACCGAAGAAGTAGGCGTTCCGCCCGAAGACATCATCTTCGACCCCAACATCCTCACCATCGCCACCGGTATGGAGGAGCATAACAACTACGCCGTGAATTTCATCGAAGCCACACGCCAGATCAAAGCTCGCTTCCCGCGTGTCAAAATCAGCGGTGGCGTCAGCAACATCTCTTTCTCGTTTCGCGGCAACAATGTCGTCCGCGAAGCGATGCACTCCGCGTTTCTCTATCACGCCATTCAAGCCGGTATGGACATGGGCATCGTCAACGCCGGCCAGCTCGCCATTTATGAGGAGATTCCCAAGGATTTGCTCGAACTTGTCGAAGACGTGCTTCTCAATCGCCGTCCCGACTCGACCGAGCGCCTTCTCGCCTTCGCCGATTCCGTAAAGCAAAAGGGCAAAACGCCAGTCGAAGACCTCGCTTGGCGTCAGACTTCCGTCGAAGAGCGTCTCAAGCACGCGCTCCTCAAAGGCATCATCGACTTCATCGAAGTCGATACCGAAGAGGCCCGTAAGAAATACCGCAAGCCTATCGCCGTCATTGAGGGCCCGCTCATGGACGCGATGAACGTCGTCGGCGACCTCTTCGGCTCCGGCAGAATGTTTCTTCCGCAAGTCGTCAAGAGCGCGCGCGTCATGAAAAGGTCTGTCGCTTACTTGCAACCTTTCATGGAAGAAGAAAAACGCGCCGCTGGAGGCGGCTCGGCCAAAGGCCGCGTTCTGCTGGCTACGGTAAAAGGGGATGTCCACGACATCGGCAAAAACATCGTCGGCGTCGTCCTCGGCTGCAACAATTACGAAGTCATCGACCTTGGCGTGATGGTCCCCAGCGACAAAATTCTCGCTGCCGCGCGTGACTCCAAAGCCGACATGATCGGCTTAAGCGGCCTTATCACGCCTTCACTCGAAGAAATGGCTCACGTCGCCAAGGAAATGCAGCGCGAGAATTTCGATGTCCCGCTTCTCATCGGCGGCGCCACCACTAGCCGCGTCCATACCGCCGTCAAAATCGCGCCCATGTATCGCCAGCCCGTGATTCATGTGCAGGACGCGTCGCGCGCTGTCGGCGTCGTCGGCAATCTGCTCAGTGACGATCTGAAAAACAAATTCGTCAACGAGAACCGCAGCGAACAGGAAAAAACTCGCGAAAAGCATCGCGGCCCGCAGACGCAGTCCTTGCTTTCATTCGCCGACGCCCGCGCGCGCAAGCCCGCCTTCGATTGGTGCTCTTACACGCCTCCGCGCCCATCCTTCACCGGAGTTCGTACGTGCGCTCCCGTGCCCCTTACCGACATTGTTCCGTATATCGATTGGACGCCTTTTTTCCACGCCTGGGAGTTGCGCGGCATTTACCCCCGCATCTTCGAGCAGCCCGAAGTCGGTCCGCGCGCCAAAGAACTTTTCGACGACGCGCAAACTCTTCTCGCGCGCATCGTCCGCGAAAATCTCCTCGTAGCGCGCGCTGTTTTCGGCTTCTTCCCGGCGAATAGCGTCCTCGAAGACATTGAAATCTACTCCGACGAATCTCGTTCGCGCTCGCTCGCCACGTTCCACACTCTGCGCCAGCAGATTGCCAAGCCCGAAGGTGAATCCGATTTCGCTCTCGCCGATTTCATCGCTCCCAAAGAATCCGCTGTTGCCGACTACCTCGGCGCCTTCGCCGTCACCACGGGCATCAATATTGAACCGCTCGTCGCCAATTTCGAAAAAGCTCACGACGACTACAACGCTCTCATGTCCAAAGCTCTCGCCGACCGCCTCGCCGAAGCTCTCGCCGAGCTTACCCACAAGCGCGCTCGTGACGCTTGGGGCTTCGGCCGCGATGAAAATTTGAGCCACGACGACCTCGTTCGCGAAAAATATCGCGGCATTCGTCCCGCACCCGGCTATCCTGCTTCGCCCGACCACACCGAAAAGCGCCAGCTCTTCGATTTGTTGCAAGCCGAAAAAAATACCGGCATTCGCCTCACCGAAAACTTCGCCATGTATCCCGCCGCATCCGTCTGCGGACTTTATTTCTCGCATCCCCAATCAAAATACTTCGCCGTCGGCAAAATCGGCCGCGACCAGGTCGACGATTATCACCGCCGTAAAGGTATGGACCTTCGCGAAGTCGAGCGCTGGCTCGCCCCCAACCTCAACTACGACCCCGATCTGTAGACCGGCCTTGCTGCTGATGAGGTATTTACTGTCCGTATGATTTCAGTCTCAAAAGATGTCCGCAGCGCTGGAATTGTGAAGTGTCCATCATTCGGAGTGGAGCGGTCCGACTCGTCTTCGCTCGCGACAATTCGCATCGAGTCTCTGGGGGGATGTTCGGCGGTCGGGAAAACTATTTCTGCTGAGATTTATCCTTTAGCGCGTAGGAAGGTTTCGAGAACTTCTCGCTTGTACCCACCCAGAACATTTTGAAATCACTGTAGTGATGATAGTGGTGAATATAGTGCCCGTTTATCTGGTAATAGACATCCGCATCCTGCGGCAGCCACAACACGCGTTTATGCGTGCGGAACGACACAGGTGCGTAATCGATCGAGAAGTGCTCCCGCACCATTCCAATCTTCTTGATCGCATGGGTTAGGTCCGTATCCAGATGCATAACTTCGCCGCCGTTCTCCGCAACCCAGGCGCGGCCTTTGAGCGGCAGCATATACTCCCCGGTGGCAGTCTCGAACGACTGCAGTCGGCTGGTTGGCTTATCGGTTCGTTGCTCGAAATGAATCACCCACGCTGTTTTGCCTTTCCATTCGCCAAGCCCTTCGCAACTCCAATTGAAAGAGTCCCTGAAAAATGGGTGAAACACCCACGCCAGCGCCGGTGTCCCCTCATCCACGAGCATGCCCGGTACGTCCGGTGGACCCGAGAGCGGCGTGCGAAATTCGCCCGCTTCAACGAAGTGTGGGTCTGACTCCACCACCGCCAGATAGCTGTAGGTTCGCGTTTCCGGCGTTTCCAACCTTTCATCTCTCTTAATTTCGACGGATTGGTACTGTTCTTTCGCCGCAAACTCGCCGAGCGTGGTCACGAAGGTGTCTGCATATTTCGCCGCCTCCGCCATTACCTTTGGCAAAGAGCACGACGCCCCAGATATTAAAAACGGCTTCGCCGCATCCACGTCGGGAGGCGCCCAGTCGTCCTTTGGCGCCAACTCGACTGGCGGAGCAGGAACTCCAATATCAGCCGTCATTGCTACGACTGGTTGCGTGACGTTCGACGGCCCCGATGAGCTCGCGACACGCTCCACCACCGGCGACAGAACTTGGGGAGGCTTCTCCAGTTGCGTTACAAGCGCCCGGATTTGCGCCGCCCGGCTATCATCCGGATGCTTATTCAAGTAGCCTTGAAACGTGGCTATGGCCTTTTCGCGCTCTCCCAGTCCGGCCAGTGCGTCCCCCAAGAGGAGCTCTGCTGCCGCCGCGTCTGACTTTCCTATTGCCATCGCGCGTTCCGCAGATTCGCGCGCTTCTGCGTAATTCCTCTGGCGCAAATAGGCATCCGCGAGCATCCATTCGCCTTTCCAGGATTTCGCGTCCAACTGAACATCCTGCTTGAGCACCTCGATCGCCCCTGCGTCCTCATTGAGCTGGAATCGAACCGCCCCCAATCCCAACAGCGCGGCCGGCTGCCGCGGGTCGAGGGATACCGATTTTGCGAGGTATTGTTCCGCTTGTGGCAATTTTTCCCAGAGAAAATACGCCATGCCCGCCACGTAATTTACGAACGGGCTCGCCGGAGCAATGCTTAACGCCTTGGTGAGATGTTTTTCGGCGGAGTCGAACTTCCTCGCCCGCAAATCCTTGAGTCCGTTTTCGACTTCCTTTTGCGCGCGTGGCGCCAAAATCATTCCACCCCGCACCTCTTTCTTTTGTCCGATCGGATTGAGAAATACGACCACGTGCTGTTGCGCGCCATCGATCGGTGGAAGCGTTATGTCCTCATGGTCCACTTGATAACCCTCGGCCCTTACTGCAAGGTCGTACTCATGACCCGCCTGAAGGCCTGCAAAAACCCATGCGTCCCCGATCTGCTGCGCTTCGGAGAGGGAATACCCCCCTCCGCCGGTTGTGTCGTGGATCGTCAGTTGAGGTGTCACCGAGAGCGGCTGGCCTAACTCGTCGCGCAGGAAAACCGATATTGAGCCTGTCTCGACGCCAAACACACTAGTGCCACTCGGTGTGATCGGGAGCCCTCCCTGAGCCCGCACAAGGGAAGGAACCAGCCAAAGGAAAACAGCGAGGCAGATTGAAGATCGAATGATCAAGCGCATCCAGAACCCGGCAACCGCTCTTCAGAATCTATCACAATGTTACCATCCCGGCCACCTCGTCGCACCTCTGTCTCAACCAATCCGAATCGAGCCCACCAGAAGTTGGCAGGCCATTATCCGACTGATTGGGTCGAATAATCTCGCTTCGATCGCTTTCGCGGTAAGATGAGATAATTTCATCTGCTGCTGTCTGGCGCAACTCTTCGACACTGCTCTTCGGAGGGGCAGAGCTTCAGTTCTGGCAAAAATCGCTCTTGTTTCCTCTTCCTTTCGGGTGCCTCATCCGCGCGATGTAGTCGTGTCCATGCTGCCAATGTGCGCGAGCCACGTCAGTAAGGTCAGAGCCTGCCTCTGGCAGACAGGCCTGCCTGTCGTGGCAGGCTTTAGCTCCGACAAAAAAAACGATCGCCTTTCGTTTGCTTCCTATCGCGCAGTCTTCTTGCGCGGAGTATTCGCGTTTCACGGGTCACAGATCACGTTCTCCGCACTTTAGCGCCATCAATTGTTTTCCTGCCGCATATGCCCGTACCGGCCTTTTGAGCATTGGCATTCCGTCGGCCTCGCGTAATAATGTTTTTGAGTCAACCTCCATGGCCACTTTCTTAATCCAGAATTTCGGCTGCCGCGCCACGCAAGCTGACGCCGACGCAATTAGCCACAGCCTACGCGCCCAAGGCTGCGCCGCGGCTGAATCCGACGCCTCCGCCGACATCGTTGTCCTCAACACCTGCACAGTCACCGCCGCCGCTGACGCCGAGGCGCGCGAATCCATCCGCCGCATCCATCGCCAAAATCCGGCCGCCCGGATCATCGCCACCGGTTGCTACGCGCAGCGCGCTCCCGAAGAACTCGCCGCGCTTCCTGGAGTCTCCTGGGTCGTCGGCAATTCCCATCAGCACGCGATCAGCGAACTCGCAACTGGCAGCGCCGTGAATTTCGTTCCTCTTTCTGCAGTGTCCGTCAACTCGCCAGCACCTTCCTCGCGCATCCTGCGCGAAGAAATGTCCGCGCACATTCCTCCCATCGCGTTTCCGAATTCCTTCGACGATTCACGCGACGATCTATGCGGCGATTTACCTGAGGATGTTTTCGTCGCCTCTCGTACTCGCCCCATTCTCAAAATCCAAGACGGCTGCAATCATCGCTGCGCCTACTGCGTCATTCCTCTCGTTCGCGGACGCAGCCGCAGCCTCCCTCCCGCCGCCGTCCTCGACGAAATTCGCCATCTCGTCGAAACCGGTGCGCAGGAAATCGTTCTGAGCGGAATCGACCTCGGCAGCTATGGACGCGACCTCGCGCCGCGCATTTCACTTCACGCGCTTATCCGCCGCATCATCGACGAAACAAATCTTCCGAGCCTTCGCCTCAGTTCCATTGAACCCATCGACATCACGCAGGATTTCATCGCTTTGATCGCTTCCGAGCCGCGCATCGCTCCTCATTTCCACATGCCCCTGCAATCTGGCTCGGATCGTATCCTGCGCGCCATGCATCGCTGGTATCGCGCTGCGCACTATGCCCGCCGCGTCGAACTCATTCGCGAAACTCTCCCGCATGCCGCCATCGGCGCCGACATGATCGTCGGATTCCCCGGCGAAACCGATGAAAATCATGCTGCCACGATGAATTTCATAGCCGCCCTCCCGCTCAGCTACCTCCACGTTTTTTCTTTTTCTCCGCGCCCCGGCACCGAAGCCGCACACCTTCCAGGTCGACTTCCCGCGCACATCATCCACGGACGCGCACGCGAGCTTCGCGCACTCGCGCAGCAAAAATCTCAGCAATTTTGGATTTCACAGCAGGGCAGAAAAACTCGCGTCCTCACCCTCGGTCGCAAAGCCGACAACTGGACTGCTGCAATCACCGGCAACTATCTCAACGTGCGCGTCGCCGGCTCCTGGCCGCGTAATCGCTGGCTCGAAGTCAAAATCCCCGTCGACCCCGCTGCGCTGGCATCCGTGGCGCCTCTCGTAGGGAGCTGCTTCGAATGAGGTCGTAAGGTATGGTGTTATAGGAACCCAGAATGTGGCGACCAGTCGTCAAATGTCCGCTTGCGGCACCATCATGCCGTGGACACGGTTCCATACGGGGCGGCCTTGGGTCTGTCCGGGATGTTTGCGTGAGTTCCAGATTTCGAGGTCGCGGCTAAATGTGCTTAAAATATGCGCAATCGGATTCGCGCTCGGAGTTTCCTATGCTTTTGGTGCACGCGACCTGTGGCTTTTAGCCGCTACCGCAGCGCTGTGGTTTCCGGCTCTGCTCGTCTGCATTCTCGTCGCCGAACACACGATCCCGCAGCGCCTCGAACCTTACCGGCCCAGGAACTGAAATCGCGTCGTTAGAATGCAGTTAGCAACTCTCAGGATTCAATATTACCGGTTGGATTTTCGCATTCCGAACCAGACCTCACCAAAACTCGAAGTAGCCCACTACCGCGCGCTCGTCTCGAAATTCTGGTTGATAAATGCTTTTCAGGGGGTCGGAGCTTTAGCTCCGACAAAAGACGCTCTTCGCTTTCTTCCTTTCGCGCGCTTTATCCGCGCGATGTAGTCGAATTCGGTCCGTCTCCCGCGACTTCTAATCTTCTAGAATCACCTGCGCGAACGCCACGTTCCCGCTGTGTGTAATCGACAAATGAAAATGCCGCGCGCCGAGCCTCTCCGCGTGCTCTGCTGCTGCACCCGTCAGATGAATCCCCGGTTTGCCGCTCGGCTCATTCCGCACTTCAATGTCGCGCCAGCGCACGCCGCGCTTCCAACCCGTGCCCAGCGCCTTCATCGCCGCTTCTTTCGCCGCAAATCGCGCAGCATACCGCTCGGATTTCGATTTGTGCCGCTCGCAGTATCGCGCCTCGCTTTCAGTGAACACACGCTCAATAAACGCAGCGCCAAATCTCGTAATCGCTTCCTCCACGCGATCGATCTCCGCAATATCCGCGCCCATTCCGACGATCATGTCGCACCTGCTCCGCGCATCCACTCGTGCTAGCGTCGGCGTGCATTATAATGGAAACGCTTCCGAACGGGATGCGATATGCTATCTTTGTCAAAAGCTTGCTCAAAAACTCGAGAGTCCCGCCGCGCTCGATCCTTCACCGGCGCGCCCGCGCCTCCGTGGCGTCTTCGCAATGTCTCCGGCTTGCAAATTCTCGAATCGCTTCCATTCACTCGATTCAACTGGCTCACCCACGGCTTCAGCACTCGCCCGCGCGGCGTCAGCGTTCTCGATTCAAGCGATCCGCGAAACACGCGCACCGAAAAAGTTCTAAATCTTGGCTATACCGACTGGGACCGCCGCGAGCGCGTCGACGAAAATCGCCGCCGCTTTGTGCACGCCCTCGGTGCCACTGAAATGCCCCTTGTCACGCTACGCCAAATCCACTCTGACGTCGCGCACATCATCTCCGCGCCGCCCGCCGAGCCTCCCAAAGGTGACGCTCTCGCCACTTCCGCTTCCGGCTTGCTTCTCGCCGTTCAAACCGCTGACTGCATTCCCATCTTGCTCGTCGACCCTCGTCATCGCGCCGTCGCCGCGATCCATTCCGGATGGCGCGGCACTGTCGCGCGCATTGCAGCAAAGGCGCTCGGCCGCATGCAAATGGAATTCGCTACTAAGCCCGCCGACGTTCTCGCTGCCATCGGCCCCGGCATCGGCCAGTGCTGCTACGAAGTCGGCCCTGACGTTGTGAAGGAATTTGCTGCGCAATCTCCGCAAGCAAGATCGTGGTTCGAAGGCCCCTTCGACGCCCTCGCTTCCGGCGAAGATCCAAATCCGCTTCCGTGGCTCACCATGATGCCTCCCGGCCACCAGCCGCCTCCTCCTCGCTGCCATCTCGATTTGAAGGCCGCCAACGCCGCTTTGCTCACCGACGCCAGCGTTTCGCCGAAAAATATCTTCGTCTCCGAGCTCTGCACTTTCTGCCATCCCGATTTGTTCTTCAGCTATCGCCGCGAACGAACAACTGGCAGAATGATGTCTGTAATCGGAATTATTTAGTAGCTTTGCGTACCCGTCGCCGCGAACACCCCACCGTCCGCCTCCTCTCCGCCCTCGCCATTCTCTAGCCGCGCTCGGCTGCGAAGCGCGCCAGAAGTTTTCCAGCAAGAGTCTGAATGCTGTTCGGATCGCTTCGCGGAAGATCAACCAACAAATTCTTCGATGACCCTTGCAATGCTCAATGGTAGACTCCCTTCAACATGCAGAAAGGCATGGTTCTTGCGGAGCACTACAGATCAGCTCTTGGGTTGGACGCCCAAAGTGCGTACTGCGATAGAAAGGGAGAGTGGTATCACGTACCGAAATCTTTCCCTGCCGTATTCTTCGATTACTACGGATGTGTCGTTTTTTCTGTGAAAGCAGAGTTTGATGCCTGTGTGCATCAGATGAAGTTCTATATGGACGGCTCCAGAGGAGAAAAAACTCTTGGCATTGTTAAGGGGCTGTCATCGTTATCAAAATACAAGCGCTTGATGCCACCTCCAGGCACGATTTAGCGGCAATGTAGTTTTTGGTTGATGCTGTCATTTGGGCGTTTCCCCGCGCGGAGCTCTCACGCTCTCGCCGCACTCTCCACCAGCGCCAATTGCCCGCACGCCGCCATCACGTCCTGCCCGCGCGAATATCGCACAAACGCGCGCTGCCCTTTCTCGACCAGCGTCTTACGAAACGCCTCAATCCTCTCCGCATCCGGCGGTCGGTACGGCAATTCTCCCGGATTCCACGGGATCAGATTCACTTTCGCGCACAAATTCCCCGCCAGCTTTGCCACGCGCCGCGCATCTTCCACGCTGTCGTTGAATCCGCCCAGCAGTACATACTCAAACGTCAAATGCTCCCACGTCCGCAGCGGATAATTCCGGCACGCCTCCATCAGCTTCGCAATCGGATACTTTCGGTTGATCGGCATAATCTTATCGCGCTGCTCATCGTTCGACGCATTCAGCGAAATCGCCAGCTTCGGCCGCACTTTTTCCTTCGCCAGCCGGTCAATCCCGGGAATGATTCCGCTCGTCGAAAGCGTCGCATGCTTCGGCGAAATCCCCAGTCCCTTCGCATCCAGAATAATTCCCAGTGCCGCCATCACCGCTTCATAATTCAGCAGCGGCTCGCCCTGTCCCATCAGAACAACATTCGTCTGTGGTTTCAGCGACGCGCGATTGTCTTCCAGCGCGACAAGAATCTGCCCTACAATTTCGCCAGACGTTAAATTCCTCACCAATCCCAGCGTCGCCGTCAGGCAGAACTGGCAATTCACCGCGCAGCCCGCTTGCGTCGAAATGCAAATCGTTTGCCGCTTTTCCTCCGGCATGAACACGGTTTCAATCACCGCGTCGCGAGTCACACCCAACGCCGGTGTTCCTCCATCTGCCGCGCATCGCAAAACGTACCGCACGGTCCCATCCGCCGACCGATGCCGCCTCATAATCTCCGGCAATCCGACTCGCGAACTTTCCTCCAGTCGCCGCCGCATCGCTGCAGACAACACTGTCATGCGCCCAATCTGCGCCACGCGCTCCACATAAAGCGCTGCATACATCTGCGCACCGCGATACGCCGGTTCGCCCATGCGGATAGCAAGCTCTTTCAATTCCTCGAGCGACTTGCCCACCAAACAGTCGCAATCATCCGCAACTCTAATATGGCTCACTTCCGGCTTCATTCCATTCATCTTAACACGCTCAATGAAACATTTTTTTCAACACCAATTTCGTGCACCGGCGCTATACTTTCGCTCGACGCAGCTTTTTCCTTCGAAGGAGGCCCCATGCCGCAACTCGCCATCGATGAATGGGTCAACGGACTTTCCGCCATTCATCGCGAAGATTTCACTCTCCCGAAAATCGAAAAATACCTCCAACAAAACCAAATTCGCGTCGACACCCTCCAGCCCTACCTCTTCTACGCCAAAAGTCATTACACGCGGAACCTCGTTTTCAAATGCCCGCTCTTTGAAGTCATCGCTATCTGCTGGGAAGTCGGCCAGTCCAGCCGCATTCACAATCATCGCGGACAGAATTGCTGGATGGCCGTGCCCATCGGCAAATTGCGCGTCCAGAATTTCCGCGTTGAAAATCAGGACCACGCCCGCGGCACCTGCCGCATCTCGCCGAGCATCTCCTACGACATGGATTACGACCATCCCGGCACCGTCCAGCGCGAAGAACCTGTGCATCAAGTCCTCAATCTTCCCGAATTCAACGAGCGCGCCACCAGCCTTCACGTCTACTCCCACCCTTACTCCAGTTGCGAAGTTTATTCCCTCGACCGTGGAACCTATTCCGACGTGCCCTTGCATTACACCAGCGAATACGGCAAACTCTCTCCCGACGAGAAACTTTTCTAACCGTCGCGGTAGAGTTTCCCTGTTTGTGCTCATTCTTTCTCTCGTCATTTCACTGATTCATTTTCAATTCTTGCGCGTGAGCTAATTCGTCGCGCGCTGACTAGAGGAATGGCTATGCCCTTTGAGAACCGTCCCGTCGAGCAAACCACTCTGCCCAACGGCCTCGTTGTCGTCACCGAATCCATGCCTAATGTTCGTTCCGTTTCTGCGGGCATCTGGATTCGCTCCGGCTCCCGCAACGAAACTCCTGAGCTCAACGGCATCTCCCATTTTCTCGAGCACATGCTTTTCAAAGGCACCAGCCGTCGCACTGCCGAAGCCATTGCCCGCGAAGTCGATTCCGTCGGCGGCATGGTCGATGCCTTCACCGCCAAGGAAATGACCTGCTTCAACACTCGTGTCCTCGATGAGCATCTGGAAACCGTCTTCGACGTTCTCTCCGACATGGTTCTCGATCCGCAATTTCCCGCTGATGAAATCGATCGTGAGCGCTCCGTCATTCTCGAAGAAATTCGCATGGTCGAAGACAATCCTGAAGATCTCGTTCATGAAATGTTCACCCAAAATCTCTGGGGCCAGCATCCGCTCGGCCGCCCCATCCTCGGCAACTCCAGGACCGTCGGCAATTTCAATCGTGAAACGCTCCGCTCCGCCTTTCGCCGCTGCTACGCTCCGAATCACATTGTCATCACCGCCGCCGGCAACATCTCGCACCAAAGGCTTCTTGACCTCATAGTTCCACGCTTCGGTGGCTCCAAACCCGCTCAAAACGGCCATGCCGAAATTCCCCCTGCACCCGCTGCCGCTCTCGCCACTCGCTCCAAAAGCGAGCTCGAACAGGTCCACATCTGCATCGGCATGCCTGCCTGCTCCATGACCGATCCGCGTCGTTACGCGCTCTCTCTCCTCAACAATCTTCTCGGCAGCGGTATGTCCTCGCGCCTGTTTCAAAATATCCGGGAAAAGCAGGGCCTTGCCTATGCCATTTTCAGCGAAACCAATCACTACAGTGACTCCGGCATGCTTTCCATTTACGCCGGTACGAGCCTCGAAACCGCCGAGCGCCTCATCGCCTCTGTTGTTGCTGAGCTCCGCAAACTCAAAGAAACTCCCGTTCCCGCTGACGAGCTTCGCCGCTGCAAAGCCAATCTCAAAGGAGGCACGCTTCTCTCTCTCGAATCCACCGGCTCACGCATGAGCGACCTCGCGCGCCAGTTCCTTTATTTCGGGAATTACACTTCGCCGGAAGATCGCATCGCCGCCATGGAAGCCGTCACTTCAGAAGAAATTCAATCTCTCGCCCGGCAAATATTTCAGCCCTCCACCGCCTCCGCCGCCGTCCTCGGCAACCTCAACGGCTTCAGGCTCCAACCCAAGCACCTCGCCTGCTAAGGTTGTGGTGAATGGACGCCTCGATTTTGTAGCGCGCGTTTGAGAACACTCATGCCAAGAGCCACGCGTTGAATAGGGCCGTACCCGCCCAAACAAGGATAACAGGTGGCACAATCAGCCAAGGTTCTAATTCCGCGACGACAGCAAGTCCCAGGCACAGCACTATAGCAGCCCAGCAAGAAAATATGTCCACGCCCTTCGCGAACTCATACCAAAAAACAGGAGTGGTCTTAACATTCAAGAAAAACGCGAGATTGGCAGCGACAGGGTTGAACAGATTGCAATCTCCACGGCAGAAGAGCCTCAGCACACCAATCAGTAGTTGTTCGATAGCGAGGGGCAGCAGACCATAAGCGGTAAAGCACACCACGCGACTGCGGCTGACGCGAATGTCCAGAAGGTGCCGGATGTAGAAGTTCATCAGTAGACCGGTCAGCCAAGCCCCAAGGGGCAGCAGCAAAGGAGCGAAGAACGTGAGCAAGAGAAGGATGGCAAGGCTGATGGGATACATTCCGTCTGGGGTAGCATCCAACCTCATTTGCAGGAACTCTTGCCGACCGAGTTCGAAGATGGCGGGATAGTTGGCAAACGCGGCGGTCACGCCTAATACGACAAGGGGCAACCACAGGCGGTCGTGGACTGTGGCGGCCGCCTCGCCGGGACTAAAAAGAATTTCAACGATACTACCCACGCGATGCAACTCTGTGCCTCCAAACCAATGCGGCGCTTTCGCGTACAAGTTAACGCGGAAGGCTATCCCGTCCGGCGACCACTTGACCCCATCCAGAGTGCGTTTCTGCCTCTGGTTCCCCGATTTCGATCAATGACCGATAACCGCCCGGACCGCTGTCACCGTTGTCGTTTTCATCCGGAATCGTGAACTCGACCTTCGTTTCGTTCATGATGTGCAGAAGGTCTTCGATGTCCTTCGGATTTACGATTCCACCAAAGAAACACGCACCGCCCAGCATCATCAAAAAGACCACCCTCAGCCATTTGCGTTTTATCGACATATAGCCCCTCCGGGCCATCGGCGTCCAAGCGAAAGCATGGCATCCGCAGGAATCTTCCCGCGTATGTTTAGGTTTTTGAGAATTCGGGCCGTGGCGTCACGGCCAAACGCGAGGAACTACTTTGCGGGAGGAGGTCGAGGAGAAAAAGCAGCTAATGCCAACGTCTGTTGCCCACGACTATCTTCTTCAGCGCAGGGCAACAGAACAACTAGGGCAATCCCAACAAAAAACCAGACCGTGGCAACCATGAAGGCAAGCGCCAACCCCGCCGCACCAGGTGTCAAGGCTGCCAACAGCAGCGCCGCCAAGCACGCAAAAACAGCCACTCGTCGAAGCTTGGAGATGTTGCTCATCACCTCAGATTCTACGCTAAAAGCATCTTTGCGCCAAGCCTGGACGCCATTTTGTGCCTGGGGCATCAATGGCGAAAACTGTTTGATTGGTCGCCGCGCAGACAGACCGGCTCCTAACGGAAGCACTCATGGGGCCACCAGGGTTAGATGACTGCTTCTTCTCCGTTGACGAACGTTCTTCCCTTTGTCATCATTCATCGCAAGTCGCGCATATCACCGCACGCATTCGCGCGGCTCGCGAGGGCCTATCAGCTTTCGAGTTTCCATTCTGGCTTCAGGCAGCTCCGGCAATACCACACTGCTGGAAACCGACAGCACTTCTCTTCTCATTGACGCCGGCCTCGGACGCAAAGAAACTCTCCGCCGCCTTGCCGCCCTCGGCAAGTCTCCCGAGCGTCTCGACGGCATTCTCATTTCCCATGAACACACCGATCACTCCAGCGGCCTTCCGCAGCTTCTCGCTCATTTCCATGCCACCGCTTACCTCACCGAAAGCACTTGCATTGAAATCCGTCGCATTCTTCCTGAAGCCTCCGCGAAAAAAATCGACCGCGTCGAGCACATTCGCGCCGGTGAACGCTTCACCATCGGCGATATCGAAGTTTCTCCTTTCACCATCCCTCACGATGCCGCCGATCCCGTCGGCTACACATTTCGCTCTGGTGGCACAAAAGTCGCCATTGTCACCGACCTCGGCTATCTCACTGAGCTCGTCAAGTTTCACCTTCGCGACGCCGATTGCCTCATCCTTGAATCCAATCACGACCTCGAAATGCTCAAGGTCGGCCCGTATCCCTGGTACGTCAAGCAGCGCGTTATGAGCCGCACCGGCCATCTTTCCAATCACATCGTTAGCGAATACCTGGCTGACGGCGAGGCTTTCGACGCTCACGCGCGTTTTCTGGTCCTCGCCCACGTCTCCGAGACCAACAATAATCCCGACCTCGTCCACCTTTCTGCAACTGAGGCTTTGGGTCGCCGTCCCGCTTCGTCTTCGTTTCAGGGAGACCTCCTCATCGCTTCTCAGCGGAATCCCTTGGGGCCACTAACTCTGTAGTTTTACAGTACTTACCGTTTCGACACACGCTTTTCGCTAAGCAAAATCTACCTCGACTGGGAAAATTTCTCCTAACACCGCCTCAGGTCTTTACCCTGTATAAAGTAGGTAAAAGTCTGATACTAGTACTTTTAAAAATCCCCTCCCTGAAAGGCCAACCATTTGCATTTTCCAGCGCTGGGGCCCGAGCAGTTCGCCTGATGTCGCTGGCTTCTTGCTCTTTGAACGCGGCGATCTGCGCGTGGGAATTTTCAGTCTTGGATTTTTCCCGGGGCTGCCTGTTTTTTCATTCCAACAAAGGGGTGCAGCCATACTTAGAAAAACCAAGAAGTTCCAGCAGCTTTTTGGCGAAACACAAAATAAGAACGAAAAACGTCCGTCATCTTCCGGCGAAACATTGGTCTTCTGCGAGAAGGGCAGTGGAGCACCGCGATTCAAAGTGGATA
>JASHRN010000125.1 GCA_030037335.1 Candidatus Acidiferrales bacterium | reverse complement strand
TGCGCTCCTTTTTTTGGCGCGATGCTCATTTTTGGATGCTGCCCGAGACTTCGATCTCGATTTTGACCGCGGCTTTGATCTGCCATGTGTTGTCGCTTTCGGCCGTGCAATAGTTTTGTGCGCGTGCGCTGGCGGAAGGGTTCTCAGCTTGCCTTCCGATGCCAAGCGCACAGGAGCGAGCGATACGACGGCCGGCGCAATTCTTAAAACGGGCGCGGTTTTTTTGGCCACCGATGCGGGTGCGGCTTTTGCGATGGCAGGCGTGGCCACAGGATTCTCAGGATTCACCACCACTTCGCGCTCGAATCGCAAATCCACGGACGCAACGCGTCCGGCCGCAACTTCCCACTGAGAAATGTTATTCAACAAGACTTGAAATTTATCGTGGAAGTCGCCGTTGCCGAAGTGCACGAGAAGCGCACCGGGAATGGAAGTGCCGGAGGCCTGCAAGCCGGCGAAAGTCGCCTGCACGTCGTTCGCGTCGGAAAGATCGATTTCGCTGACGGAATCGCCAGCGTCGGAACGGACTTCGCGGATCTGGTTCATGAAATCGGACATCATTTGCATGCGGCGCGCGCGCTCTTCGCGAGGCATGGATGAATTGATCCCCGTGACAACGGGAAAATGGAAATCGGCTTCGAGAGGGCGGTCGAGAATCATTCCCTGCCGATCGACGAGAAATAAATCCGAGCCATCGCGTAAAAAAGCGACGGGCGTGCGTTCGACGATTTCGACTTCGATGCGATTGGGCAGCGCCCGGCGAACAGTGGCGCGTTCGACCCAGGGAAGCGCTTCGATTTGCGCGCGGCGCTCAGAAAGTGGGATGCGGAGGACGCTGCGCCCGCGGTCCGGCGCGAAAATTTCCAGAATACTGGCGCGCGTGGCGAAATGATTTCCGGTTAGCCCAACCTGACTGGGGCTCGCCAGCGCCATCGTGGGAGAAGTGAGGAGAAATTGTCCCACGGTGAAAAGCGCTCCCGCACAAATCGCGGCGATGACGACGAGCAAAGCAACGCGGAAATATCCCTTCCATGCTTTTCTGCCGAATTTGCGCCGCTTGATCTCCACCGGCTTTTGACGGCGAAGATAGCGAGGCTCTTCCTCGGCGAGCACTTCCTGTGGATAAGCGTCCGGCTCGATTTTTTTCAGTTTCGCCAAATTTCTCTCGTTCTCAATTCCTTTTTGCGCGCTCTCTAGGAGCTCACGCGGGTTCTCGGCTGCTGTTCGGTGCCCAAAAGCAAAGCCAGTTCGTCAAGCGAGCGATTCACCGTGCCGGCGCCGATGGCCAGAATCGCGTCGCCGGACTGGGCCTCGCGCAAAAGGATTTCCACGCCTTTCTGAATGGTGCTGGAAAAAACCACATTCTTATGGCCGGCGGCGGAAATGGCTTCCGCGAGCTTTTGGCCGGTGACGCCGTCGATGGGAGTTTCGCCCGCGGCGTAAATTTCAGATACGACGAGCACGTCGGCCAGATTGAAAGCGCGGCAGAAGTCGTCCCACAGATGCTTGGTACGCGTGTAGCGGTGCGGCTGAAAAAGAACAAGCAGGCGCTTGTAGTCGCACCCACGCGCGGCTTCGAGCGTGGCACGAATTTCGGCGGGGTGATGGCCGTAATCGTCGATCAGCGTCACGCCAGCGAATTTTCCTTTGATTTCGAAGCGGCGGCCAACTCCGGCGAATTTATGCAGGCCCTCGCGAATGAGATCGGCGGGAATGCCAAGATACAGTGCGACCGCGGCTGCGGCTGCGGCATTGCGCACGTTGTGAATTCCCGGCGGAGAAGGCAGATGGAACTTGCCGAGATCGTCTCCGTGATACGTGAGGCGAAAATGGCTGTCGAGGCCGGCGAGCTCGATTTCGCTGATCACCAGATCGGCTTGATTGGAAACGCCGTAAGTGACGATGGGACGTTTGACGCCGGGAAGAATGGCTTGGACGTTGGGCTCGTCGAGAGAGAGCACGACCGCGCCATAAAATGGGACGCGGTTCACAAATTCGAGAAACGTGGATTGGATTTCTTCGAGCGAATTGTATTGGTCGAGATGTTCGCGGTCGATGGTGGTAACGACGGCGACGACCGGCGCAAGAAGCAGGAATGAGCGGTCGCTCTCGTCGGCTTCCACCACCATATAGTCGCCCTGTCCAGCGCGGGCATTCGTTCCGGCAGCATTGACGCGGCCGCCAACAACAAACGTGGGATCAAATCCCGCAGCGGCGAGAACGGAAGCGATGAGCGAAGTTGTGGTTGTCTTTCCGTGCGCGCCGGCAACGGCAATTCCGTATTTCAGGCGCATCAGCTCGGCGAGCATTTCGGCGCGAGGAATCACGGGGATTTTCAACTTGCGGGCTTCGACAATCTCGGGATTATCGGGGCGCACCGCGGAAGACGCGACTACGACTTGCGCGCCGTGAACGTGTTGCGCTGCGTGGCCATCGAAAATTTTCGCGCCGAGATTGCTTAAGCGCTCAGTGATTGGCGAAGATTTCACGTCCGAGCCGGAGACCGCGTAACCGAGCGCGAGAAGAACTTCGGCGATTCCGCTCATGCCGCTGCCGCCGATGCCGATCAAATGAATGCGCTGAAAATTTCCGAATGGAATAGTCATGGCCGTGCAACCCCCTCGATGATGTCGACGATTTCCGCGATGGCTCTCGGACGACCGAGAGCGCGTGCGTTCTTTTCGATTTCCTCTATTTTCGGGGGCTGGCCCGTCGATGCGGATAAACCTAAAAGAGAGAGAATTTCGTTTGCTAAACGTTCCGGATTCAACTGGTCCTGCGGAATCACGCGGCCAGCGCCGGATTGCTCCATGGCCTGCGCGTTGCGAAGCTGATGACTGTCTGTGGCGGCACCGAAAGGGATAAAGATGGCGGCACGCCCAGCGGCGGCAACTTCAGCCACCGTGATGGCGCCTGACCGGCAAACGATCAGGTCGGCCTGTGCAAACCTTTCCGCCATGTTCCCGATGAAGGGACTGACCTCCGCGTTGAACTCGCGCTGAACATACGCTTCGCGAACGGCATTATAGTCACGTTCGCCGGTCTGATGCACCACGAAAAGCTGATTTTTTTTCGGGGCGAGCAAGTCCAGCGCGCCGGTCATGGCTTCGTTGATGGCGTGAGCGCCGCGGCTGCCGCCGGTAACGAGAAGGTTGA
>JASHRN010000124.1 GCA_030037335.1 Candidatus Acidiferrales bacterium | reverse complement strand
CGAATGTAAGCCAGTTCGTCGTCATCCAGGTCGCTCACCAGCCGGCCTGCGAGCCAGTATGAACCCTTGCTCGGCGAGTCGAGACAGCCGATCAAATTCATCAGCGTCGACTTGCCAGAACCGGATGGGCCCATGATCGCGGCGTATTCGCCTTTGCGAATTTCGAGCGAAGTGCCACGCAAAGCGTGTACGTGCTCCGTGCCCATTTCATACGTTTTCCACAATTCTTCCGTGCAAATGACTACGCCGGAATCAATCAAATCCTGCCGGAAAGATTGCGTCGCGATTTCTTCCACCGCCATCTGCTTTTCGTGCTCCTCAGAATTATCGTTTTAGGATGTGCATACCTGTGAAAGGGTAACTCAGTTCGTTATTGCCGGAACGGAATTATCGATTTTGACCGTTGTGCCTGAGTGAAGCGAGCGCAGCGCTTCGTAGCTGCCTGTAACGACCACATCACCTGGATGGAGCCCGTTCGTAACTTCAATATCCGTCACGCCGCTGATTCCCGTCTGCACGGGAACAAAAATCGCTTTGTTATCGCGGACCACGAACACGCCTTGAATATCATCCGAGGTTGTGCCGTCGGGATTGACAGCCGGCTTCGCGGCAGCCAAAGTCACACCGGAGCCGCCCTTTTGCCGATCCTGGTCGGCCTGCAACTCCTCTTTGGTTCTCATCGCGAGAGCCTGAATGGGAACTGTGACCACATTGTCCCTGTGGCCCGTATCGATTCTTGCCGTGCAGGAAAGTCCTAGCCGTATTCCCTTTGGGGGCTCATCGAGGCGGACATGAACCTTGAAATCGCGCGCTTCCTGGCTGTTGGCGGAGGTTTGCTGCGTGGTTGCCAGGCCAGAAGTACGCAGAATGGCCTCTTCGCCGACATCGACAACATGACCTTGGAAGACCTGCCCAGGATAAGCATCAATCGTAACGGTAGCCTGCTGGTCCACTTTTACATTCGGCACGTCGGCTTCGTCGACCATCACTTCGGCATTCACGTCGGACATATCGGCGATAGTCATAAGGTAACTGCCTTCAGCATTCTGAATGCCGGGAACGACATATTCGCCTACCTTCACCGGGATGTACGTAACCACGCCCGCGATCGGAGCGTCATAAACGGTCTTGTCCAGCACGTCACGCAGATGCACTTCCGTCGCGGAAGCCTGCGCGGCGTTGTATTGCGCAACCGTCAGTTGATCGTGAGCCTCCTTCGCGCGAGCTTGGTCTCCCGCGAGCGTGGCAACCGCAGCTCCGTACGCGGATTTATACGTGTCGTAATCGGATTTGGCGATGAGACCCGCTTGGTAAAGTCCTTGGCCGCGCTTCCAGTCATTCTCGGCCTTTTCCAAATTTGCTTCGGCCTGTCGCACGTCTGCTTGCGCGGCCACGTCCGCCGCTTGCGCCGATTGCACGCCGGCCTGCATTGAATCGATGGTGGCCTGCTGTGCTTTCACGTCCGCCGCAGGTTGAATCTTTTCCACACGCAAGAGCACGGCGCCCTTCTTGACGACGTCTCCCTCTGTGACATCGATGTCTGTGATCTTGCCGATTCCCTGTCCAAGCACGTTCGTGTAATTTTGCGCCCGAATTTCGCCAGAGGCTGTGACTAGCGACGTGATGTTTCCTTTCGCTGCGTACGCCGTTTGCACCGTGACCGTATCTTTATTCGACTTGACGCTGACGACTACAATGATCGTCAGCACGACAATCGCGCCTATAATGAGAACTGGTTTCTTCCACGTTTTCATTATCTTTTCCCGAAAAACGACACTAAGTCAGATGCAGGCTTCCATCCTCAAGTTAATACGCTATGAGGGAGGGAAAAGTTTCTCAATAAATGGCCCCGGCTGCCGATCCGCCTCTTTTTTTCACCTCCCATAGTACTCGACATTCCGGCAACACCAAAACCATCTCACTGGGCCGAGCACAATCGCTAAATAGAGCGTTAGTTCGCTCCGAGGGATAGGCAACCCACCGCCTTGCCTGTGAATCCGATTTGGTAAGGCTTAACGGTTGAGCAGCTTAGCTTGACGGGTGTCGAGTTGGGGAATAGAATCTGGGTGTCTAGGGGGAGTCCACCAATGAATCGCCGCTGGGTCGTACCTCTCGTTGCCATTTTGGCATTCGTTTTTCTGCTTCCAGTTCTGGCGCGCTCGCAAGAGGCCGATAGCACCCAGCAGGAGCAAGACGCTCAGGCAAAGGCAAAAAAGAAAAAGCAAAAGGATCTCGAAAAGGAGTTGCTCCCTGTCTATCGCGACTGGCTGAACGGGCCTGTTTCCTATATTATCACGGCAGAAGAACGATCTGCTTTCCTGCACCTGCAGACAAATGAGGAGCGTGAGAATTTCATCGAAGCTTTCTGGGAGCGACGTAATCCTGACCCGGGCTCGGCGGAGAACACTTACAAAGAGGATTATTACGAGCGCATCGCATATGCGAACGAACACTTTACTTCCGGCATCCCCGGCTGGAAAACCGATCGCGGACGCATTTATTTGATCTGGGGCCCCCCCGACGATAAAGAGTCGAATCCCTCTGGTGGACCGTATCAACGTCCGGCTGCCGAAGGCGGCGGCGAAACCACCACCTATCCTTTCGAAGACTGGACTTATCATTATCTTCCCGGCATCGGTGAAAACATCACCATTG
>JASHRN010000123.1 GCA_030037335.1 Candidatus Acidiferrales bacterium | reverse complement strand
TAAGTTAATGATGCAATGCTGGAACAACGTCGTCGGATCCGACGGTGAACAATATCCTTAAGCTTCTCCCCGCCCGGCGCCCCAGGAACTGTACCGGGCAGCGCGACGTTTCTGGGCGCAACAAACGCACCGGTGAATGAAGACATCGGGACTGGCGATGTGAGCGTGAATCTCACAAACAGCGACGAGTTTCACGGATATTACGCGATCGAAAAGGATCACCGCTTTGAACCTACATCCGGGACAAATCTTCCCAATTTCGGAGACACTCGCGATGGTTCGCGCCAGCTCCTAACGCTCAGCGAAAGTCATATCTTTAATTCGAATCTGACCAACCAAGTCCGTCTTGGATTCAATCGGCTGTTCATAACTTTCCTGCCGAACGACGGCCAGGTAACACCGGCGGGCCTCGGGATCGGTTTGCCGCCAGGCGTACCGCAGTACGGAATGCCGAGCATCACGATCCAAGATATCGGAATCGAATTTGGCGATCCGGCTGGCGAGCCTCAGGGACGGGGGGACACGACCGTCGCATTCAATGACACTCTAAGCTGGCTTAAAGGACGCAATTCATTCGACTTCGGTGTGGATATCAGCCGATTCTATAATAATAATATTGGGGAAAACGTCGGGTCGTTCACATTCACCACGCTGGCGAATTTCCTGAATGACGCCGCTGCAGCGTTCAGCACCACGGAAGGCAATTCGGACGATAAGATCCTGATGCCTGCCTGGGGCACCTTCGTTCAAGACAGTTTCAAGTGGAAGCCTAACGTCACTTGGAGTCTCGGCTTCCGCTATGACTGGAACGGAACGCCTTCGGAATCGACGGATCGCTTCGCCACCTTTGATCCGGCCACAGATTCCATTACGCCGAATGTGTCCCAGCCTTTTCCCACAAATGACAAGCTGTTCCAGCCGCGTTTAGGCGTGGCTTGGGATCCATGGGGCGACGGCAAGACTTCGATTCGAGCCGGCTACGCGATTCTGGCGCAGCAGCCGACCACAAATATCGTTTCGGGACTGAGCGGGAATCCGCCATATGCAACTCCGTTCCAAGCGACGTCAGCGAGTAACAGCATTACGCTGGAAAATCCGCCAATTACGCCAACGGGCATCTCGCCATATACAGTCGATCCCAACTATCATGATGCTTATGCGCAAGATTGGAACATCACGATTCAGCGCGAACTCACAAACACTCTGGGCTTGCAGGTAGCGTACGTAGGTTCCAAGAGCACTCATTTGCAGCAGATCCTGAATGAGAATCAGCCAGCGGTCGTCGGCGGCGTTTTCGCGCCGGCAACTGCCGCTCCGTTCCCGAATTTTGGTGGAATCGAGGAAGTGACCAGCAATGGCAACTCAAATTACAACGCGTTATGGGCAACTCTTAATAAACAAGTCACTCACGGATTCCAGTTTCTTGCCTCTTACACCTACTCGAAATCCCTCGACTATTCGTCGCTGGATTTCCCGAACGACTTTCCGCAGGACAGCTATAACCTCCGGAATGAGTACGGTCCTTCGGATTTCGATGCGAGGAATCGTTTCGTGTTGAGCGGCTTTTACGAATTGCCTTTCAAAGGCAACCGGGCGATCTCGGGATGGCAGCTTGCCATTATCACCCAGGCGCAGAGTGGCAATCCTCTGACCGCGTACATGAGTGGAGTCAGCGGGCTTTTCCCCGACGCCACGATTCGCCCAAATGTGAGTGGGCCGATTGATACGGAAAGCGTACCGGCAGTTGGGACCTATGGAGTGCAGTGGATCGCGAACCCACTTGTTTTCAGCTCTCCCTGTACCGGTTCCGGCGCGACACTCGCTTGCTCACCCGGCAATGAGGGCCGAAACAGCATTATCGGCCCCAGCTTTGTGGACACTGATTTTTCGTTGATCAAGGACACCAAGATTACCGAACGCATCGGTAGCGAGTTCCGGGCTGAAGCGTTCGACATCTTCAATCATCCGAATTTTGGTGACCCGAACATGAACGTGGGCAGCGCAACCTTTGGCGTGATCACGAGCACGCGTTTCCCGACGGGCGATTTCGGGTCGTCGCGCCAGCTTCAGTTCGCGCTGAAACTAACCTTCTAACCAAGCATTTTGCTCAGCCGTCCTGCGGGGCCGCTCTGTTCGCGGCCTCGTTTTTTTGCGCCTGACGCGCATTGTTTGCCTCTGCGTGCCTCTAGTCCGTTCGTACTAGATACTTTTTCCTTACAGGTTCACCGCAAGAGTCCCCCATTGACCCGTTTTTTGGTGTTTTATTGTAGAAAGGCCCAGCATGGACCAACTGACCAAAACAAGCGGTACTCCTGTGCCTGCGAGCCAGGCATCCGATGGCCAACCATCGGCCCGGAATGCCTCGCAGTCGGCGCATTCAAGCGCCAACACTCAAAAAACCATCCTGCTCGACGAGCTGTCCCCGCCAACCGCGACAAACCCAAACAATCGCTCTTCGTCATCGGGCAGCTCGCCGCTTCCGAATCTCAATCTAAGCTCAGGCAGCTTGGCCGCGCTCTCACAGCGTTACGACGTTTTGAGCGAAGCGGGCCACGGCAACATGGGCAACGTTTACAAAGCGTGCGACCGCGAAACTGGCGAGATTGTTGCTCTCAAGCTCATCAAATCCGAAATTGCTTCCGATCAGGCCGCGACGGAGCGCTTCAAGAATGAGCTGCTCTTCGCTCGCAAAATAACCCACAAAAACGTCTGCCGTGTGTACGAATTCAATCGCGTCGGCGGAATTGCTTACACCTCAATGGAATTTGTCGAAGGTGAGAGCCTGCGCTCGGTGCTGAGCCGCTTCGGCGGCTTGCCTGCGCGCAAGGGAGTTGATCTGGCACTGCAGATTTGCTCCGGTCTGAAGGAGGCCCACGCTCAAGGCATCGTCCATCGTGACCTCAAACCCGAGAACGTGATGATCGACAGTCAGGGCAACGTGAAAATCATGGATTTTGGCATCGCGCGCTCCATGGAATCAGGCACGCGGCTGACCGGTGCAATGATTGGCACTCCTGCATACATGGCTCCCGAGCAGGTTTCTGGGAAGCCTGTGGATTATCGCACTGACATTTACGCTCTCGGCCTGGTGCTCTACGAAATGTTCACCGGCTCGGAAACATTTCGCGCTGATACGCCAGTGGCAATCGCGCTCAAACAGATGCAAGAGGCTCCTGTGCCCCCGCATGATATCGACCCCAATATCCCGGTATATATTGAGCGCGCAATTCTGAAGTGCCTCGAAAAAGAGCCTGCGAAGCGCTTCCAATCCATAGCGGAACTGGAGAATGCTTTGCGCTCCACGCGCGCCACCGGTGCCCCGGTGGGCCCAGCTTCATTAGCCGTCGCAGGGGCTTCTTCGCTTCGCGCTACGCCGCCAGCGTCCCTCGAGTACGCTAAACCAACATTAGTCCTAAGGCCTCAGGGTAAATCGAGAGCCCTCCGCGTAGTCGCAATAGTAGCGATTGCCTTGCTGATCTTGGTGGGCCTCAGAGCCATGCAACTGAACAAAAAGATGGCCCGGATTCAGCCGCCGGCTGTGGCGTCAGCGCCGACTCCTCCCCCTGAAGCGTTTGTGGCTTCCCTTCCTGAGACGGCGCCAACGGTCGTGTCGGAAAGCATCTCGAAACCGCCCGATAAATCAGCAGCCAATCCTGTTGCTCCCGCGAAGGCGAAGCCTACTGTGCCGGAAGTTTTCCCTCGCATGGAGTGGGGCAATCGCACTCCAAGAGCCGCGTCAGAAAACCCGAATACTTTCATCTGGGTTGGTCGGTTTGAAAGGCAGGAGCGCGCGCAGGAAGTCTTTCAGCGCATCGAGGCGCAGAATTTTCCGGCGACAATCCGGCCAAGACGTACGCTTCGCGGCCAGCAGTTTTTTGTTGTAATCACCGGCCCATACAAGCAGGCGGCGGTAGAAGAAGTGCTGGCGTGGCTCAAGAGCATCGGTTTCCCCATGGCACACAAGGTCAAACCTGAGAACGATCAAGGTGGAAACAGCTCGAATCAACAGAATGACGACTGAGAACGCGATCGAAATTGAATTCGGCGCATGCACTGACGTGGGCCGCGCCCGCGAAAACAATGAGGACAGCTTTCGCGTTGCTTCCGATATTGGACTATTCGTCTTGTCTGAC